>JANYFB010000053.1 GCA_025362955.1 Akkermansiaceae bacterium
TTTCCATAGAACCGGAACGTCCAGCGGTCCTGTGCGAAATAACGGAAAGGGATGCCCGAATCGTCCTGCAAAATCGCGTGCGACTGAGAGAGGAAAAAGTCTCGTGCCTTGCTGAAACGGTCGTCGTACATCAGATAGGATGCCGCTTTGAAATAAGTGGCCTTCCCTCCGAGACCCGCTACCCACTGCTGATAGCCGCCCTTGAATCCGCTGTTAGACAAGTCCCCGGAAACGTAGAACGCGGTGTGTTTCATGCCGGACATATCGGAAAAACGCAGTTCCACCCCGGGATTTCCACCCGCGGACATCGGGCTAACGGATTCGACCGTGCCGCCCATCAGCGCGACCGTGCTGAGTAGAATCGGCGTAACCCCGCGCAGGGTGCTGTGTTCCAGATCCGAGCGCATGTCCTTGGTGATGAAAAAGCCCGCTAGAAGCTGCGTTTTCGTGGATTGGCGGAAGGCCGCGAGCGTCGCAAGCACTTCGGCTGGCGGCAGGGATTCCAGCTTGGGCACTTCTCCCACGGGTTCCAGCCCCATCAGCACGTAGGTTTGCGCCTGCGGAAACAAGGCGCACACATGCAGGAGATCGGGACCGCCGAAGGGATAGTAAATGGTGCCGCCCCCGCCGGTCACCGGCGTAACTTCCGCGCTGGCCCACGATTCCATTAGACTGGTGCGCGGGTGGACATTGCCACGCCAAAGCTGGCTAGTATCTCGCTGGTGGGATTGGTATTCCAAGGTTTGCTGGAGGCGGGACAGCACAGCTCCGTGGCGCACCGGCTTGCCCGCGAGGAACAGCCCGATGTCGTCCGCTCCCGCCTCGCCGGAAACAAGCGGGAAATTCGCAGGTGGCGTTTCGAGATATTGCGGTTGCCCGGCGGTCGGGGGGAGGGGACCGCAGGCGGTGAGAACCATCAACAGCGGCAGGAGGATGCAGGGAAGTTTCATGAGTGCTGTCTGGACGATGGACCTTCGACGGGAAAAAGCATTTCAAAAAACGGATCAGCGAAAATTCCTCTGACCTCCACGCAGCGGGAAATAACACAACCAGGCCAGCAACACCGTCGCCATTCCCGCCAGCGTCGGCCAGGGCTCCGCCACCAGCGAGCGGACCATTACGAACCCCGTCATCGCCAAGAAAACCAGCGGCGGCAGCGGATAGAGCGGACACCGGAAAGCACCTTCAATCGCAGGTTTGCGCCGCACGATGAAGATCCCTAACACTGTGAGAAAAGCGCACAAAGTCAGCGCGAACTGGGTGTAGGTGAGTAACTGGCTGAAATTTCCCGTTAGCACGAAAACCAAGGCTAGTCCTGATAGAATCATCGTCGCCACCACTGGGATTCCGTGGCGGTTTTTCGCAGCCAAGACCCGCAGGAAATGGAAATCCCGCCCCATTACGTCCAGCACTCTAGGCCCGGTCCAGACCAGAGCACTCACCGTGGCTACCAGTCCCAGCGATAGCAGTCCGCTAAACCATCGCGCCGCCCCCTCGCCGAAGAGCGCTTGCGCCGCCACATGACCCACCTCGGTCACTCCCGCTAGATCCCCCCCGGGCGCAGCTTTCAAAAAGGCGGCATTCAGTAGCAGATAGAGCCCGATCACAAGTAGCGTCCCGCAGACCAGCGCACGGGAAACCGTCCGGCGCTCGTCCTTGAGATCCTCCAGCATGTAAACCGCCGCGTTCCAGCCAGAGTAGGCATAGAAAACGAATAACAAGGCCACTGCGAACGCAGGTTTGGCGATGATCCCAATGTCTTCCCGAGGCCGAATCTCCCAACGGATGTCCCCGTGTCCGGTTTTTAAAAACGCTGCTAGAATGAACCCTAGAATCAGCGTGATCTTTAGCGCCGTGGCCACCGTTTGCAGCCAAGCACTCGCTTTCAAGGTCAGCAAATGTCCCCCCGTCACCAAAGCCAGCGCCGCCGCCGCCGTGGCCACCGCAGGCAGCTCGGGACACGCCCGATGCGTGTAACTCCCCAAGGCCAGTGCCGCCAACGCCGTCGGCGCGGCGAACCCGACCACTGCGGAGAGCAAGCCCGCCGTCCATCCGAGCGAAGGATGATAGAGCCGTCCGATGAAATGATACTCCCCGCCCGATCGCGGCAAGGCTCCTGCTAGTTCCGCATACGAAAGCGCCCCGCACAAAGCCACCAATCCTCCTAATGCCCAAACTAACAGGATTCCCGGCCCCGATGGAATATCTCCTACCTGATAGCCCAGACTCGTGAACACTCCCGTCCCTACCATACTCGACACCACCAAAGCCGCTGCGGGCAGCGTGCCGATTTTCGTGGCGGTCGGGTGGTTCATAGGAGTGGGACAGGCGTAAGTGGGTTTCGGAAAAAAATCGAGTGCGAACCCATGGTGGCGTTCCGGCTGCATCTAAATTACGACATCCAAGTAAAAACGGGCGTGCGGGGTTTTGCTTGGCTGGGTCGGCGGGCGTGATAGGAACTAGGGCATGAGCGACATAGCCACCCGGATTCCCGAAGACATCAAAACCGCCATGAAGGCCAAGGACGCGGTTTCTCTAAACGCCTTGCGGGCCTTGAAAAGCGCCTTGATGAATGCCGCAATCGAGAAGGGCAATCTCTCCATCGTCCTAGAAGAGACCGAGGTGCTCGCAGTGGTTAGAAAACAAATCAAGCAGCGGGTGGATTCGTGCGAGCAGTTTGAAAAAGCCGGTCGCCCGGAGCTGGCTGCGACGGAGAAGGCGGAGATTGAAATCCTTTCCCGCTACCTTCCTGCCGCACTGACCGAGGGGGATCTAGTGGCCATCATCGAGCAGTCCGTGGCGGATACCGGAGCGACCGGCAAGGCAGACATGGGAAAGGTAATGAAGCGCGCGCAGGAGCTGGCGGAAGGCCGGGCAGATGGGAAACTGCTCTCAGCCGCAGTGATGAAGCGGCTTTCCTGAATCCTGAACTTGCGTTTTGGAAACGTTTTGATTATGGGTTCGCCCATGAAAAATCCTTGGAATTTGAAAGCTATTCTAGTGACAGGCGGAGTGGTCGTTTGCGGTGGGGCGTCCGCTGACCCCGTGGTTCATCATGTGTCTCTCAAAGTGACGTTAGACAACGGCAGCGATTACAAAAAGATCAAGGGATCGGTCGATCGGACGAGGACGGAGAAATGCCAACTTAAAATCGCACTGGATAACCGGGATAACGTCCAAATCAAAAATCTCTCCGTGAAATGGACTCTTTATGGGCGGACGATGGGCAAGGACAATCTGGTCACGGTTGGAAATGGCGTGCGGAAGGTCACGGTTGATGCGCTGACGTCGCTTGATTTCACCAGTGACTCCGTTTCCTTCAACGGCACGCCCAAACACGCCATCACCACCACGACTCGGAATCAGAACACGAAAACGGCGAATACCAAGACTACCGAAGTTGCGGCAACCGGAAATGCGTATTACGGCTATGCGGTGCAGGTCTATGACGGCCAAGTCTTGCTAGACCAAGCATTCAGTCAGAACGCTCTGAAGGTGGATCATTGACCTGGCAGAAAGCTCAGTCGTGCAGATAAGTCTTCGGACGATAGAGCCAGGCAAAAGGAATGAAGATCACTGTGGTTCCTAACACCAACCAGGTGAAGAAACGGAAATAGGCTGCGCCTTCGAGCTTGCTTTGGCCGCCGGAAAACTCAGTGCGTTGGAATCCTGCTTGGGCGGGTTTTTCCTTGATTCCCAGTTCGGCCTTGCGGCGGCCTAACCACGTATCGGAAGTGGGTGGCGCGTCACCCGTGATTTTTTCGATAATGACGCCAAGGTCCCACTGGGTTTTGTTAGTTCGATCAGGACCGGCGCTGGAAATGCGGGCGTGGGAGGAGTCGATGAGGTCGTAAGTGAGCGGATTTCCCCATGGTTCTTTGACGTCGCCGATCCATTTCGCACCTTCTTCATTCGACGGAAAAGCCTTGCTCGAATGCGCCTCGATCCGGCTGGCGGCGGCGAGGAAAATCTGGCGGCTTGGTATTTCTAACGACTCGATCCGGCCATTGCTGCAACGCGCGACGAAATCGTCAGCGGTGCCGGTCACTCCGTCGTATCCCGGTAAAACGACAGTCCGCGGAGAGGTCTGCCAGTCCGGGGGGAGTTTGGCGATGGCTTGTTCAAATTGCACCGCAGCGGAAGAGGGGATGGCGATGAAATGATTGACCTGAGCGGTGAACTGATTGCCACCCCAGACGGAGAGCCAGAGCAGGGACATCACCCACGATTTCATCGCCTTGGGAGCTTGGGTGTAGGCGAATTCCAGTCCGACGATGGACACCATGATTTCAGACGCGGTGATGATCACGTATGCCACAATTTGCCAACCGATAGAAGGCCGCTGACCTGCGTCGATCCAAGTCTGGATCAATGTCGTTAGACCGAACGACACGACCATCAGGATCATCCCAAGTCCGATTTTCCGGAGCGGCGTTAGAGGGAAAATCCGACCGATCCAAGGATAGATGATGAAGGTAAAGAGCGGGATGAAAACGAGGATCAGAATCGGGTTTACTGCTTGGATTTGTGATTCCAGCCAGGGGATTCCGAGGAAGTTCAAATCCATCTGTTCGGCTTGGAGCACCCATGATGAACCTGTCTGGTCATAGAGCGACCAGAACACCGCGATGAAGGTGAACAACGGAATCAGCTTGCTGAGGGCGACGATGCCTTCACGGGAAAACACCTCATGAAAAAACCCGCTGCCCGACGGCGGGATGTGCACGAAACGGTTCCTCCCGAGCCAGAACATGAAGGTGGCGATGGCCATTAAAACGCCGGGAACTCCGAAGGCCCAGTGGGGTCCGTATTTTTCCAACAACCATGGCGTGAGGAGAGTCGAGAAGAAGGAGCCGAAGTTGATAGAGAAGTAGAACCAGTTATAGATCCGGGGAATGAGGTGGTGGTTTTTTCTGCCGAACTGGTCGCCGACGTGGGCGGAGACGCAGGGCTTGATCCCGCCGGAGCCAAGGCAGATGAGCAGCAGCCCGGCGAACAACCACCACGGGGAATGCCCGTAGGAACCCATACAGGCCAGCGCGGCGTGGCCGAGGCAGTAAACGATGGAAAGCCAAAGAATGGTTAGGTATTTCCCGAAGAAAATATCCGCGATCAGGGCACCTAACAAAGGCGTGAAATAAACCCAGCTTGCAAATTGGTGATAGTATTCGACCGCTTGGTTGGCGGAGAGTTCCCGACCGCCAGCCCCATCCATGAAATGCAGGTATTGCACCATGAACACCACGAGAATGGTCCGCATCCCGTAGAACGAAAACCGCTCCGCCGCCTCGTTTCCAATAATGTAGGGGATGCCCGGCGGCATCGTTCCGGTTTCTAACGGTGTCGTGCGATGGGACATGATTTCAGGGTTTTCCGATTACCTCGCGGAAGATTTTTTCCAAACCGCCGACGATCCCAGACCAGGCGAGGGTTTGCGCTGTGTGAACCGCTCCGGCTGATAGAGTCGCGCGCAGCGAAGGGTCCAGCAGTCTGTCCGCAGCATTGAGAAACGCGGTTTCATCGCCCTTTTTCACTTTGAGGAGGTTGGTTCCGTCCTCCCCGTGCCATCCGGCTGCGGCGTAGTCGTAACTTAGGATTGCGAGTCCACTGGCCATGCCTTCGATGAGGACATTGCCAAAAGTTTCAGTCTCGCTCGGGAAAATCAGGATGTCTGCGGAGGCATAACAATCGGCCAGTCTTGCATCCGTCATGTAACCGGGAAATTTCACTTCGGGGTGGTCGTGTTGCAACTTTAAGCGTGCGGGGCCATCGCCGACCACGAGAGAAATCATCCCGGGGCAGGATTGCCTCATGCGGGCGAAGGCACGGATCGCCAAGCCAAGGTTTTTCTCCGAAGACACCCGGCTGACTAACAAAGCGATGGGTGTGTCTCCCCTTGCTCCCAATTCCTCCCGCACCGCCTCGCTGCGTTTGGCCGGTGAGAATAAATCGGTGTCCACACCCCGACCGAGGATGCTGACCTTTGAGAATCCCGCGGCAACGAGTTTTTCCCACGCATCGGGAGAGGGAACCAGTGTGAGGTCGAGGCGGTCATGGAACCATTTCTGATAGCGCCATACTTGCTTGCCGATCCAGTGCGCTCCGTATTTCTGGAGATAATCGGAAAAATTAGTGTGATAGCCGCCGACAACAGGGATTCCCAAGCGCAACGCCGCCGAAGTGGCTGAAAATCCCAGCGGAGTTTCAATGGCGACATAGACGGCATCCGGACGATTTTTTCTCCAGCGCCGGTCAAAATATCCCGGCCATGGAGCACCGACTTTGACCTCTCGATAACCCGGCAGCATCCACGACCATACGGTCGTTTCATCCTCGCCATGGGCTTGCCCGGAACGGATGATTTCCACCCGATGGCCGCGTCCCCGCAGGCCGGCACAGAGTCGTGCGAGGGTGAACGCGACGCCGTTGATATCGGGATAGTAGGTGTCCGTCACCATCACGATCCAGAGGGGATTTTCAACCGCCGATGTAGGTTCCGGGATCAAGGCTGGTTCGATTTTCTAGCGGATTCCACCCAGAGCTTTTTCAATTGCGAGACGGCCTTCAAATGCCATGCCCGTTTGTCGCCAGCCACATGATCGGAGGTAAGAATCCGGGCGACCTTGAGCGCCGTAGTGAACTCCCCGGTAGCGGGATTCAGATACCGGGGATATTTGATTAATGCTCCGCAGACGAGTTCTTCCAAGGTCAGATGCCGGGTCCGGCGGGGACACTCAAGCCGGTCAGTCGTTAGACCCCATGCGGCGTAGAACGGCATTCCATAAGTCACCACCGGCACCTCGCGGATCAAGGCCTCGAAGCCGACGGTAGAGGTCATGGTGTGGACTTCATTGCAGACATCGAGCCAATCGAGGACGTTTCCTTCGGTCACCGCGAGGTCGGCCGCAGTAGCGAAACCATCCGGCAGCACATTGCCATGACGTGCCCCGGCAACCAGATCGGGATGGGCTTTAAAAATGAGGAAAGCGTCTGGTTCGGCCGCCCTAACAGCCGTGAGCAGGTCGAGATTGGTTTTCACCTGCGGGCTGCCGAATTCGATGGACGCATCTGCTTCCACTTGGCCGGGAACGAGGATTACTTTCCGACCGCGGACAAGGGTTTCATCGAGGTGCACGCGATCACCGGTTAGATTGTATTTGGTAAGACGCTTTTCGCGCAAAATCCGGATTAATGCGCGAGATTCCGTTAGGTCGGCTGCGGAAAAGCCGAGGTTCAGCAAATGTTCCAAATCCGAAGGGGCGGAGGCGTCGAAGTAAATTCCGCTTTCATCCATTACCCATGAGTAGGGGAAGTTGAACGCGGCACCGAGACCTTTTGAACGGATGAAGCCGTCTTCCACCCGCACGGACTTGCCCTTGAAATTTTCCGGGATTTCCTGTTTGCGGCCCCACACGAGAAGGCGGGCATTCGGGTGGGCGGTGGCATCGGAGATGTCCTTCAACTGGGTGATTCCGCCTGCGGGACTGCGGAGATAGTCCTGCACGATTTTCCGTTTCCATGGCGAGAAGCCAACGGTCACCGATTGGCCCCGGTTTTCACGGAATTTTTCTTTCTGGAGAGCGAGGTGTTCCAGAATTGCGCCGAAGCCGCACGGCTCGCCGGAATCGGGATCGAAATAATGTCCGTAGCGAAGGTAGGCGGCCTCAAATAAATCCGTTAGGGCCAGCTGGCGATGGACACGCTTGGACCCGCGATCATCTGTTAGTCCGCAGCCTGCGAAGAACGGCTGGCCGTAAGTTACGACTTTGTTCCCATGGATGAGAGCCTCCATTCCCATCAGCGAGCTGCCGACGAATACGGTGTGGCAAAATGAAAAACATTGTGTCGGAGATAGATCCGGCGGGAGCAGTTTCACCCGTGCATCGGAGAGCAAGGTCTCAGGGAAGCAGGAATTTTTTTCCCGAAACAAATGATCCGGGTGTGCTCGGACATAAACGGGAGTCCCCTCGCACTCGTCTAGCGCCGCTCGCAGCATCCGGTCGAAATCGTTGAGTGTGAGTCCGCCGTAGCGGATAGAGGCATCTCCCCGCGATTGATCGACCACCAAAATTCCTTGCTCGGTAGGCAAGGGTCCGTCGCGATACTCGCCGGGAAACCAGTTGTATTTCGACGCGCCGATTTCCCGAAAACGGGCCATCAATTTCGCCGGATCACCGATTTCCCCGGAGTTCATCCAGCCTGTGGGATTACCGGAATCCAAGGAATCAAGCAGGTCGGAATTTCCATCAGCAACGTAGTGGATTCCGCGCGAATCCGCGATCAATCCATAGACCGCACCGCCGTGACCCGGCCGGAGCGAGCGGACGAATGCGTCTTCCAAAAGCAGCAGACGCCCACCCTTCGATTCCACCGCGCGCATGGCGGCGCGGCCACTGGGTCGATATCCCCAACCTACGCGAATCGGTTGTCTGTTAGGTTCTTGTTGTTCCAAAAAAGCAGCAAGCAGCGGATGGCTCAATACCTTGCGATAAATCCATGCGGCTTCCCCCTGCGTCTCTCGCTTCATCCGCCGTTAGCATCCTCAGGCGACGGGCGCATTGTCAATCCCCGCCCCTCACCAGTCAACGAGCGCGCCGTCGCCGAGGAAGGCTGCCACTTTCTCAAAATGCCGCTGCCACGTCGGTGGGCGATAGTTCTTCAGCCGTTCTTCCTGGGCCAAGCGTTCGGGCGATCCATCGTGGACGAAATCGAGAATCATTTTCTCCCAGCCTTTTCCGTCCATGGGAGAAAGCAAGGTGGGGATTCCTTGGCCGGCCTCTTGAAATGCGGGGATCTTCGAGCCGATCACCGGCACGCCCATGCTCAAGGCCTCGACCATCGGCATCCCCCAGCCCTCCACGAACGAGGGAAACAAGACAGCCCGCGCGCCCCGTATCAAGGGCCAAAGTTCGTCATCTTGGACACCGTTCATTTCCCGGACGTGACCTCTGAGCGATTCGCAGCGGTCGAGCAGGCGGAAAACGGTCTCGTTGTCCCAACCGCGCCGACCGATGAGGAGAAGCTCAGGCACTTGGTCGGCGGGTAATTGCTCCACGAAGTCCCTCCATAAATGGATCAACAAGGCGTGGTTCTTACGCGGTTCGATCGTGCCAAGGACAACGAAATAAGGCCGCTTGGGCGGAAATGGCGGTGCCTCATACTTGGCATGTTCGAGAACTCCGGGGTCCACGCCGATGGGGATCACGGCGACCGGCAGTTCCGGGGCATCGAGAATTTTCCTCCAATACTCCAACTGCCGAGCGGTGTATTCCGAGTTCACGACGAGATGCGTCCCGTAGCGGAAGGCATTCCTGAGTTTCAGGAGGTGTTTCGCTCCCTCGTGCTCGCGGCAGTATTCGGGAAAATCGCAGGGAATCGTATCGTGAATAAATAGAACGCGTTTCAGTTTTTTTTGTCGGGCCAAGGCAGCCAAATAAGCGGTCCGCCCCAGCATTGAATGGGAGATGCCGAAAAAACAGCCGCTTTTCCAGTTGCCCCGCCAAGCGCTGTCGAGGCGATAGGCACCTTCTCCCGCCGAGGCATCCAATAAATCCAATCCCGCAACACCCTCGCCACAGAGATCTTGTAGAAATTTTGCGGCATGAATATCGGCCAACCCTCTCCTGCGTGCCTGCCATTTACGGGCCACCCGCAATCGCTGTGCGGTATCGCGGAACGGGAGCAACTGGTTGCGTGAAAAGCCTTCTTTTTCCCCGTGCCAGATGGCATCCAACTTGTCTGCAAAGGCATCTCCGAGGCGCTCGTCGATCACTGAAAAACCGGCGACTCCATTGACCAGATATTCTACTGAGCCAAGCGAACGCAGCCATTTCAAGTAGGCCAGATCCACACGATCAATCCCGCTCGGACCGGAAAATGTCGCGCGTTTGCAAAGGCGGGTGATGTCGAAAAATCTCATGCGTCTTACAGGGAGGAGTTTATAGACCTGAATGCGGCTTTGTTCCAAGCCCATTCTCCGCCAAACTGTCAGCTTCCAAAACGGGTGGCTGAACCCGCACCTTGCGCTACCGGGCTTGACATGCCCCCCAAAAGCTTCTTCATGGGCTCGGCTTCAAACGGCTACCGCTGGTCGAAACCGCTTCGTTGTATTTCCCGCATGTATCCCACATCTCCCATGACAAAAGATCGGCTTTCGACCTGCTTGCTCAGTTTACTTTGTCTCATTCCGCTCGCTTCATGCAACATTATGTCCGATCCAGGGCCTCAGAAGGGAAACATCGAAAGTAACAAGCAGCCTTACACTCTCATTTCAGTAAAATCCCGGGCCGATCTCCCACCACAAGGTCGTAGTTCCGAAGGCGGGAACCAATTCCCCGCAGCACTGAAAGGAAACAGCTATTCCGATAAGGTCCGAGCGCGGGACTCGCTGCAATTTGTCATCACGGACGTCACCGAACAAAGTCCGTTTTTCGCCAAGGGAAATAACATCGGCCCACTCGAAGTCCCTGAGGACGGGCGAGTCAGCATCCCCTATGTGGGCGAAATCCAAGTGATGAATCGCAGTCTCGCTGAAATTTCCTCCGACCTGAACAGCAAGCTAAAGCCCATTTCCAATACCGCCCAAGCGAACGTCGCACGGACCGCGCGGATCTCTCATACCGCGAATGTCATTGGTGAGGTAAAAACTCCAGGAGCCGTTCCCCTAGAGCGTAGCAATCTAACGTCCCTCGACCTCCTGGCTGCTTCAGGTGGACCCGCCGCCGACGACTATCTCTTCAAATACACCTTCCGCCGCAACAACCGGGACTACGTTTTCGACTATCAAACCTTCCGCCAACACGCTTTTCCTGTGGAAGAAGGTGATCTTCTCAGTGTGACCAAGGATACCGAGAAGCATTTTTATGTCATGGGCGCTATTAATAGAACCAGCACCGTCCCTTTTCCCGTGGCGAACCCGACCCTTGCCGATGCATTGGGGGCTGCTACCGGCCTTGACGAACAGCGATCCGACGCGTCAGGTGTCTTTGTTTTCCGGAAAGGAAATCCAGATCGGGTTTATACACTCGACCTCAAGAATCCCGCTACGGTTCTCCTCACCCAACGGTTTGCCATCCAGGGTGAGGACATCGTATATGTGACGGAAGCGCCGCTGGCCCGTTGGAATAGGTTGATCAGTCAACTCGTGCCGACCTCCACTGCGGCGTTCAACTTGTCGCGTCTCACCAAGACTCAAAACTAACCTGGTTTTCCCAAAGACTTGAAGATCCGCACCCGCCATGCCCTTATCCTGGGTATTCTTTTCTTCAGTTGCGCTCCCATGAGTTCGTCCGCCGTGGCATCTCGATCTTCATTGGGGCCACGGGCTGCGACGAATCCCCGCCTCTCCCAAGCCACCGGAATGCCTGATTTGAAACGTCTGCCTAACGGACACTATCGGGTTCGCAAACCGTGGTCAGTCGAAATTGGCGGGCAAAAATGGGTTGTTCCAGCAGGCTATTCATCTAACGGACTGACCGCGCCTGCTTGGGTCAAATCCTCCTTGGGCGACGGAGTAACCCACCCGGAAACCTGGGCCGCTGTTTTCCATGACTGGCTGTTTACCCAACCCGGCATCACACGCTCGCAGGCCGATAAAATGTTCTATGACCTCATGGTAGCCTACGGTATTTCTCCTCAAAAAGCCGGGATGATGTATGACTCGGTTGCGGCCTATTCGTTTTTGAAATTGTCCGGGAACCATTAACACCGAGCTATTCATTATGTCCGCCCCCATCCCGATTCCCAAGCGATCTCCGTGGGTCACCCAAGTCTTGGTGATCGATGCCCTTCTCAAGCGGGAAATCGTCACCCGCTTCGGTGAATATCGGCTTGGATTTTTCTGGATGCTGTTTGAACCGCTGCTCGGTGTCATTGTGATTGGCCTCATCATTGGGACACTCGCCGAACGGACCGTCCCGGAAATTCCGTATCCCTTTTTCCTTCTAAATGGTTATTTGCTGATGCAGTTGTTCGTCGGCCCCATGATGTCTGGAATTAACTCGATCGGTGCCAATCAGGGTCTCTTGGTCTATCCTACCGTCAGACCCCTGGACACCTTCATCGCACGCTTTCTTTATGAGCTGCTTACCACACTATTCTCCTTTACCTTGTTTTGCTCCGTCGCCATGTGGCTAGGTGTGAATATATCTCTCGCCAGTCTTCACATACTTGGACTATGCTACCTCATCACTTGGATGATGGGCAGCGGACTGGGCTTGATCTTCGGGGTCGCCTCCGCGCATTTTAATGAAGTTGAAAAAGTTGTCATGGTGCTCAAGCGACCGCTTCTGTTCATCTCCGCAGTTCTTTTCCCGCTCTCCGCGATGCCTTCCACCGCGCAGGATCTGTTATTATATAATCCTCTCGTCCACACGATCGAGCTGAGCCGCAACGCGCTGTTTCCCCACTATCATGTTGATGGCCCGACATTATTTTATCCCTTTTCGTTCGCAATTGTCGTCCTTGCAGTAGGCCTAACCCTGTTTCACGGGAATCGTAATTTCCTGAGCCAGCGCTAACCAACGTCCGCCCCATGATTGAACTCCGTAACCTTACAAAGTATTATCCCGTCAAAAACGGGGTGCGCTATGTGTTGCGCGATGTCTCATTGACCATTCCCGACCGCACTAATCTCGCGGTCCTTGGCCCTAACGGTTCGGGGAAATCTACATTCCTACGCCTCGTGGGTGGAGCCGAACCGGCTGATAGCGGTTCGATCATCACGGATCAGGAAATCTCTTGGCCCTTGGGCTTGACCTCTGGATTTCAAGGGTCTCTGACAGGACGGCAGAACGTCCTTTTCGTATGCAGGATCAATGGACTCGGTTTGGATGAAAGCCGCTATGTGATCAACCTGGTCACCACCTTTGCAGAACTCGGCGAATACTTCGATATGCCGGTCACGACATATTCTTCAGGAATGAGGGCACGGTTAAGTTTTGGCCTATCCATGGCATTCGAGTTCGATGTCTATTTAATCGACGAACTAACTTCCGTCGGTGACATGATTTTCAAAGAAAAGGCTAAAGCAGCTTTTGAAAAAATCCGGAAGCGTGCATCGCTGATCTTTGTTTCCCACAATCTCAAAACACTCAAGGCATCCTGCCAGTCCGCCCTTTTCCTGCGGGACGGAATGGCAGATTTTTACCCGAATATTGATGAAGGCATTGAAGCCTACACGGAATACATGCAGGATCATCGCAACAATAATCATCCGAAACGAGGATCCAAAACCAGTAATGAAAAAATGAATTCTTCCGACAATCCCGAATCTGACGACTCGCCCGAAGACGAACTGACTACCGATCAGGATCCAAATACTCCTGCCGCAAAAAAAGCCGCCCGCAAAGCTGCTAAAAAAGCCGCTCGCCAGCTAGCTCGCCAAAATTCTCCGGCCAAGGAATCCCGAGCTGACAGCAACCTGTCGGCGGAGCAGGAAGCCAGTAGCGAAGCCGATAAAAAAAGCACGAAAAAAGCAGCGCGACAGGCGGCCAAAAAGGCAGCCCGGCGCTTGGCGCGGATGAATTCTTCCCCTAACGAACCCGGTGATGAGGGCACTCCGGCTACCGACAAAAAGGTCAAGCCAGCCGGAGCCAAGAAGGCCGCAAAAAAAGCGGCGCGACAGGCTGCTAGAAAAACCGCCAACAAGGCTGCTCGGCAAAATCCTTCGGAAAACCCTTCCGGAAACGATTCTGCCTCCGATCAGGACGATGCCAAGAAAACCGCCCGAAAGGTCGCGAAAAAAGCTGCTAAAAAAGCCGAGCGGCAGGCTGCTAAAAAAGCGGCCAAAAAGGTTGCTAGAAAAGCCGCCCGCCAAAGTGCGCGGACTGCCAAAACAAATTCAGAGACCCCGCCTGACGCAAATCTACCTTCCAACTGATGAGTGCAACTTACATCCATACCAAACATAAAGCCGGGTTTTCACAATTGATCCTGCGCTTCCTGGCTGTCTTATATTTCATAGGGATCGCGGTTTCTATCGTTTACTTATGGTTGTTTACTCAAGACCGATTTATCACCACCGCCACCTTTAAAATATCAACCCAAGAAAGTTCAGGCGCATCCGCAGGGGTCGTTGCTCTCGCCTTGCCCGGATTGACGGATTCGGGGCTGTTGGACTCGCAAATCGCCATCGGTTATATCAATTCCACCGATCTCTTACTCCAGTTGGAACAGGAATTTAAACTCATCGATCACTACAGCGCTCCATCACGGGACTGGGTATTTCGGCTCAATAAGGATTCTTTGGTTGAGGATCGTCTCGAATATTATCGGAAACGGATTTATGGCTATTTCAACAAGGACACCGGCTTGACCGAGATCACTGTGGACACTTTCAACGCTGCATTATCCCAAAAAATCGCGGATAGCATTCTGAAAAAATCGGAAGCGTTCATGAACACCATTAATCAGAAGATTGCGGATCAGCAACTGGGCTTTATCCGCAGCGAGGTTGAACGGACTTCCAAACAGGTGGAAGAGATTAGCAATGAGATGATTGCTGTGCAGAATGAGCATAATTTCATCAGTCCAGATGACGTTATTTCCGCGAGTCTGAGGGCGGCTGAAAGCTTACGCACGGAGTATCTCAAAGGTGAGGCCGAGTTGTCGTCCCTTCTGCGGGACTCACCCAACTCGCCCCGCGTTGACAGTGTCCGCAGTCAACTCCGCTCGCTCAACGAACTGATCGACGTGGAAACCGCGAAACTCTCAGGTCCGGAAAAGGACCGTCTCAACCACCTGTCTGTGCAGTTCAATCAACTTAAACTCAAATTCGACTTCGCCATCAGTCTGCGGGCCGGTGCCCAAGGAATGTTGGAAAAGACCCAAAGCTCTGCCATCGCCCAGTCCCGGTTCTTCTCGGTGATTCAGAATCCTTTCCTGCCGGAAGATGTGGGCTTTCCTCTCCGCCCCTATGCCACGCTCACCATCATCGGCTTGGGCTTTTTGTTATTCCTGATCTTGCGAGCACTGACCAGATCTGTATTTGAACGTGTCTAACATTATTTGTGCGAAGAATCCGGCGCTGCTCCAGCCTTGCTTACATTTACCACCTCAAACCAGAATCATGAAACAATCCAATTCATCAGCCCTTCCCTCATTTCTCTGTATCGGTGCCCAAAAGGCAGCTACGTCCTGGCTTTATGTGAAGCTGCAACAGCATCCGGAGATTTGGATGCCGCCATTCAAGGAAATTCACTATTTCGATCAAATATACATCCCTGAAAATCGCCCTTGGTGCTTGGGGCATGTTAAGAAAAGCATCAAAAAGCTACTGATGCGCCAGACTAAGGATAAAAAATTTAACCTTAATTATTGTAAGTATTTGGTCGATTTGGCGTTGGTTGATACATTTACCGAAGAGTGGTATAAAGCCTGTTTCAACCGCCGCGTCGCAAAAGGCAAAGCCCTGGGAGACATCACTCCTGCTTATTGCGCTCTCCCGGATGAAGGAGTGGAATATGTCCGAAAATTTCTGGGCCCGGATCTTAAAATCATTTATATCATCCGCAATCCCGTGAGCCGCGCGATTTCCCATCTTAAAATGAACCTCACCCGCGGGGGAAAGAATATGGAAGGGGCGAAGGTCTGGATCGAAGAGGCAAAGTCCCCGAAAATCATTCATCGGGGGGATTACCTCACTTACATCCCGAGATGGGAGAAATATTATTCCACTGAAAACATTCTGTATATTCCCTACAATCAGGTGCAGGAAGATCCGAAAGGGCTGGTAGTTCAGATCGAGAAACATTTGGGCGTTCCCGCATTCTCTGGATATAACGGTCTTAGCGAGGTAATTCACAAGACGAAGGAATTGCCTGTTCCCCAAGAGGTGGTTCAATATTTCAGCGAGCTGCTCGCACCCCAAGCAGAGTTTCTTAAGGCACGCTTTGGGGAAAGTTTCTATAAGCTCACCTGAGATTGCCAGCCTGCGGGACAACCGCGATTTTTCAGGGTTAAGGACTTGCCGGAGTGGCACGGAATGCGCTGAAGTGGGTTGACCGTGGCATCGCCCGATCCAACCCAATCATGAGTCCTTTAGAAAATCCTGTCTGCCCGCTTTACATCGGGGGAAAATGGGTGAATCCGGCGGACAAAGCCGGAAGCCCTGTATTTAACCCATCCCGAGGTAGCATCATCGCGAGCGTCCCGATGTGTGGTGCGGCGGAAGTGGACTTGGCCGTGGCCTCGGCAAAAGCGGCTTTTCCCGCTTGGCGGGACACGCCGCCCAACGAACGAGCACAAGTCCTGTTCAGGGCAAAAATCCTTTTGGATGATGCTTTTGAGGATCTCTGCCTCGGCATCGCCACGGAACACGGGAAGACGCTATCAGAAGCGCGCGGCGATTTACGGCGCGGAATCGAAGTCGTCGAATTCGCCTGCGGCGTTCCCACCTTGCTGATGGGCGAGTGTCTTGAGAACATCGCCCGAGGAATTGACTGCCACACCGACCGCCATCCGTTAGGCGTGGTCGCCGGGATCTGTCCATTTAATTTCCCTGCCTTGGTGCCGATGTGGATGTGGCCCATCGCCATCGCCTGCGGAAATACATTTTTACTGAAACCAAGTGAGAAAGTCCCGCTCACGATGCAGCGGGTCGTCGCGCTGTTGGAAAAAGCAGGCCTGCCACCCGGCGTCATGAACGTCGTCCACGGTGGGCGCGAATGCGTCGATGCCATCCTTGAACATCCGGACGTGAAGGCGATCAGTTTCGTTGGCTCGACTCCCGTCGCCCGGGAGATTCATCGCAAGGGAACCTCTCACGGTAAGCGCGTGCAGGCGGCCGGTGGTGCGAAAAATTTCATCATCCTGATGCCGGACGCCGATGTGGACCGCACGGTGGAAGCCGTGAAAGATGGCGCATTTGGCTGCGCCGGTGAACGCTGCATGGCGGGTTCCACCGCCGTTGCGGTGGGTGATGCCGGGGAAAAATTGTTACCCGCTCTGGCGGATTTGGTGAAAGCCATGAAAACCGGCCCAACTGATGTTAGAGAATTCCAACCGGATATGGGGGCGGTCATTTCCGCCGAACACCGGGCCCGCGTTTCAGGCTTGATAGATGCTGGCGAACACGCCGGGGCAAAAGTTCTAGCAGACGGCAGGCCGACGCGGGTGGATGAAGCGCCTGAAGGATTTTTCCTGGGCCCGACTTTGCTCGACCATGTTGACGAAACCAATCCTCTGATGGAAACCGAGGTCTTCGGCCCGGTGCTTGCCGTGATGCGTGCGAAAACTCTCGACGACGCGATTGACGTGGCCAACCGCCAAGCCTTCGGCAACGGAGCCGCGATTTTCACCAACTCCGGCAAGGCAGCCCGTGAGTTTCGCAGACGTGTTAGTGCCGGAATGGTTGGCATCAATGTCGGCGTTCCCGCACCGCTCGCTTACTTCCCGTTTAGCGGGTGGAATGACTCGTTTTTCGGAGATCTCCACATTCAGGGCAAGGAAGGCGTCGAATTTTACACCCAGCGGAAAACTACAACCACGCGGTGGTTCGGCTATGGCGACGGGGAAATCTGGGCGAAATAACAGGTCATGAGCTTGCTTGTCAAAAACGGAACCATCGTCACTGCCGACGCGCAGTTCACAGCGGATATTCTCTGCCGCGACGGCGTCATTTCAGAAATCGGTCCGGACCTATCCGGGCCTGTCAGTTGCGAGATCATTGATGCCTCCGGCAAACTGGTTTTTCCCGGCTTCATTGATCCGCATGTGCATATCTATCTGCCGTTTATGGGGACTTTCTCGAAGGACGACTATGCGACCGGCAGCAAGGCCGCACTGATGGGCGGAACCACTACTCTAATAGAAATGTGCTGTCCCTCGCGCGCCGATGATCCGCGCGAGGCGATCCGGCTTTGGAAAAGCAAGGCGGCTGGCATTTCCTCGTGCGATTATACCTTTCACATGGGGGTGACGCGCTTCGACGATGGAACTGCTGCTGCGCTGAAAGCTATCGTTGCGGAAGAAGGCATCACGTCATTCAAGGTCTTTCTTGCTTACAAAGGTGCCTTCGGCATTGAGGATACGGAACTCTATCAGACTTTATCGCTTGCCAAGGAGCTCGGCGTTGTCGTCACCGCGCATTGTGAAAACGCGGACCTCGTTTCCGAAACCCAGAAGAAGCTCGTCGCGGAGGGCAAGGTCGGGCCTGAATGGCATGAGCCATCGCGCCCGGTCACCGTTGAAGCGGAAGGCTGCCACCACTTGATGACTTTTGCCGAGCTAACAGGCGCCGAGGTTTACGTCGTCCACACCAGTTGTGTCCCTGCCGTGGAAGCGATCACCTCCGCCAGGAAACGCGGAGTGAAGGCATGGATCGAAACGGTCGCTCCCTATCTCGCGCTGGACAGCAGCTACGCGGAGTTGCCGGATTTCGAGGGAGCTAAATATGTCATGAGCCCGCCGATCCGCGCAAAAGAGCACGGTGACTTTCTCTGGGAATGCCTTGCTAACGGAACCGTGGACACCGTGGGCACCGATCACGCGCCCTTCGATTTTGCCACCCAGAAACACATGGGCCACCCTGAATCTAGCAAGTGTGTGGACGCCAGTCTCAAGCCCACTGGCACGGCGGGAAATTTCACCCTCATCCCTAACGGCATCCCCAGCGTGGAGGAACGCGTGAAATTGTTGTTCACCGAGGGAGTCTGCCGTGGCCGGATCGACTTACAAACGCTGGTTCGCTGTGCCAGCACGCAGGCTGCGAAAATCTTCGGCTTCTATCCGCGCAAGGGAACCATCGCGGTAGGGAGCGATGCGGACATCGTCATCTGGGACCCGAAATGGATTGGGAAAATTTCCGCGACCACCCACTCCATGGCCACCGACTACTCTACCTTTGAAGGCCGTGAAGTCCAAGGCCGAGCCGAGTTTGTCACCGTGCGCGGAAAAGTGATGGTCCGCAACGGCGAATGGATTGGCGAAACCGGGTGGGGGAATTTCTTGCATCGCGAGCCCAAGTCCTAACATGCAGTTTCCCGATCATGCCGATGAAAATTTGATCAATGCGGATCTCGCCCCGGTTCCGATGGAACTGCGGACAGGGTCGATGTGGAGCTATGCCGCGTTATGGATCTCGATGGCGGCGTGCGTGCCCACCTACATGCTTGCCTCCTCGCTTATCGCCGCTGTCAAAATCTAACTACCCGATTCCATGCCTCATCTTCCTCCGTTCGACTACACTCCGATTCCCTATTCCGGGCCCTCGCCTGAGGAGATTCTCGCGCTGCGCAAGGAGTTCGTAAACCCGGCGATTTTCCATTATTATAAGAAGCCGATCACAATCGTGGAGGGGAAGGCCCAGTATCTGTTTGATGAAACCGGCAGGCGTTATCTCGACGGCTTCGGCGGTATTGTCACGGTGAGTGTCGGCCATTGCCATCCGGAAGTGTTAGCCGCAGCGACAGTCCAAAACGAGACGATCAACCACACCACCACGATCTATCTGAACCCCGGCATCGCGCTCTATGCCAAGGAACTTGCGGCGAAAATGCCGGGCAATCTTAAGGTCTGTTATTTCGTCAACTCTGGCTCGGAGGCGAACGATCTCGCCGTCTTGATGGCCCGCGCCTACACGCAGAACTATGATGTCATCGCTTTGCGGAACGCTTATCACGGCGGCAGCCCGAGTGCGATGGCTCTAACATCCCATCATACTTGGAAATACAACGTGCCACACAATCATGGTGTCCAGCACGCCATGATGCCTGACACCTATCGCGGCCCCTTCGGCATGGATGATCCGGATGCAGGGAAAAAATACGCTGCGGATGTCGGCGAAATGATCCGCTATGGCACTCCAGGTAAAATCGCCGCCTTCATCGCCGAGTCGATCCAAGGTGTCGGCGGCACCGTCGTTTTCCCCGATGGCTATCTCAAGTCAGCCTACGAGCAAGCGCGTTCATACGGCGGCCTCTGCATCGCCGATGAGGTGCAGGCGGGCTTCGGCAGAACCGGCACCCATTTCTGGGGCTTCGAAACTCAAGGCGTGATCCCTGACATCGTGACCATGGCGAAAGGTATCGGCAACGGTTGCCCGCTCGCCGCCGTCATCACCACACCGGAAATCGCTCAAGTCCTCGCCAGCCGCATTCATTTCAACACCTTCGGCGGCAACCCGGTATCCATGGCACAAGGCCGCGCGGTGTTGAGAGTCATCGAAAAGGAAAAGCTCCAGCAGAACTCGCTGGAAATCGGCGCTTATCTAACCAATGGGTTTCACAAGCTTGCGGGAAAGCATTCCATCATCGGCGAAGTGCGCGGCAAGGGCCTCATGTTAGGCATTGAGCTTGTCAAAGACCGCGGCACCAAGGAACCTGCGAAAGAAGAATGCGCTGCCGTTTTCGAGCGCTGCAAAGACCTCGGCCTGCTCATTGGTAAGGGCGGGCTTTTCGGAAATACACTCCGCATCAAGCCGCCGATGTGCATCCACCAAGAAGACGCGGATTTCATGCTCGAAGTCATCGACGAAGCGCTGGCGGTAGTTTAAGCCTCCACCTGCTTGGCCTGCGTTTCCGGTTTCCAATTCCGGTGAATCCATACGCTCTGCACCAGCCCTAACAAGAACATGCAGATCACCACGAAGGTCCCCGAGTAGCTGATCAATGGCAGCGGAATTCCGGTGATCGGCATGATTAAAATGCACATGCCGATGCTCTCGAAAATATGCGCGAAAAACACCGCCACCACGAGACATACCAGCAAACGCCCGGACACATCCCGGCTGTAAAACGCGATGAAGAGCCCTTGAATGAGGAGCAGTGTGAAGGCTGTTAGAAGGAGCAAACTACCCCGGAAACCCAGCTCTTCCCCGATCACCGCGAAGATGTAGTCGTTATGCGCGGTTTCCCGAGGAATAAAGCCTTTGGCGTGCAACGAGCCTTGTTCCACCGTCGATTTATAACCCACGCCTTTCCAGCCCGCCTTGCCGATCGCCATCGAGACATTGTAAGGTGCGTAAGCATCCCCGCTGATATCCACTTCTTTTCCTTCCATCATCCGCAGCCAGACATCGATCCGCTCTGGCCCACGTTTGGAAACCAGCGGGAGGACGACGAAATAGAGCAAGGGAATAAACCCCACGCCGAGGAAGGTCATGCAGGTGAGATAACGGTAAGGAATTCCTCCGATAAGCAAGGCCACTACCGACACCGGTATCCACACTAACGCCGATCCCATATCGCCCATTTTCATGACCATGAGAAACGGCACCGCCGCAGTCGCCCCAATGATGCCGATGCGGACAAAGGGCGCGGCAAACCAACGATGCAGCTTCGGCAAATCCTGAACCAGCCA
Organism: Akkermansiaceae bacterium; assembly: GCA_025362955.1. Classification (GTDB taxonomy): domain Bacteria; phylum Verrucomicrobiota; class Verrucomicrobiia; order Verrucomicrobiales; family Akkermansiaceae; genus Luteolibacter. The sequence goes on from JANYFB010000053.1 coordinate 21,298, forward strand.
AGCGATGAGTAAAATCCCCGAGGTGATCCCTAGCTGCGCGGGTTGAAATGAAATCCCAGCGATCTTCAATTGGTGCACGGAATCATCCTGCCTCATCGCGATCACCAAGCACGCCATGCTTACCAGATAAAACGGGATGCCTAACCAACGAATCCACCGATAGTCGATGAACGCCGCCACAAAATACGCGACACTCCCCATGAGGATGAAGGACTTCTGCTTCGAGGCGAAATAAGCCCCAGCGCTGCCGAATGCGGAAAGGTTCTCCTTGGTCATCGCCACATGCCGCGCCGCGCTTTCAATCATGAACACGCCGAAAATCAAGAGCCCGTACATCACCAGCACGAGCACCCAATTCATCCCCAGGATTTTCCTCAAAAATGGCGTCATGGCAGGTCCGCCGCCGACCATACCCGGCCAAATGGCCATGGCAAGACAGGCTTAAAATTTCGTCGGAAGCACCGCCTGGATTTCAGAAGTCGCACCGTAGATGGACAGATTCACAAGGATGATGGCAGATCGATGCAGGCGTCGTAGTGAGATCTGCGAAGGATTTTCCTCAGTGCAGGGTAGTAGTGTTAGAGCGATGGGCTGGAGCCACGAGGGCAGCGCTGCTACCGGATATATAACGGCGGCTTGCCAGCGCGGCGGATCTCGGTATGCTGCGCGGCCCGGCGCAAGTGGCCGGCTCATTGAAAATGAATCATCCCCATGTAGCGATTGTTGGTGCGACGGGTGCCGTCGGTGTTGAAATGCTGCTTTGCCTTGAGCAACGGAATTTCCCGCTGGGCAAATTGAAGCTATTGGCTTCGGCCCGATCCGCAGGGAAAACGATGATTTTTCGGGGCGAGGAAATCGTGGTGGAGGAATTGACGCATGATTCCTTTGCGGGCGTGGACATCGCGCTTTTCAGCGCGGGTGGGGGGATTTCCTTGGAGTTCGGACCTTCGGCCGCAGCAGCGGGGGCGGTGGTGATCGACAATTCCTCGGCCTTCCGGATGGAAAATGATGTGCCGTTGGTGGTGCCGGAAATCAACCCAGAGGCCGTGAAGCACCGCCCGCGTGGAATCATCGCAAATCCGAATTGCACGACGATCATTTCTCTAATGGCGCTGGCTCCTTTACACGAGGCGTTCGGATTGCGGTCGATCATCGCCTCGACCTATCAGGCGGTATCCGGTTCCGGGGCGCAGGGTATCGTGGAGTTGGAAGAGCAGATGAAGGCGATCGCGAACGAGATGCCATTCACCCCGAAAATCTATCCGCGCCAGATTGCGTTCAACGTGATCCCGCAGGTCGATGCATTCACGGAAAACGGCTACACCAAGGAAGAGATGAAGATGCTCAACGAAGGGCGGAAAATCATGAATCTACCGGACCTTAGAGTTTCCTGCACTTGCGTGCGCGTGCCAGTCTATCGGTCCCACTCGGTTTCTATCACCGCGCAATTCGAGCGTCCGGTGATTGCTGACGCCGCCCGCGCCGCCTACTCTAACAAGCCAGGCGTGCAATTGGTGGATGACATCGCCAACAAGCTTTTCCCGGTGCCGCTCGACACGACCGGCAAGGACGATTGTCTCGTGGGACGCATCCGCAAGAATCTTGTCTTCGACAATGCGCTGGATCTCTGGGTCGTCGGCGACCAAGTGCGGAAAGGTGCGGCACTTAACGCGGTGCAAATTGCTGAGATTCTGTGAAATTGATGATTGAGAGCTGCTTGTTAGTGGTAAGAAAAAGAATGAATTCCTCTTCGCTATCAACAATCGCCTATTGACCATCAACATCCGCCCACCGACATGGACCTCAAGAGTTACCTTACCACCTGCGCGGTAGAAGTGGATGCCGCGCTGGACGCATTTCTACCGAAGGCAAAGGAACGGCCCGCAACGATCCACGCGGCGATGCGTTACAGCGTATTCGCGGGCGGGAAACGCCTCCGACCCGTGCTTTGTCTAGCAGCAGCAGAGGCATGTGGCGGAAAAATTTCGGATGCCCTCCCTCCTGCTTGCGCCGTGGAACTGATGCATACTTACTCGCTGGTCCACGACGATCTTCCGGCGATGGATGACGATGATCTGCGCCGTGGCAGGCCGACTTGCCACAAAGTTTATGGCGAGGGCATGGCCGTCTTATGCGGAGACGCTTTGCTAACAGAATCATTCATCGTGCTGGCAAACACCGTGGTGACGAAACGCTATGGTACGCGAGATTACATTTCCGAACTCGCAGCAACCGGCGGCAGCCGAAAACTCATCGGCGGGCAGGTGATGGACTTGGAAGGCGAAGGAAAAAGTCTGACCAAGCGCGATCTGGTCCGCATTCACGAAGCTAAAACCGCCGCACTTCTAACGAGTTCGCTGCGGCTTGGTGGGATGACCGGCAATGCGAGTCCGGCCAATCTGGAAGCTCTCACAAAATTTGGATACGCGCTGGGTCTGGCGTTTCAAGTCATCGACGATATCCTCGATGTGACCCAAAGCACCGAGATGTTAGGCAAGACGGCGGGCAAGGACCAAGCCGCGGAAAAATCCACCTATCCGGCGATCCTCGGGCTTGATGCCTCGCGCAAAGAGGCGGCAAGGCTGACCAAGGCAGCGATGGATGCGCTGAAGATTTTTGGAAAAAAGGGGGCGAGGTTGCGGGAGATTGCCACCCATCTGTTGAAGCGGGAGTATTAGGTTACCCCTAGGTCTTGTTAATTCTCCGGGGGCGGTTCAGGAATTTCCAGGCCGGGAGCCTCGGTGGAATACCAATGACAAGCGATCACGTCTTCGAGTTCGTAGCGGTGGTCGCTGGTTTCCCCCATGCGCCGGATTTTCACGCGGACGCGGATGAAGCTCTCGGGGTCGATGTCGGGAAGGGTGACGCCGAAAACACGTTTGCCGGTTTTCTCTAACTTGAACGCGGCATCTAGCGAACGACCGCTTTTACTCTTCCGCGGGACCAGGAATTCCGGCGATGCGAAGCCGGTATCTTTGGAATAGCCAAAGCGGGGTGCATAGAGGCGGATGCTGAGGGTATCTGCATTTTTCCGTTCATCGGCAAGTCGCTCGCGGGCCAGCAAGCGGAATTCTCCGTGATCGTCTCCGCTGCCCGCAAGGAACAAGGCCCATGGATAGTCGCTGAAACGAAGGTAATGCTCCCAATCCAGTCGCCATTCGCCTTTTTCCTCAATGAAAACCGCGTCGATCAGCCGATCATCCGAGGATTTCCACTGGGTTTCAATCGCCCGACCTTCGGGAATGTGAAGCACCGCATTTGCCGCAAGAGAGAGCGTCCGGGGGTCGAGGTTGACCAGTGGATTAAGGTTGTAGTAGCGGGACATCCGGGCGGCCGTGTCGATGGGATGGAGGACATACTGGCTGCGTTCTTCGTCTGTTCCAGACGAGAGATACGAGGAAAATACCTGGTTGCAAAGGGGGATGGCATTGTCCAACAGCATGATATCCGCTGCGGCTACGACTTCCTTGCCAGCGCTTTGGGCAACAAATGGTTTTGAGGTTGTGGGGTCTTCCTGGTATAGATACTTTGCTCCCAAAACAATCACGATCAGCACCAGCATCCAGCCTCCCACCAGCTTTCCCATGAAATAGGTTCGCCTCCGTTTTCTCACCGCCTGTTTTTCGCGAATGAGAGGAAGGGCGATTTTTTCCGTAGAAGTTGCGGGTTCACCTTGCGGCAAAGCTCCTGGTTCCGAGGCAGGGGTTTCGATGCCGAGGGAAGGTTTGCAGCCGCAAGATGGGCAGTGCCTGTCGTCGGATTCACCAAGCGGAGATTCAAACAAGGAGCCGCAGCGTCCGCAGTGAAACCAAGAGGTGTTTTTTTCGCTCACGGGCAAAGTTTAGGGTGCCAACCAGTCAATGTGAAGCATCTCCCCGATTAACCATTGATTTGGTTGCGCTTCGGCAGGTCCCCGTTCCAAGCGGAGGGTGATTTTCCGCGAACTCTGCGACTCCTCAATGATTTCACCTTTCCGGAAAAGCTCGTTGATCGCAGCCCCGCTCTGGGAATCCCTGCGGCCATAGCACCAGAGGGAAGATTGCCCATCTGGTGATAAAAAACGGTAGCATTGATAGTCCTCCTCTGGCCAAGCGGAGGTATAATAGTCGGCGGTGGAAATCATCCCGCGGATTTCGCTCGGGTCGCCTCGATTCTGTTCCAGTAGCGTAAATGGAGCCGAGCTGAATACGGACGTTGCTTTCCAATCGAGCAAGAGCCGGTCGCCCTCGTTGATAAAATAGGCGGTGAATTTTGAGTGATCAGGTAAAGTCCCTTCTAACAACGCACAAGCATGCCCCGCTTGCTCCATCACGCCCCAGGAGGAATTGGAAGCTGGTGCCCATGATTTGGAGACTTCCAAGGGCTGCCAATGGGCGCGGAGTGCTTCCTTCATGGCCGCGCCATTCCTAACTAACGGCACGATCTCATCCGAATCTACCGCCTGAGCATAGGCGCGGAAAATCTGCATCGCTTCGGATTGCTTCATCAACAGGCGATCTTGAGCCTCCATGCCTTCGATTTTTTCCTCAATTTCCACTTTGAGCGCGCCTTTTTCCGGGTCGATTTTTGGGGCATTCATCGCATTGAACATCGGCAGGAAAACCATCGCCAAGATGACAATCGCCGCCACGCCAGCCCCGGCGGCCAGTGTCCACCGCACGGGAGTCCGATCCGCGATTCCCCACTCGCGCCCCTCCCCGCGCGGACCCTTTTCGCTCTCAGCGCGGACCCCTCGCTCGTGATACTTAACCTGCCGGGCAACCTTGGGGGGGGGTGTTTCGGCTTCTTCCAGCCGGATGACATCGCCATTGAATTCTTGAACTTCGATCCTGTGTAAGGGCTCCGAGGCAAGCACCCGAACCAGGTTCGACTCGATTCTCAGCCCCGACTGAGGAATTTCGCCCGTCGTTTCAGCAGATGCACGGTCGGCAACGGTGCGCCTAGGAGGTAATACCGTAGAAATCTTGATTTCATGAGAAAGGCACTCCTCCTCATCATCGTCCCAGCAGTCGTCCGCAGAAACGTCGGGAACGTGATTGTTAGGGTCAGATAGATTGGGATGCATCGAGGGAAATGAAAGGCTAGGCAAGGTGAAGGCGCTAACCGGCGCTTGCAAGCGGCTTTGACCTTATTCTCCGATCAACTGGCGATCAAGAGCGGCGTCCATCGCCTGCTCCACCAGCCGAGCGGCAAGGGCTTCAGTCGCAACGTCCAGTCGATGCACCGCCGCTTTCAGGGGATTGGCCGCGCCATTCGCCAATGCGGTTTGGACAGCAGTCACAGCTGCTTCGATTTCTCCGCGCTCGTCGTCCATCGCAAGTCCCTGGCTCAAAACAGCCTCCACGGCGGGCAGCAGTTCCTCCGCCTTCATTTTCGCCTCGGTGAAAATCCGCCCTGCCATGTCCTCGAAGGCGTGCTTCACCGACTCGCTGACCATCGCTTCCACCGCTGAGTCAGCCACATTGACCGCCGCGCTTTGGATCTGGATCACCGTGTCGATTCCGCTGGAAACGTCGCGGGCAAGTGCTTCCAAGATTCCATTTTCGTCGATCTTGAATTGGACGCCCACTCGCGCCTGGCCTTTTGCCGATTGGGAAAAAGCCACGTTGAAATTGCCCAGCTCCCAATTGTCCTTGGCCATCTCCCGTTCGCCTTGAAGCACCCGCACGCGCATCGCCGCTTGGCCATCCGCGGCGTTGGTGAACAGTTCACCCGCCTTGCACGGGATTGTCGTATTGCGCGGGATCAGGACATTCATCAAGCCGCCGAAGGTCTCTATCCCGAGGCTTAGAGGCGTCACATCTAGCAAGATCATCTTCCGCAGCGCACCGCTCATGACCCCGCCCTGAATCGTCGCCCCCAGCGCGATCGCTTCATCGGGATGCTGCGAAAGATCCGGCTCGCGCCCGAAAAGCTCTGTCACCGCCCGCCGGACCGCAGGCATCCGGGTGCTGCCGCCGACCACCACCACCGCGCTCAAATCTTCTGGCTTGAGCGCCGCGTCCGCTAGCGCCCGGCGACAGAGGTGCAGCGTTTTGCCAATCCACGGAGCTGCGAGTTTTTCCAGCTCTTGACGCGTAATTGGCACTTCCAAACTACGGCTTCCATCGTAGAAAGGGACGCGGAAGATCGCTTCCTCATCGGTCGAGAGAGCGAGTTTCACTCGTTCCGCTTCCTCCGTTAGACGAACCCGGGCCGCCTTGTCGATTTCCCCAGCTCCAGCCCGTTGCATGACACGAGCGAGAATCAATGCATCCAGATCGTCGCCGCCCAAGCGGGTGTCCCCGCAGGTAGAAAGCACTTGGAATACTCCGTCCTGCATTTCCAAAATGGATAGATCGAAAGTGCCGCCGCCCAGATCATACACTGCCACCCTCGCTTTTTCCTCGAGCTTGTCCAAGCCATACGCAAGGGCAGCGGCGGTGGGCTCGTTGAGAATTCTAACAACTTCTAGGCCCGCAAGCGTGCCCGCCCGCTTCGTGGCCGCACGTTGGCCATCGTGAAAATAGGCGGGCACCGTGATGACCGCCTTGCGGATTTCCACACCCATCCGCCACTCCGCGATGCGTTTCATTTCCCTCAAAATCTCCGCGCTGATTGCTTCCGCCGTTTTCCCAAGCACCCGTGGCATCCCGTCCGGTCCAGCGTTTACCGCCACCGGAAAATTTTCCTCAATCTCGCTCGTCCGCCGTCCCATCAGCCGTTTGATGCTCGTCACCACCCGCTCTGGTTCCAGCCCGCGACGCCGCAAGGCCATCGCTCCCACTTCCACCGAGCCGTCGTTTGCCACATACACCGCGCTGGGCGTGATCCGGCGGCCATCCTCATTTGCTAACAAAATTGGAAACCCCGAGTCCACCACGCCGACGGCGGAATTTGTCGTCCCCAGATCGATTCCTAGAATCATCTCATTCATCCGGGTCAGCTTCATTGGGGAGACGAGTTACGTCAACTCCAGCCGATTGCTCAACGAGAATGAAAGAAGGTGTCAAACATAGCACTTCGCTTGCATCCCACGGCGGGACTGCTTAGATCTCCGGACCGGTGCATCACTCCGGTCCATTTTCAATCCGTAAATACCATGGGAAGACATTTTGAATGCCGCCGCAGGGCGAAGGAATCGCGCTGGGCCACGATGTCCAAGGTGTTTCCGAAGTTGGCCAAATCCATTACCATGGCCGCGAAAAACGGCGGCTCGGACCCGGAATCCAATGCGCCGCTCCGCGTGGCAATCAATAACGCCAAGGCGCAGAACCTCTCGAAGGAAAACATCGAGAATGCGATTAAACGCGCTGCTGGCAAGGACGCTGCGGATATTTCGGAAATCACCTACGAGGGGAAAGGTCCTCACGGATCACTGTTCATCGTAGAATGTGCGACGGACAATTCTAACCGATCAGTGGGGAACTTGAAAATTATCTTTAATAAAAACGGTGGCCAGCTCGTGAACACCGGGCAACTGGATTTCATGTTCAATCGAAAAACCGTGATCGAGTTTCCGGTGCCTGCGGGGCGGGATCTGGAGGAGTTAGAATTGGAACTCATCGATTCGGGGCTGGAAGAGCTTACAATGGACGAGGGCATCGTTTCCGTCATCGGGGAATACAGCGCCTTCGCCAGTCTGACACAAGCAGTGGAGGCGGCGGGGATTGTTCCGACGAAATCCAGCCTCCAACGGCTGCCAACTCAGCCGGTCTATTTGACGGAGGAGCAGATGGAGGAAGTAGAGGGGATCTTGGATAAGATCGAGGACGACGACGATGTGCAGGCCGTTTTCACCAATTTAGCCTGAGCGTCCTTAGCACGGTTTTTTGACTCGTGGACGTGCAAAGCGCACGGTGTAGGGATGTCGGAATTTCTGAAGCTCGGCTGAATCGCATCAGTGGAAACACCGGCGTTTCATTAGTACCAATGGAATTCCGGGCACTTCTGCCCGGCTAGAGGAGGAGCTCCCCAAGCAGGCACGATAGCTGCGAGAGAATGCTTCAACGTATTTTTGTCCTCCTTTAATCTATCTCCATGAAATCGTATTACCCGTCGCTACTAGCTACCGTATCACTCGTTACTGCGACTGCCCAAACGACCCCGCCAGTGGTGGTTGTGAAAGAAGAAACGCTAAGAACGACCCCGGATGGGCGGGTGACATCATCCGAAACGACGGTGGTGGAAGCGGTCACACCCGCCGTACCTCCCCGGCGGCATTTAGATATGGAAATGGCGCGCAGGCAGTTGTCGATTTTTCCTAAGGCAATTCCTGTCCCAGAGCCAAATCCTATTCCCGGAATCTCTTTGCGAACCTATAACTCCGACCGCAATGTGGTAGTGGTGGAGGGCCGGGAACTTCCTTATGTGACCCTACCGGTATTATTTGTGAAGGACACGGCTGAGTTATTGGATGTCGATTCCAGCGTGGCCTTGGAAGATACAGCCCGCGCCATCCGCGAGCTTCTGCATGCCAATCCCAACGCCGTATTCGACATTGAGGGGCACACCAGCACTGATGGTGAGCCGGAGATAAATATGGAACTCTCCGCCCAACGGGCTCGAAAGGTATATGATGAACTCACTCGTCATTATATGATCCCGGCGACGGCTTTGAGTGCTCATGGCTATGGCGAAAATTTCCCACTTTATCCACAAGGCAACGAAGCACAGATGATGTTGGATCGCCGAGTACTGGTAGTCCGTATTAAATAATCTGCAAATTGCCTTATCCCAAACAAGAAACCAAAAAACATGAAAGCAAATCCAACATTCAAATGGCTCGGAGTCGTCTTTACTTCAGTGTCGCTAACCCTCGCAACCGCACATGCTGAGCCCGATAAGGGTACGGACAAAAAAGGCACAGGCGCAACCTCGGAAAAAAAAGCGGACAAGATCGATTCAAAAGCAGATCGCAAAACCGATAAAATCGACAATCAAGCGGATCGTAAGACCGAAAAAGTTGATGACAAAGCGGATCGCAAAACCGATAGAATCGATAATCAAGCAGACCGGAAAATCGATAGCCTTGATGGAAAGCACGATAACAAGAGCGACAAGATCGAAACTCAAGCGGATCGAAAGACTGATAGAATCGACGACAAAGCGGATCGCAAAACAGATAAAATCGACGCTAAGGCCGATCATAAGAGTGATAAGGTTGACGACAAGGCAGACGCGAAAACAGATCGCATTGATGGAAATGGCCGGACTGATTCCAACAATAATGGTCGGAACAATAACCAAAATGTCGATCGTAAGGAGGATCGCACCGACAGACGTGTTTACAAAGTGGGGGAATTCAAAGAGCATTTCCCTGACAGGGATCGGGATCGCGTTGTGGGGTATTTCGCCAGCTTCAGTAACCGTGAGCATGGCCTTCCCCCTGGATTTGCGAACAACTGGAAAAATGTTAAACGCCTGCCGGTGGGATGGAGAGACCATCTTGTCCGGGGCTATGTTATCGACGATACATGGTATGCTTCATTTCAACCCGTACCTTATACATGGTTTCCCGAGGTGGTCGTAGTTCCTGATACACGACTCTATTGGTATGGCGATCGTGTTGTCCGCGTGTATGAACCGACTCGTGAGGTAGTGGACGTCATCGTCGTTCCTTCCATTCATGTGGATCTATAACCCGGTTGATTATGGCTGCGTCTTGAGCTCGGCGAGTTTTTTCTCGACGCGCTCAAGATCGTGTTTCCATGAATCCGGGAGATTCTCTCGCCTCAAACATGCGGCGGCTAGGGGCAATTTCCCGGCGATTTCAAGAACGAGTCCCTTGTCGTGCATGAAGTAATCCCAATGAATCTTATGTGCGACAGGATCAAGACCTAGCCGGTGCATATACAATTCCAATCGCGCAATTTCCCGCAATCCTGCAAGTGGAGTTTCCTGCCGGGCAAGGGCGCGGGCGTAGTGACCGGCGCAAGCTACCTCGGCTAAAGCAAAATGGCCGCTGGGAAGCTCCCGTGTGGGGGCGAGAATCTTATTTTCCTCATGGAAACGGCGGGCAACTTCCGGCCATACCGTGCGTTGGCGGTCGATTACCGCCTGCCATTTTCCCAACGCGAGATCCCGGTCGTCCAGCTCCCACACAGCGCGGGCTTGAGTCGGGTACTGTCGCAGAACATCGGCCATCAGTCGGTCGAGATCGTGCCAGAGAAACGAGCGCCTGGCCGAAAGGATGATGAGAACTCCTAACAGTAAGCCTACGGGAATACGCGGGGAAATCGTGATGAACATCCATTGCCAAGCCGCTGTCAGCAAAATGGCTGCGGCGAGACAGAACCATGGCAGACCGGGGTAGATCCGATATTCCGGCATGAATTCCGGGATCGGATAGAAAACGCGAAATAAAATCGTCGCGACATAAAGAAACATGCAGGTGCCAAACAGCCGCGTGGGTTTTCTAAAAGCGAGAAACACGCTGATCCCTGCTAGTGTTAGAAAAGCGCCTGCCGCGAACATTGCGCCATGGTCCGGGATGTTCCAAAACGATGCTCCGGGGGGCACCAATGTCTCGGCGATATGGTGGTCCGAACTGAGCGCGATGGGAATGATGCTGCGCCAAGCAAATTCCCAGAAAACTCGCGCAATCGTGTAGGCATGACTGATGAACCGGGGTTGAGACCATTGGTGAACTCCATTAGACCACCAAATGAATGAGCCTGTTAGCCACAATGCGGAGATCATGATCACTGTGAACCCTCCAATCCTCCAAGCGTGCCGACGCAAGAAACTCCAATGCCCCGGCGATGCACTAGCGAGTCCAACCGCACCGGTGGCCATCAATGCGTGAAAAAGTCCGGGGCCTTTTGAAAATGTCGCACCTAAAATGAACACTCCACACGGGACAAATTTCCACCAGCCCCCATCTTTAAAAAACGACAGCAACGACCAAGCTGCTAGAAAGGAAAATAGCGTCACCCACGCGAGGTCCTGAGTTCGCACGTAGTTTGGGATTTCACTCGCGAGCGGGTGCACTGCGAACAACAGCGCGCCCAACAAGGCAACTCCCGGAGGCCATCGACCACGGAGGAAATCCCGACCGAAGCCGAACACGACGCAGGCGACCGAGGTGTGCAGCACCCAGTTCATCGCGTGAAACCCGACCGGGGACATCCCGAATAATCGATATTGAATATGGTAACTAAAATAGGTCCACGCGATTAGCAACATTTGGGTGAAATGCCCAGACCGGACGACGTCGCTATCTCGGACTTGCGTGATGTCATCCATGTAGAATTGCGAGTCCAAGCACCAGAGGTGAGCCAGTGCGCTTGCGGCGATGATACCCACGAACGGCAGCCATGGCTTAACTTTCGCTGTTTCTTCGAAATCACCGTTCACCCCTAGAGTCTAGCAAGCCGAACCCTAGGCTCCGCAACTCTCTTTTTTTAGAGGCTGCGGAAAATGCGCGACAGAATATGGTCCCGATCAGAGTATCAAATCATTCAATCCATGAAAAACCTGCCCTGCCTCCTTTATTGTTCTGTCCTGGTTTCCCTGATTTCCGCCTCGTGCCCGGCGGCGGAGGAGGCGGAATCCACCATCGGCCCTGACTATGTTGACGCCCCGGAAACAAAAGCCCAGCCCGGTGTGCCCGAGGGGAAGATCGTTGAGTTCACGATGGATTCGAAGGATAGCAAAATCTACCAAGGCATCGCGAAAAACCAGCCGGGCATTGTCCCCTATCAGCGGAAGGTCGCGGTTTACATCCCGGCGCAGTATGAGTCGGGCAAGGAAGCGGCGTTCATCGTCGCGCAGGATGGACTCGGCTATAAGGGCGTGCTGCCGAAAGTCCTAGATAACATGATCCAACAAAAGCGCCTGCCTGTAATGATCGCCGTGATGATCAACTCCGGTGGCGGGGACTCGTTAGGGAGCCAGCGCGGACTCGAATACGACACCGTTTCCGGAAAATACACGGAATTCATCGAAAAGGAAGTTCTGCCAAAAATCAGTGAGGATTACAAAATCACCTTCACCAAAAACCCCGAAGGCCGGGCGACAATGGGCGGCAGCTCCGGCGGCGCGGCGGCATTCACCATGGCTTGGTATCATCCGGAACTTTATCGGAAAGTTCTCACCTATTCGGGAACTTATGTGAACCAGCAATTTCCCGTAGATCGCAAAACCCCGCACGGCGCATGGGAGTATCACGAAAATCTCATCAAACGCAGTGTCAAAAAGCCTCTCCGCATCTGGCTTGAAGTCAGCGAGAAAGACAATGGCTGGGATCGCGACGAAGCATCCTTCCATAACTGGGTCATGGCGAACCAGCGAATGGCTGCCGAACTCAAGGCGAAGGGATATGACTACCGCTACGTCTTCGCGAAAAACGCGGGCCACACCGACGGTAAAGTCACTCGCCAAACTCTGCCCAGCGCACTCGAATGGCTCTGGCAGGGCTATCCTGTGAAATAATTTTCGCACCGTTTCCGTGATCTCTAGCTCGCTCTCGGCAGCCGTGGTAAAAAATACCACTCGCGGAATCATCGCGGGATTTCTAACGAATCCTTGCGCCATTGCCGATCCCGCGACGACCTACACCAAGGAAATCGTTCCGTTGTTAGAAAAAAACTGCTACCATTGCCACGGCGATGGTGAATCCAAGGGTAAATTTTCGCTCGACGATTTCAAGGATCTATCCGCCCATCTCAACGACCGGAAACAATGGCTCACGGTATGGCGCAACGTCCGCAGCCAGATCATGCCGCCGTCCGACAAGGACCAGCCGACCGCCGCCGAGAGAAAACGCTTGCTTGCATGGATCGAGCAGGATGTTTTCAAACTTGATCCTAACAATCCTGATCCGGGCCGCGTCACGATCCGACGGCTGAACCGCACGGAATATCAGAATGCGGTTTTCGATCTACTAGGAGTGGAGTACGACACCCGCGAGATTTTCCCTGCGGACGACAGCGGATATGGCTTTGATAACAATGGCGACGTGCTTTCCATTTCCCCGCTGCTGATGGAAAAATACATCGCTGCGGCTGACGAAGTGGTGGCGCTGGCCCTTCCCAAAGGCGCGGCGGCTCAGGTGCCACGCGTGGACATCGACGGCAAAAATTTCAAAACCGCTGGCGCTCCAGTGAGCGACGGCAGTTGGTTGCCATTTGCGAAGCAACAACATCTAAAGGTGGAACAGGACATCCGCTGGGACGGCGACTATCAGGTAAAGGTCGAGTATGCCATCCAAGGCGCGAGTGAGGCCACCACCGATGAAGCGCAGCTCCAAGTTTCCGCAGGCGGCAAGAAAGTCGGCGAAGTCTCGCTCGGCTGGGATCAGCGGCGGGTAATCGAACTCACGGGAAAGGTGCCTTTGAAAGCCGGTCGCCAGAATTTTGAAATCAACCTCACTCCCGCACGGCGTCCGTTACCTGCTGAGGAAGAGCTTTTTCTAACGGTCCAGAGAGTCGTCGTGCAAGGCCCGCTCGGTGGCAAGGAGCGGGAATACGCCAAAGGCTATCGGATGATTTTCGTGGACGGTCCCGCCCCGGAAGACGCGCCCGGACGGGAACGCTACGCCCGGAAAATCATGCGTAGCTTCGTCAGTCGGGCGTTCCGCAAACCCTTGGACGATCAGACGATCGACCGTCTTATCGCCATCGTGAAGGAAGTCGCCGGGAAACCAGGAAATGATTTCCAAGACGGCATCAAGCAGGCCATCGCCACCTGCCTTGCCTCACCGCGATTTTTATTCCGCGTGGAAATCCAAGCGGAGCCGAACAACCCGGCGAAAATTGTTCCGCTCGACGAATACTCGCTCGCCGCCCGGCTCTCGTTCTTCCTCTGGGGTTCCGTGCCGGACGACGAATTGCTCAGTCTTGCCTTCAACAACAAGCTTCGCAGTAACCTAACACCCCAGGTGGAACGGATGCTCAAGGACCCGCGCTCGCAGCGGTTGGTAAAAAATTTCGTCGGTCAGTGGCTTCAGGCACGCGACGTGGAAACGGTGGCCATGAGCGCGAAAACCATTCTTGGCAAAGCCACTAACCGCGAAGCCTCTCGGGCCTTCGATCCGCGGCTCAGGTTAGATATGCAACGTGAAACCGAATTACTCTTCGATTTCATCCTCCGGCAAAAACGCCCTGCGGAAGAACTGATTTCCGCGAAATACAGTTTTCTAAACGAACGCCTCGCCAAGTTTTACGGGGTCGATGGAGTTACAAGCGAGGAGTTCAAACCCGTCGATCTCACCGAACACCCGGAGCGCGGCGGACTGCTCACCCAAGGCACTTTCCTGATGGTCACCTCCAACCCGACACGCACTTCCGCCGTAAAGCGCGGGCTGTTTGTGCTGGATAATCTTCTTGGCTCTCCTCCTCCGCCGCCGCCACCTAACATTCCCAAGCTCGAAGAAGCCGCCACACCCGGTAAGACGAACCCGACCCAGCGCGAGATGATGGAAATTCACCGGAAAAAACCAGATTGCCGCGGCTGCCACGCACGGATGGACCCGATCGGCCTCGGGCTGGAAAATTTCAACGCGCTCGGCCAATTCCGCACCCAAGACCGCGGCCAACGCATCGACGCCTCCGGGAAATTGCTCACCGGGGAAACATTTGCTGATGTCGCGGCCCTGAAGGAAATCATCGCCGGGAAACGGAAACAGGATTTCTACCGCACCCTATCCGAGAAACTCCTCACCTTCGCCATCGGCCGCGGGGTGGAAATCTACGACTCCACCACCATCAACCTGCTCACCGCACGGATGGAAAAAAACGGTGGCTCGCTTCGTGAACTCATCCAAGGTATCGTCGAAAGCGCACCGTTCCAGAAACGCCGGGGAGACGACTGATCTAACATAATAAAACCATGAGCCTACACCTCACAGGTACTAATCGCCGCGGCTTCCTCCGCG
>JANYFB010000095.1 GCA_025362955.1 Akkermansiaceae bacterium
TGGACCGCCAAGTTCACCTCCGAAATGTTCCGCCCTGAATCCATAGAGTTCAGATCCGCCCGGGAATGGGGCTACCTCACCGGCCTTTGGCATGACCTCGGAAAATATTCGCACGACTTTCAGAAATACCTCTCCACAGCTTCAGATCCCCACGCATCCGAAATCCGGGGAAAAATCGACCACACGACTGCTGGCGCACGGCTCGCCATATCTAGGCATAAGGCATTCGGTCACATCATCGCCAATGCCATCGCCGGACATCACAGCGGACTACTCGACTCCCGCAGCACTGGAGCCAGCTTGGAGAAGCGCTTCCTAAAGGAAATTCCAAGAACAACTGACATTCCGCCTGAGTTACTCTTGGAAAGCATTCCGACGCCACCCTCATTCCTCGCGAGCAAAGACAACGCCTTCCCTCTGTCTTTTTTCCAGCGGATGCTCTTCTCCTGCCTCGTTGATGCTGATTTCCTCGCCACCGAGTCATTTATGAATCCAGCGCAAGCCGCGCTCCGACCCGAGAAACCAAAGGATGTTTTTGTAAAGGCTCTCTCACTTTTAGAAGCAAAGATCGCCGAATTCGGAGTTCCCGAAACAACCGTTGCAAAAGCCCGCGCCACGGTCGTCGCAAACTGCCTGGAAAAAGCTACCGAATCACCCGGCCTTTTCACACTCACCGTCCCAACTGGTGGCGGAAAAACGCTTTCGTCACTCGCCTTCGCACTCCGCCACGCCATTAACCATGGCCAGCGTCGCATCATCTACGTCATCCCGTTCACATCCATCATCGAGCAAAACGCCTCCGTTTTCACCGAACTACTCGCCCAACTCGGGCCGAACATCGTTCTTGAGCACCACAGCAATCTTTCCCCGGAAAACGAGGAAAATGAATCCACCCGATCACGCCTCGCCACCGAGAATTGGGACGCGCCCATCGTCGTCACCACCGCTGTCCAGTTCTACGAATCCTGCTTCGCAAACAAAACCTCACGCTCACGGAAACTCCACAACATCGCCAACTCCATCCTCATCCTCGACGAAGCCCAAACCCTTCCCGTCCAATACCTCGCTCCCTGCCTCCGCACCATCGAGCAGTTCTCGAAAAATTACCACGCTACCACCGTTCTTTGCACTGCCACCCAGCCAGCAATCGAAAAGAGTTCACTCCTACCTATCGGACTCGAAACACCCACCGAAATCATCACCGATACCGAAGCCCTATTCAGAAACCTCGACCGCGTCCAGATCACCTACCGAAATAGCCTCGGCGATCAAACCATCGCTTCCGAAGTCGCAGCCGCTCCCCAAGCCCTTTGTATCGTCAACACCCGGAAACACGCACGCGCACTTTTCCAACTCCTGCCCCAGGACGATGGTAACATCCACCTTTCCACGCTCATGTTTCCCGCCCATCGCCTGCGGAAACTGAAAAATGCCCGCCAGCGCCTCACCGCAGGTCTCCCCGTCCGCCTCATCTCCACCCAGCTCATCGAGGCCGGAGTCGATATCGACTTCCCCATCGTCTATCGCAGCATGGCAGGTCTCGATTCCATCGCCCAAGCCGCCGGACGCTGCAACCGCAATGGAAACCTCACCACTGGCCATGTCCACGTATTCCACTCAGAGCATCTCGCCAGCGAACGCTTCTTTCGCGAAACCGCACAAGTCGGCCACGAAATATTGGATCTTCATGCCGCCGCCCCCCTCTCCACCGCTGCCGTCCAAGCCTACTTCGATAAATACTACTATCAGCAGAAATCCCAGTGGGACTCGAAATCCATCATGGCTGATTTCCTCTGCGTCAATGACCCAGATCTCCCTCTTCTCTTCCAATACAAAACCGCAGCGGAAAAATTCCGCCTCATCGAAAACAACCAAATCCCCATCATCATCCCAGTTGACGAAATCTCGAAAAACCTAACCAAACAACTCCGCAGCGAATCCATCCCACTCCACCGCAATCTCCTCCGCTCCCTGCAACGCTACACCGTCCAGATCTACGAAAACGAGTTCTTCAAAAACCAGCACCAGTTTGAATCCGTCCGCGACGGCCAGTTCCAAATCCTAATCTGCCCGGAAACCCACTACTCGGAAGACTTCGGCCTCGACCTCTCCGGCGAAGCACCGAAATCCCACCCTCTTATCTGCAATGAATAGCCCCGTCTCCCTAAGAAGACGGGGCAGATTACCATCCCTCGTTGTATTTACAAAATTGTTTCAATCCGCGTCTTTCCTCTGCGGAATGACGATGGACTTGAGAAAAACGCATCCATCAAAGAAAGCGAGGAAACAGAAAAAATTATTAGTTGTTTTACTAAATTGAATTGACAAAAACTAGATTTCCTTCATTTTTCCCACATGAACTCTCCCATCACCCTCGAAATCTCCGGCGACTACGCCCTTTTCTCACGCCCCGAAATGAAAGTGGAACGCGTCTCCTACGATGTGATCACGCCATCCGCCGCACGGGGAATTCTAGAGGCGATCTACTGGAAACCGCAGATCCGTTGGATCATCGACGAAATCACCGTCATCAATCCCATCCGCTTCACCAACATCCGCCGCAACGAAATCAGCAAAAAAATCAGCACGCGTGGCCTTCCAATGGAAGGAGAGCAATGCGACAAACTTGGAATCTACGTTGATGAAAATCGCCAGCAACGCGCCTCTTTGCTTCTGAAAGATGTCCGCTACATCGTCCGCGCTCATCTCCATCTATTCGATACCCGTTTGGAACGTGGCGGCTCAGAAGTCCCCGCTAACGAAGCCGCTGGCAAACACTTGGAAATGTTCAAACGCCGCGCCCGCAAAGGCCAAGCTTTCCACCAGCCTTACCTCGGCTGCCGCGAATTCCCCGCCCGTTTCACTCTCCACGA
>JANYFB010000104.1 GCA_025362955.1 Akkermansiaceae bacterium
TCCAAGATGATCCGTGGCTTGAACCGCATCAGGGTGCCATCGAACGGCGGATGCGGCAGTTTTCCGGGAAGCTTGCGGAGATCGAGGAAAACTCCAAGACGCTCGCTGCCTACGCCACCGGTCATAAATACGTCGGCATTCATTTTCATTCGCTCTCTAACGAATGGACGGTTCGCGAGTGGGCACCGGCGGCACAGGCGGTTTCTCTTATCGGAGATTTCAACCACTGGGACCGGGATGCGAATCCTCTGACCGGATCGGACAGCGGCGTCTGGTCGCTCGTGTTACCAGGCGATGCGCTGGGCCACGGGCAAAAAGTGAAGCTCCACATCGTCGGCGCGGATGGCTCGCGACGCGACCGAATTCCGGCCTGTATCCGGCGGGCGGTGCAAGATCCGACGACCCATGATTTCTGCGGGCAAATCTGGAACACGCCAGAGCCTTACATTTGGAGACACGAGTTCGATCCGGCGACGATCACTGCGCCGCTGATTTATGAATCCCACGTCGGCATGGGCGGCGAGGAACCTCGGGTGCACACTTACCGGGAATTCGCGGACCACATTTTACCTCGCGTCTCCAAATTGGGCTACAACACCCTCCAACTCATGGCGGTGCAAGAGCATCCCTATTATGGCTCTTTCGGCTATCATGTCTCGTCGTTCTTCGCACCTTGTTCGCGCTTCGGGACGCCGGAGGATTTGAAATACCTGATAGACACTGCCCATGGACTGGGACTGGCAGTGCTTTTAGACGTCGTCCACTCCCATGCTGTGAAAAACATGGCGGAGGGACTCAATAATTTCGACGGCTCCGGCCACCAATATTTCCATGACGGGCTGCTGGGCGATCATCCGGGATGGGACTCAAAATGCTTCGACTACGGTCGCCCTGAAGTGCGGCAATTTCTTTTATCTAACGTCCGTTATTGGATCGAGGAATTCCACTTCGACGGCTTCAGATTCGATGGCGTGACCTCGATGCTTTATTACTCACGCGGCAATAAATCCTTTGGCAACTACGACGACTACTTCGGCAGCGATGCCGATGACATGGCGATTCTCTATCTGAAACTCGCCTCCAAGCTCATTCAAGACCTCAAGCCCGGAGCCATTGCCATTGCGGAAGACATGTCCGGTATGCCCGGCCTCTGCCGCCCGATCGTGGATGGTGGACTCGGATTTTCCTTCCGCCTTGCCATGGGCATCCCGGACTACTGGATCAAGCTGCTAAAGCACAGTCGCGACGAGGACTGGAATATGGGCGAGCTGTGGGGCGTGCTCGCTAACAGACGCCACGGCGAGGCAACCATCGCTTACGCGGAAAGTCATGATCAAGCGCTCGTCGGTGACAAGACCTTGGCCTTTTGGCTGATGGATAAGGAGATGTATTGGCACATGGCCAAGGACGATAAAAATCCGGTGATCGAGCGCGGCATCGCCCTGCACAAGCTTATTCGGTTAGTGACGCTGGTGTTAGGCGGCGAGGGTTGGCTCACTTTCATGGGAAATGAATTTGGCCACCCTGAATGGCTCGATTTTCCGCGCGAGGGCAATGGTTGGTCCTACCACTATTGCCGCCGTCAATGGTCGCTAGTGGACAATCCCGAGTTGAAATACGGCTGGCTCGCAGAATTCGACCGGCAGCTCATGGAGTTTGCGAAGAAAACCAACCTGCTATCCACACCACCCGCGCAGAACCTCTATATCGACAACGAGCAGAAAATCATTGTCGCAGAACGGGCAAACCTGATCTTCGTCTTCAATTTCTCGGTCGGAAATTCCATCTTCGGTTATCACGTCCACGTTCCCGGATTGGAAACCAGAGCGTTGGTGTTAGACACCGACCAAGCGGATACCGGTGGCCACGGTCGGATCGATCATGCGTTCGATTATCCCGTTTCGGGCGATGGCGTGATGCAGATCTACACCCCATCCCGCAGCGGATTGGTATTTGCAAAGAAGTAAATGAAAGTCACGAAAGTTTGCTGCCAAGGCTGCGGGGCTGATCTCGAATTGGATGAGTTTATCCGCTACGTCACCTGCAACTATTGCAACGCCCGGTTAGAAGTGGTGCATGACGCCACGGTGACGCATACGAAACAGTTGGATAAAATCGAGCGGACCACGGATGACCTGGCCAAGAAACTCCAAGTCATCGAGCTTCAGAACGATATCGAACACCTTGACCGGGAGTGGGAAAAATTCCGAGATGCCGCACTGACGCGTGACGAAAAAGGTCAAATTTGTGAACCCTCGGGCGGTGGTTCAATCATCGCGGTGATTGTTGGAATCGGGTTCGGTATATTTTGGATCGTAATGTGTGTTTCAAACCAAGTGGCGGGAGTAGCGTTGGTGGGAATTTTATTCATCGTCCTTTCGATTTTCGGCATGATGAGAGGGAGTGACAAAGCGGCAATCTATCACGTTCAAAAGGACCGATACGAAGCCGCACGGACCAGCCTGCTCGGACGTCTTGATGGGAAACGGCGATCCTAGCTGAAGAAGCACAGGCAAGAATGCCTGTGTCACGGGACAAAAAAAGCGGGGCTGCTTGCGCGGCCCCGCTTGGGAAAAAGTTAAAACCTATCAGGAAATTAGAACGGGATATCGTCGTCTTCCTGATAGTCGTCGGCGGGCGCGGCGGATGCGCCTTGCGGCGGGCCAGAGCGTTGTTGCGGGGCGGAAGAAGATCCTTGAGGACGTTCTGAATAGCCACTGCCGCCCGCGGCTCCGGGTTTGCCGGCGAGGAACTGAAAATTTTCTCCGATGACTCTCAGCTTGCTCCGCTTCTTGCCCGTTTCTTTGTCATCCCATGAGTCTAACTGAAGGCGTCCTTCGATGTAAATAGGGCTGCCTTTGGTAACGTATTGTTGGACCACTTCGGCTTGGCGTCCCCAGAGGGTGACTTCTACGAATGTCGTGTCTTCCTGCTTCTGGCCCTGCTCGTTGGTCCAGTTGCGATTGATTGCCAGCGAAATCTCAGAAACGGCAGTGCCTTTAGGAGTGTGCCGCAGTTCGGGATCCCGAGTGAGATTGCCGATGAGCATGACTTTGTTGAGATTGGCCATAGCGGGAGAAAACTGGGATTTCGGATCTATCGGAATGAAAAACAGGCGGTTGCGCCTATCTGACTCAGCCGAGACGGGAGAAATGCTGGAGATGGACGTGGCCGTTGAGCTTGAGGCGGCTCTGGATCTTGGTGATCACATCGGGTGCGCCTTCAAAGGTGTAATTGACGTAATGGCCGCCTTCAAGGTGGCGGGCATTGTAGGCGAACTGACGGCGACCGAGTTGGGCGACTTTTTCGAGTTTTGCCCCTTCTGCTTCG
>JANYFB010000159.1 GCA_025362955.1 Akkermansiaceae bacterium
GCACGATCGGCCACGTCGACCACGGCAAGACCACTCTGACCGCTGCTATCACCATGGTGTTGGCAAACCAGGGCCTGGCCGAAAAGCGCGACTTCTCTTCGATTGACAATGCTCCCGAAGAAAAAGAGCGTGGTATTACAATCAACACCGCCCACGTGGAATATGAAACACTCAAGCGCCATTACGCCCACGTGGACTGCCCCGGTCACGCCGACTATGTGAAAAACATGATCACCGGTGCTGCCCAGATGGACGGCGGCATCCTTGTGGTTTCCGCTGCGGACGGCCCGATGCCACAGACCCGCGAGCACATCCTGCTTGCCCGTCAGGTGGGTGTGCCAGCTCTCGTTGTTTTCATGAACAAGGTTGACCTTGTGGACGACGAAGAACTCCTCGAACTCGTCGAGATGGAAGTGCGCGATCTCCTTTCCATGTATGAATTCCCAGGCGACGACATTCCAATTGTCAAGGGTTCGGCCAAGGCTGCCCTCGATGGTGATGCCGCCCAAATGGAAAACATCATGAAGCTCATGGATGCCGTGGATTCCTACATCCCCGAGCCTGAGCGTCCGATTGACAAAACCTTCCTCATGCCGATCGAAGACGTGTTCTCGATTGAAGGCCGTGGAACGGTTTGCACTGGCCGTGTCGAGCGCGGTATCGTCAAGAAAATGGAAGAAGTCGAAATTGTCGGCATCCGTGACACGCAGAAGACCACCGTCACCGACATCGAAATGTTCCGCAAACTCCTCGATGAAGGGCGTGCCGGTGACAACGTCGGCCTCCTCGTTCGTGGTTTGAAAAAGAACGACGTCGAGCGCGGCCAAGTCATCGCCAAGGTCGGTACCGTCAAGGGTCACACGATCTTCAAATCCGAGATCTACGTTCTTTCCAAAGAAGAAGGCGGACGTCACACCCCGTTTTTCTCGAACTATCGTCCTCAATTCTATTTCCGCACCACCGACGTGACCGGCAGCATCAAGCTTCCAGAAGGCGTTGAAATGGTGATGCCGGGTGACAATATTAACTTGGAAGTCGAACTCATCACTCCGATCGCCATGGAAACCACCATGCGCTTCGCCATCCGCGAAGGTGGTCGCACCGTCGGTGCCGGCCGGGTGGGTGAAATTATCAAGTAAGCCTTTAGCACGAGGCTTCCGGTTTTTCGCTGCAAGGCGGAAACCCGGACGCTAGATTCAGGGGCACCCCGGTCAAACGAGGTGCCCTCGATTCGCCTCAAAACGTCAGTAGTTCAATTGGTAGAGCGTCGGGCTCCAAAACCGAATGTTGTGGGTTCGAGTCCCCCCTGGCGTGCCATTTTCCATTCAGTCTTCCGTCAAACGACCTCATGTTTTCAAAAATTTCCAATTTTCTCGGCGAAGTAAAAGGCGAGCTCCGCAAAGCGAGCTGGCCTTGGGAATCCGACCCGAAAATCAAGGGACTTAAGAAATACAAGGAACTCGTCGATTCGACCATCGTTGTCCTGATTGCCATGGTCCTGCTTGCAGGATTCGTGCAATTCTGGGACTTCTTCCACGTCCTGATCGTGGGATTTTTCACCAACCTCGGGCGCTAAGTGATTAGCCCCGTTTCATCCCTCTCCGACCGACCCGTCATGTCAGAAACCTCTTCATTCCGCGATCAGTGGTACGTAGTCCAAGTCCTTTCCGGCCAGGAAGGAAAAGTCCGTGACCGCATCGCCCGCACCGCCGAGGCCGAGGGGATGACGGAATATATCCGCGAGGTGCTTGTCCCGGTGGAAATGGTTTCCGAGATCCGCCGCGGCAAGAAAACCGAGACGAAGAAGAAATTTTTCCCCGGCTATATCATCGTCAACATGAACCTCGCCACGGAAGATAACCAGCTGGTCGAGAAGACCTGGTTTTTCATCAAGGAGATGGATGGCGTGATCGGATTTGCCGGCACCAAGGACCGTCCTGCACCGATGCGTCCGCGTGAGGTCGAGGCCATGCTTTCTCAAATCAAGGAGCGTGAACAAAGTGTCCGCCCAGCGATCAGTTTCGAAGTCGGCGACACCGTGAAGGTGGCCGATGGTCCATTCCAGAGTCAGAACGGAATCGTCGAGGAAATCGACCCGGAACGCGGCAAGCTTCGCGTCTCGGTCACGATCTTCGGACGTAGCACTCCGGTCGAACTCGAATATTGGCAGGTCGAAAGAGAATAAATGTCTCGACCTGCGTCTCCGAATATACAACCACCCCTCTCCCGCAAGTTTAACCGCATTATTTTATGGCCAAGGAAGTCGTCAAACTCATCAAGCTCCAGATCAAAGCCGGAGCCGCCAATCCATCACCTCCCGTCGGCCCGGCCCTCGGTCAGGCAGGTGTCAACATCATGGCGTTCTGCAAGGAATTCAACGCGAATACTCAATCTCAGGTCGGCGACGTGCTTCCGGTCGTGATTTCGGTTTACAAGGACAAGTCATTTTCCTTCATCACCAAGAAGCCGCCTGCCGGCAACCTCCTCAAGAAGATCGCCGGACTTGCTTCGGGTTCGAAAGAAGCGAACAAAATCAAGGTTGGCAAGATCACGAAGGCCCAGCTCATGGAAGTCGTCAAAATCAAGATGCCCGACTTGAATACCAAGGATCCTGAAGCCGCCTGCCGGATTCTGGCAGGCACTGCCCGCCAAATGGGCCTTGAGATCGAAGGCTACTAAATCAAGGAGTGTTGGCGTCTCGCCGACATCTTCTCTTACATTCTCCGCCAAAGGCCTCCCGCCCGAAGCACCCCGCAGGAGGGAAACGCAATCCGCAATTTCCGCCCGAACTGCAACCTATTACGAAAATGGCTAAACACCGCAGCAAACGCTATAAAAAAGCAGTCGCGCTTGTCCAAGCAGGCAAGAGCTACTCGCTCACCGATGCAATCAGCACCGTGAAGGAATTCCCGGCGCCGAAGTTCACCCCGACCGTGACCCTTTCGTTCCACCTTGGCGTGGATCCCCGGAAGAGCGATCAAATGGTTCGTGGCTCCGTTTCTCTTCCTCACGGC
Organism: Akkermansiaceae bacterium; assembly: GCA_025362955.1. Lineage (GTDB taxonomy): Bacteria > Verrucomicrobiota > Verrucomicrobiia > Verrucomicrobiales > Akkermansiaceae > Luteolibacter. The sequence continues at coordinate 3,015 of JANYFB010000159.1, forward strand.
ACCGGGCGTAACGTCCGCGTCGTCGTCTTCGCCCAAGGCGCGGCTGCCGAGGCGGCCATCGCCGCCGGTGCTGAGTTCGTGGGTTACGAAGATCTTATCAAGCGGGTCCAGGAAGGTTTCACGGATTTCGATTCCGCGATCGCCACTCCGGATGCCATGACCGAAGTTCGGAAAATCGCCCGGGTTCTTGGACCTCGTGGCCTGATGCCGAATCCGAAGACCGGAACCGTCACCGACGACACCGCCAAGGCGGTTCGCGAAGTGAAAGCCGGACGCGTGGATTTCAAACTCGACAAGAACGGCAACGTTTCGGGTTCCATCGGCAAGTCCTCCTTCGAGCCTGCTCAGTTAGAGGAAAACGCCCGCGCCTTCGTGGACAGCGTTGTCCGCGCCAAGCCGGCCTCCGCCAAGGGCAACTACATCCAAGCGGTAACTCTCGCCGCTTCGATGCTCCCCGGCATTCCTTTGGAAGCCGCCACCTACACCAAAGCATCCGCTTAACCCGGTAGCCAACGACCATGAATCCCGATAAGAAAATCATCATCAACGGCCTTTTGGATCGCGTCAATGCGTCTCCTTACCTGATCGTCATCGATTATACCGGCCTCACCGTGCAGCAATTCACGGAACTCCGCAACCGCCTCGGCGCGGGTGGTGCCAACTGTACTGTCGCGAAAAACAGCTACATGCGTAAAGCCCTTGCCGAAGCCGGAATGCCGGACATCGGAGCCGACCTCACCGGTCAAATGGCCTACGTCATGGGTGATGCCGAAGTGTTCTCCGCCGCGAAGGTTATCAAGAATTTTGAAAAGGAATTCAAGAAGCCCGAGATGAAGGTGGGCATCCTTGGCAACGCGGTGTTAGATGCCGTGGCGCTCCAAAGCATCGCTGACATCCCGTCCCGCGAAGCAGTCCTTTCCCAGCTTTTGGCGACCATCCTCGAGCCTGCTACCCGCATCGCCCGCATCGTCAAAAACAAATTCAACCCGGATGGCGACGATTCCGCAGACAAGGCCGAAGAGGTGCCGGTTGCGGAATCCGAAGCCGCTCCAGTTGCAGAAGCAGAGGCCGCCGTCGTGGTTGCCGAAGCACCCGCTGCTGAAGCCGCAACCCCCGCCGCCGAATAACTAACAATCTGAATGGATGGTGACGGCGGCTCCCGTTCGTTACCTGAACCCATAATGGTTCCTCGTCGGCGCAACGGCTGTTGCTCTGAAATCTCCGGAGGCTCCGGAGGCGACGATACCGAACAAGGAGAATAAAAAAATGGCTAATATTGACACACTCGTAGAAGAACTCGGCAAGCTCACCGTTTTGGAAGCTGTCGCACTCGTTAAACAACTTGAAGAACAATGGGGCGTTTCCGCTGCCGCACCAGTCGGCGTTGCCGGTCCTGCTGCTGTTGCCGAAGCTGTCGAAGAGAAGACTGAATTCGACGTCGTGCTCACCGAGTGCGGCCCGAACAAGATTGCCGTCATCAAGGCAGTCCGTGAAGTCGCTCCCGGCCTTGGCCTTGCGGACGCGAAAAAGCTCGTCGAGAGCGCGCCTGCCAAAATCCTCGAAGGCGTTGCCAAAGACGCCGGCGAAACCGCCAAGAAGAAGCTCGAAGAGGCTGGTGCCAAAATCGAACTCAAGTAACATCTTTCGGATTCGTCCCGAGGCAGAGAAATCTGTCTCGGGACTTTCTGTCGAAACCGGCGGGAGCATCTAACATTACCTATCCAGATTTTCCCGCCGATTCCGACTCCACTTTTCAACGCTTGATCCACCCTGCCTGAGACCGTTCGCGGCTCGGGCTCAATTTGTAAGAAGAATACCAATAAACGCCATGGCTGAACGTCTCTATTTCGGGAAATTCGAAGAAGTCATCGAGCCACCTAACCTCATTGAGGTTCAGAGTCGCTCCTACGATGAATTCCTTCAAAAGGAAGTGCTCCCCAGCGAGCGAGCCGATGCGGGTCTCCAAGCGGTTTTCCGCGAGGTTTTCCCGATCAAAAGTTATGACGAAGCGATCGAGCTCGATTTCGTCACTTATGACATCGAAGATCCCAAGATCACCTCTCTCGACTCGCTGCGTAATAGCGAAAGCTTCAGTGCGGCACTGTATGTGACGTTTAAGTTGAAAGACGAAACGGGCACCAAAAAGGAGCGAGTTTACATGGGCGAACTGCCGATGATGACCCGTCGCGGTACTTTCATCATCAACGGTGCCGAGCGGGTTATTGTTTCCCAGCTTCACCGTTCGCCAGGTATCTGCTTCGAAACCTCGCAGCATTTGAACGGCAAGCTTCTTCATTCCTTCCGCATCATCCCCGATCGCGGATCTTGGTTGGAAGTGCAGTTCGACACCAACGATTTGCTTTATGTATATCTCGACCGCCGCCGCCGTCGTCGCAAGTTCCTTGCCACCACGTTCCTGCGCGTGCTCGGCTATCCGACCGACCGCGACATTGTCAGCCATTTCTATTCTCCTGAATCGCTCGCTCTCAGCGAAGCGATGGACGAAGGCGAACTCGGCCACAAAGTTCCTTTCGAGGACATTCTCGATGGCGAACTAACGGTTGCGAAGGCTTACGAGCCACTCACGATCGGCATCGTCCGCCAGCTACTGGCCCTCGGCCACAAAAGCGTCGAAGTCATCGATGGCCGTGAGGACGAAATCCTGCTCAAGTCGCTCCGCAAGGATCCGGCGAAGGATGAGGAATCCGCGCTCAAGGACATTTACCGGAAACTTCGCCCTGGAGATCCACCGACCGCCGCCAACGCCCGTGCTTTGCTCAAGCGTCTGTTCTTCGATGCGAAGAAGTATGACCTGACCCGTGTCGGTCGTTACAAGATCAACCAGAAGCTCGGCATCCAAGTGGATTCCGACCAACGGATCATGGTTCCCGAGGATTTCCTCGCTGCCGTCCGCTATATCCTGAAGTTGAAAAAAGGCGACGGTGTCATCGACGACATCGACCACCTTGGCTCACGCCGCGTCCGTGCGGTGGGTGAACTTCTTGCCAACCAGTGCCGTGTG
>JANYFB010000171.1 GCA_025362955.1 Akkermansiaceae bacterium
GTAGAGGATTGGTTTGTGCCAGTGTGGTTGGTGGCACCGATGAGTTCATAGTCGGTCCGTGTCTGAGAGACGGAGTCGCGTTTCACGAAGGGGGTAGCGTAGGAGTTGCCCATCGCGTTACCCGGTTGGTGGCTAACGGAGGCGGAGATATCGTCGCCAGTGAGGTCGGCGTGCTGGAACTGCGCAAGCGAGGTGATAGTAGATGGGATACTGAAGAGAATGGTTTTTGTGCTGCCAGAAGGCGAGCGGCCCCAAGGCATTGGATTGAGGGCGAGGTTGCGGGTAAATCCGATGCCGGTATCTCCACCTGGAGGAGTCGCGGGGAGCGCCGCAATACTGTCATTACTCTCCACAAAGAAGGGCGGTGGATTATAACTAGCGATGGGTTTGCGAAACCGTGTGGCTTGCATGTTGAAGTCGGCATAAGTGCGGATGGTGGAGGCGCGTTGGCCAAGAACATACGGCGCTGGCATAAGGGACTTGTAATCCACTCCGGGTTGGCTGATTTGGTAACTAAAGATCATCAGTCCGAACGGTTGGGTCATTTTAGTGGCTTCGTCTTTGGTGAAATTTCGGGTGTTGGGTCCAAAGTAGCCATTATCTAACTCAAAACGGTCAATCTGCCGCAAAATATCGGAGGAACCCGACAATCTCATTTGGAGCATCGCAAGAGAGGTTTGCCATCCCTCGCGGACATCCATGCTTGGTAAAGTCGTTTTAACCGGATAGACAGTATCGTTCTCCAGCTCAATGCTGTTATTAAAATCAAAAGGGGCGCTGGTTGAGAAGGGGGCAAGTGCCACCGTCACCGACTGTGTGCCTGTGCCGAGCGGGCGGAAGGTAGGACCGGGCATAGTGTAGGCACGTGCTTCACCTGGAGCAAGCGACGACGGGGCGATTCGAAAAATGCTGTTGTTGAAAACCGCAGCTTCGCCGGTGTTCTGAGGTAGAAGGGTAGTCTTGTCCCCGAGGTTCCAGATTCGGGACGTCCGATTACCGCCAGGAGTCTGACTGCGAATCTCGAATTCAAGAGCGCTATTCCATTTCAATGGCACGGAGTAAGGGTTGGCAATGGCCACTGCGATCTTCCCGCAGGCATTGATGTTGAAATTGGTGGTGGTCGGGTCAACCACTTGTTTGACCTTCAATCGAGCACCCATAAGAACGCGGAAATCCGTGATAAGGGGAGCAATGGCCGCAGTGGTATTTGAAGTGGCGGCTTTGACGACCAATGAACCACTTTCAAGCTGGCTATATCGATCATTAAAGTCCTTGAGCGCGTCCCACCTAGGAGCCTTCATGCTAGATGATGCGACTGGGGAGATTATGTTATTTCCCTTACCTGGATAGTTGGCGACGGAGGGGACAGGGTTGGTGCTGGGAAGGGCACCCGAAAGGATCGCGGTCAGGTCGATTCTCATGCCACCGTTGAGCGAGTCAGTGAGAAGCCCGCGGCTATCTGCCGTGGCGGAGTGAAACACGCTCTGCAATGGGGTGGCTCCGCCTGACGAGGCGACCGCGCTTGGAATAAGAAGCCCGGTTTGAGCAAGATCGGTGATTTTCGGGAGTGATGCGTGAGGGCCAGAGGTAGGGGTAGGATAGGCCGTAAAGCCAGCAATTGTTTCCCACCCCCGACGTTGGGCGGTGAGGGCTGCGTATTGGGTAGGATCGTCAAGGGTATTATCGAGGTTGATTTTTGCTTTGACACCTTCATCGCCCACCCACCAAGCGTACCGGCCACTTTTTTTGGAGGATTTGTCCAAGATATCCACGAGAGGCGCGACCACATAGCGTTCCACACTGCCTGCAGCGCTGCCGACTGTGTTTTTTCCCGCTAAGATCACAGCCTTAGTAGCGTTGGAGACGGCACCCGCCGAACTAACAGCGTAAGTAGCGTCCGAAGGGAAAATGCTAGGGCCACCGGTGAGATTGGTGGAACTGTAAGTGGATGTATTTCCACTCACCAGCCAGTGGATGTTGAGGGGGTTAGGGGTTTTGGTGAAAATAGAGTTAGGTGGGTCTTGATTGACGAAAATACCTGTCCAATAGCGGGTTCCGGGCTGCACGGCCTTGAGTCCCTTGGCGACATTATTGACTGTTTTATTGTTGAGAGGCGCAACACCCGCGGTTAGAGCAAGGCCAGCGGCGTCGCCAGCGATATCCGCATTGGCAGTAGAGCGTTGGTCTTGGCCTCCATATTTCTGGAGTTCGCCCAAGGCTAAAATCATCGCTAAACGCGCATTTTGGCGGGCGATCACCATTGAAGAAGAAATGTTCGCGGATCGGAGGGAGATGGACGACAGAGTCAGCAAACCGACTGCAATCACAGTCAGCAAAATCATCAGACTAAGGGTTACAATCAGGGCAAAGCCCCGGTTTTGAGGGCTGCGCGGGAAAATTGATGGGATTATTTTCATGGGCAAGGTTTTTGCGATGTATTTACAAAAGCATCAGTTTCTGACTGTTGCAATCAGAATTATTGTAAGCTGGGAAAGATAGTGCTGACAATTAAACGGATAAGAAACTGTTAAATGGGTTACTCTGGTGCATCTCAGGTGTGCTTCTTGGAAGTTGGAGTTCTAAATTCCCGCTACTTAACCCGCTGCCTAAGTTGTTCAAGACGTGAAAGCGGTTTGGCAGCTTCTACCTTAGGTTGGGCATCAACAGGTTTCGCGGCGATGGTTTCAACTTTCGCGACGGCAGCCGGTGATGGAGCATCGATCCGGAGGGTGCTATTGATCGCGGTTTGATGAAGGATCGTGGTGCCGTTTTCAGGAACATTGACGCGGCAGAAGAGGTTATTGTGTTTCCCGATCTTGGCATCGGCGTCCACGGTAATCGGGAAGGTGAGTGTGGATTGCTCTTTGGTGAAGGTGAGCGGTGGACAGGTCGCGCCGTGGGGAAGGCCGAGCAATTCGACACTGGCCTTTCCTTCAAAGGGATGGATCATTTCAATTTTCGCGAGCATGGAAGTCGGTTTGCCTTGCTCGGTGGCGGCGAGATCAAGAGTCATGGTAAAGTAAGGCTCGGCGACCTTAAGACGGGTGAGTGCGGAAGCGACGAGAACTGGGCCTTGCGGAGTGTTAGCCTCTGCTAGGACACAGACTTGCCACTCAGCGACGGCGGCATCGTTGCTGGCGTTCAGTTCGTAAGAAATTTCCGATTGGTCGCCGGGAATGTCGAGGGTGAGGGGACCGCTGATGCCGGGCGGATTCCAAAGGAAACGAACGGTAATTTTTTCCGCATATCCGGCATTGCGGGCCACTCGGACTCTAAGGCCGAGAGTCCCGTTTTTCACGATGGGTACTGCGGGTTCATCCAGGTCGATTTTGAACGGGGCTTCGACCGTTACGGCGGTGGCGATGCGGTCGAACGAGGCGGAATGGTAAGGGCCCTCATTGTTCACGTCCACATGGTGGATGGTGTCGATCAATTTTCCTGTTAGGGAGGGGGCGTCTCCCGTGGGGTGCAGGGAAAATGCATACAAACCACCGGCAACCGGAGCCTCTGCCGCCGCCTCGAAGACGACAGGAAAGGTGGTGATGGTGCGTGGGATGGGCGGGCTTTGCATGGTGACTCCGGCAGGCAGGGAAGCCGCCTCGAAGACAGAATCACTGGAGATGTTCTCGCGGGTGAGATTGATGACTGCCGCGTATCGGTTCCCGCGCGGGATGGGGAAAGTTTTCCATTTCTGGCTATTCACCCGCTCGACAGTCGGGAGGGTGGCGGAAAGGGACGGGGATTTGTCCACGATTTCGATGCGATAGGTGAAATCCTCCCCGGTGCGGTTGAGCTGGTCGTGGATCTTGATGAGATATTCGCCATCAGCAGGACTGGTCCAGTTGATGATGCTGTCGGGTGAGCCTTGATCGTCGTTTTGAGCCAGTTGCTTGCCGTCGGTCTGATGGATTGACAGCACGGAATCCAGTGGCGATCGATGACTGCGGGCGAGCACATGAACCACCAGATTTTCTCCTTTTTTTGCCGTAAACTTGAACCAATCCGCCTTGGCATCGCCATCAAGGATGCCGTGCATCGCGCAGGGAACGGGTGGCACGGGTGTGGCGGATGAAGCGGTGTGATTGTCAGTAGATTCCCTAACGGATTCTAACGGCGAGATAGTGATCCAGTGCGGCGAGGGCGCGGAAAGTCCGTCTTGCTGTGGGAAAATCGGGAATCTCTCGTTCGCTGAGGATGGCAGAGTGATTGACTGTTTGATCGGTCCCGCAGGATCTCCGATGAAGGTGAATTCGACGGTTTCACCCGGTTTCCCCCCCGTGGGGAAAACTGCCTTGGGACGAGGGAAGGTGCCGATGTGAAGTCGGTATTGGCATTGATCATTGCCCTCGTAGGCGGTTTCATGGACGAGCACCCGGTAGTCACCATCCTCAGGCGCGATGATGGAGGCGCAGGCATCGTTGCGCAGCAGGGGCGTGTCGTCGCAGGAGGCGAGCTCGAATTTTTTTGGATCGAGAATGGCGACATAGGCATCGAAGAAGACGCGTCCGAGGCGCATGGCTTCGACTTCCACCGAGAGGCGTTGGCCTTTTTTCAAGGTGCAGACGTAGTAGTCGTCATCCTCGTTTCCGGCCGTGCCTTCCACGGTGCTGTTGAGCGGGATTCGCTGGGCTTGGTCGAAGGTGGCGTTCGGTTCGACTTCCGGGACTGAGGGAAATTGACCCACCCAGAACGAGCGGAGTTCCGTGAGGCCGCCGGGGCCGCGTAGGCGCAGCGAGTGCTCTCCGAGCGCGGCATCGGCAGCGATGGTGAATTTCCCGGTGGCGTGTTTGCCGTCCTTGATCTCGATGTTCGAAAGGGCGAGGCCGGGTTCGTAAAAGAGCGCCTCGCTGATTTCCTCAAGCCGCTCGCCGTCGAAATTCACTCCCATTTCCGTGCCCCGCTGTCCGCCGCGCGGGGAGATGAGATTCAGGACCGGGGAAAACGCGGCGAGCGGGGTGAGCAGGGCGAGGAGGATAAGTAGCGCGTGTTTCAAAGGAGTGAATCTGGAGTTTTTGAACCGCAGATGAACGCAGATAAGATTGAGATCATGGAGGGGAAGAGAAAAAACGAAGGATTTTTCTATCAGATCATTTCCTCTTTTATCTGTGTTTATCTGTTGTTCAATTTTCTGAATGAGAAGCATGGGACTCACGCCCGTTTCGCCAATAATGCATCCAGCACTTGCCCGCCGGCAACGATTTCGATGGGGCGGTTTCCGGGTGACATGAGTTCCGTGTCCGCGTTGATGCCGATCTGGTTGTAAATCGTGGTGGCGAGATCCGCGACACTCACTCCGTCCGTATCGACCTCGCCGCCGAGGGCGTCGGACGCACCATGGACATAGCCTTGTTTCATGCCGCCGCCTGCGAGCATGGTAGAGAACACGCGGGGCCAATGGTCACGGCCGCCAGTGGCGTTGATCTTGGGGCTGCGTCCAAACTCGGTGGTGACCATGACCAATGTCGAGTCTAACATACCGCGCCGGTCGAGATCGCGAATGAGCGCGGCAATGGCCTTGTCGGTGGGTGGCAGCTCTTTCTGGATATTCCCTTTGATGTTGTCGTGGTGATCCCAGCCGCCAGCGGTGAGGGAGACGAAACGCACCCCGCCCTCGATGAGACGGCGGGCGAGCAGCATCCTCTGCCCAGCGGCAGTGCGTCCGTATTCGTCTTTCAGGGCGTCCGGTTCGGCCTTGAGATCGAAAGCTTCGCGGGCTTTTTGGGAGGAAATGAGTTGATACGCGTGCTGATAGAAAGCGTCCATCGAGTCGATGGCATCTGAGTCCTCCAAGGCGCGGAAGTGCTGGTCCACCGTATCCAACAGCGAGCGGCGGCGGGCGAAGCGGGCGTCGTCCACGCCTTTTGGCAGGTTCAGATCGCGCACTTGGAAATTTCCCTGAGCGGGATCAGAACCGAGGGCGAAGGGACCGAAGGCTGAGGAGAGGTAGCCGGAGTTCGCGTATTCGTTAGGCACGGTCGGAACACAGACGTAGGGCGGTAAATCGTTGCGCGAACCGAGTTCATGGGAAATGACCGAGCCGATGGACGGATACTGAAGCGCCGGGGAGGGGCGGTAGCCGGTAAACATATTGTGAGTGCCGCGCTCGTGGGCAGCCTCCCCGTGAGACATCGACCGGATGAGGGTGAACTTATCCGCGATTTTCGCCGTTTCCTTCATGAACTCGCCGAACTGGACTCCGGGAAGTTTCGTGTCGATGGCTCCATAAGGGCCACGGTACTCGGCAGGAGCGAAGGGTTTGGGATCGAAGGATTCCTGATGCGCCAAGCCACCGGGGAGAAAAATATGGATGATGCCTTGCGCCACGGCGTCGTGAGTGCCGTAGGTTTTCGTGTCCGCGAATGCTTGATTGCGAAGAAACTGCGGGAGCGTAAGTCCGATGCCTCCCAGAAGGCCGACGTAGAAGAACTCGCGGCGGGAGGTGTAGTGCTCAAGTGGATTGCCGGGGCATTTGGGAGTCATGGCGATAAATGGTGAATGGATGAATGGCCTCAACAAAACCATACGACATGCCACTGAAGATCATTTCAAAATGAAAATCCTTTCACCTTCGGGATTGGCGGGGAAGGATTTACGATATAAAACGCCGTCCGATGGAAGTGCCGAGAGTGGATGGATTGAAACTGGGAAAGCGGATCGGCTTCGGCGGATGTGGCCGGGTCTATCAGGCGAAGGACGGACAGGGGGAGGATTGTGTGGTCAAGTTTTTCGATGAAAATGCGATTTCCCAAGGGCTTCTTGAAAAAATGACGCAGCGCTTGGAAATCGGCGGCTGGCCCGAAGGGGTGATGCCGGTAATTTCCGCAGACTTCGACGGCGAGCGACCTCTGTGGGTGACCCCGATGGTGGCGGATGTCAAAGAAGGTGCTGACCCACTCCCGCGCAGTTTGCAAATGAATCTCACCGAGCACCCTGGCGAGTCATCGTGGAAATTGGTGCGGGATCTCGCACGGGCACTCGCGGGGATGCACGCACGCCGCGTGGCCCATGGAAATTTAAAACCGGGAAACGTCTTTTTATCTGAGAATGGCGAACCGCTGGTGAGCGACTGGACGATGGGGAACCTCCCCGGCGCGAAAAATTTCATCTTCACGGACGCAGTTCTCTATCAAGCGCCAGAGCAGCTCCGAGACGCAGCGGGATACCTTGAAGAGGCAGGTTACCGCTGGGATGTTTTTTCCTTCGGCGTGCTGGCATTCCGCCTTCTCACGGGGAAATTTCCGCGCTGTCATGACGCGTTCAATATCGTGGCTCCGGCCAGTGGGGAGACCCGTAAGGATGGGATTCAGGCAGATCTCTCGAAAATTGCGAAAAATCTAGAAGCCCAGACGGAAGTGACGTGGCCGGACCAAGCACTGAATTTGCTGGAGGCGAGATTCCGCGAATGGATTGACCGCTGTCTCACGCTGGATCCCGTAAAACGTCCGGCGACGATGTTGGAAGTCGCTGCGGGATTCGACTCGGTGGAAACCCAGGGAATCGTCGATGCCGAGCGCGAGGCATTGATGGATCAACGTCGGCACGCAGATCGGCGAGGTTGGCGGGCGGTATTTTTCGCCGGAGCCGCTGCTGCGGTCGCGATGGTTTTTGGTGGCTTGTGGCAGTTGACGAACTCGCAACTTTCCAAGGAACGCGGCGAGCGGAGCAACGACAGCCAGCTGTTGAGGTTCGCTGGAGATGCCGCATTGATCGCTAAGGGAAATGCCGAAACCCAGCTTGCCGAGGCTCGTCAGGCCCTAAACTACGAGCGCGAATTATCGCTGGCCCGGTTGGAAGCCTCGCGTTTAATCGGCGACCGATTGTTCGCGTGGGCGATGGAAAAGGGCAACCGAAATTTGCCGCCGCTCGACGGTAGAGAATTGCGTTTGAAACGATTGGAACGATATTTCCAAGATTTCCTGACACGGACTGCGGACATTGAAGCCCTTGCAGACGAGCGTGCGAGAGTTCGCTTGCAACTCTCAGAAGTCTCCCTTGCCGCAGGCGACGCCCCCGGTGCCAGCAAGCGACTTGGCGAGGCTCTCGCGGCGTGGGCCGCGCTGCCGATGGATGCCGAGCTGAAATTCCGGATGGCGACGAATTCCCTCCTGCTTGCTCTCCTCCGTCAGTCGAATGCCGATCCTGAGGCGGGGTCCGCATTTATCGCGGCGCGCAAGGCACTCGAAGACGTGCCAGCCGCTGAGGTGGATTCCGACCGTTTAAATCAACTTCTCGCAATTCTGGATTTCCATGAGGCGAAATTTTTGGCTGCCAGTGGTGAAAATACCAAAGCGCTCGAACAACTGATGCGTGCCACGCAGACTCTCAACCGCATCGCTGACCAACGACCCGATGCCGCGATCCTCAGATCGGAACTCGCCGCCTGTTACCTATCTTCGGCGACCATTCTCGAAGGCATGGGAAGCTTGGGAGACGCGCGGGAAGTGCGGGCGCTGGCTTCGGTGGAATTGGTGAAACTTCTGAAGGACAAACCCGAGGATTTCACCCTGCGCCTCGACCTCGCCGGATGCTACGGGGCGATGGCCGAGTCCGCCATGCTCTCTGGCGACATAGCCGGTGCGGAGTCCATTTCCAAGGAGGCGATGAAATTGCTGGACCGGCTGGTGGTCGAGCAACCCGATAACGTGGAAGCGGTGTCCCGGAAAGCGTCCCAACTCGGCCTGCGCGCCGGAATTCAGCGCGACCGGGGATTGGCCGCAGAAGCAATGAAGGATTACGATGAGGGGATCCGAATGCTCGAAGCCATCCGCGCCTCCGCACCCGGCGATGCGATGGCCACCTATCGCCTCGCCCTGCTCTGGTGGCAGAAAGGCCGGATGTTAGGAATGGGGGGTAAGCGCAGCGAGGAAATCGCGCTCATCCGCAAGGCCAAGGATTTGTTAGGCCAACTGGAAACCGACCCGGCATCCTCTGGGCCACGTCCCGAGCAATTGCAAAGCTCCGGTGCCTATCTCCTCGGTGACTTGGGCCACGCCCTCCAGTTGGCGAAGCAAAAAATGGAGGCCGTCCAAGCCTTCACCGATGCGGTCGCACTTTGGGAAAACCTCCTCCAATCCCGTCCCCGCAGTGAGGAATACAGCGAAGGCCTCGCATGGTGCCGCCAGCGCTTGGAAGATCTCAAGTGATGTCAAATTTCCGCAGCGGAAGGAGGCGGATTTTTGGAGCGTGCCCGCAAATTTAGCAGCTCCACCCCCAGCGAGAAGACCATCGAGAAATAGATGTAACCTTTGGGAACATGAAAGTGCAGCGCCTCCGCCATGAGCGCCGTGCCGATCATAATTAGAAACGAAAGTGCCAGCATTTTCACCGAGGGATGGCGCGAGACGAATCCACTGATCGCTCCGGAGGCGAGCATCATCACTCCAATCGCCAGCACCACCGCCACCATCATGAGTGAAACTCGCGTCGGATCGTTGACCATCCCGACGGCCGTGATCACCGAGTCCAGAGAGAAAATAATATCGATCATCGCTATCTGCACCAGGACCGCCCCGAAGCTGGCTTTCGCCGAGCTGGCGACGGTGCTTTCCTCATGGTCTTCCAAGCTGTGATGGATTTCTTTCGTCGATTTCCAGATTAGGAAAAATCCCCCGACTAACAGGATCAGGTCTTTGAGGGAGATCCCCAGATGGCCCCCATGAGCTGCCACACTCGGCATCATGTCCCATAAATTTGGGTGGATAGGGATTTCAAAAAGCGCTTTCTGCATACTCATGATCCAAGTGATCGAAAGCAGTAAAATCATCCGTGCCACCATCGCCAAACTCAAGCCCATCAGTCGGCCTTGCTTGCGTTTTTCACTTGGCAGTCGGTCAACCAGAATGGAAATGAAAACGATGTTGTCGATACCGAGGACAATTTCCAGCAAGGTCAGGGTAAACAGCGCGCCCCATGCTTGGGGATCGGCAAGCCAGTTGAATTCAAGGATGGAAGCGATCATGATTTGGAGGCAAATTCGAGCGCACGTTGTTTCATCTGATTAGCCATCAAATTCAAGGCATTTGCCCTCGTCGGCGCAAGATGCTCCTTCAATCCCGTGCGATCAATGAAGCTCATGTCCGCCGTCAGAATGGCGTCAGGCGTCTCGCCATCTAAAACCCGGACAAAAAGCGCGATCATCCCCTTGGTGATCAGTGAATCCGAATCCGCAGAATAGTGGACAATTCCTCCCTCAGTCCTCGCATCTAGCCAGACCTGCGATTGGCATCCCTTAATCAAATGCGCCGGTTTCTTGGCCCCTTCGTCCATCGGCGCGAGCTTTTTTCCCAACCCGATTACGTATTCGTATCGCTCAGTCCAATCTTGGAAAAAACCCAATTCCTCAATGAGAGTCTCCTGTTTGTCCGCGATGCTCATGCCGGACGGCAGTGGAGCGCGGGAAACACCCCGCCGCAAGTCCCGATCAAGTCGCTGGGGCAAGTCTTTGCAACCCCAGTGCCAGCATAAAAGCGACGGGTGGGACGATGAAACACATCGTCATACAAGTTTCGGCCCCTCCAGGCCCATGAAACGAGAGCATCAGTGCAAGCGGTAACAGCACCATCCAGTCCACTAACGGAATTCCCGCCAGCAGTCGCGAAACCAGCAAGGGCACCGGCTTCCTCCAAAGTCTCAGGCAGAGACTTGTCCAAACCAAGTATGGCAACACGCCCGCCAGGCAGGGGATACGAGTGAAGCCGAGTCCGCGATTGCCCCATGCTACCAGCACGGCAGTCCCTAGCAAAAGCCCCCGTGATATCAAGGCCATCGCTATTGGGGGCGCGGCCATCGATTCGTATCTTGCAGTGAGCGATAGCCCCGCGATGTATAATAACAGGCCGGACGCTGCCGGCCAAATATCGTCCACATAGCGGAAAACTGCCATACTTCCCATCACTGGCAGAAGTGCCCGGCACAGCCCCATTGGAATCACCGCCCATGCCGTCCGTTTGTGGAAAACCGTGTAAATTACGATGCAGAAAACGATCCCTGCCGCGACCATACCGCTTTGGTTATTAGTAATCGTCGCCAGTCCCACACCCATCATCCCCAGCGCCAGTGCCAGCGCGCCGTATAGACCGGGGGTGAAAAGCCCCCGTGGCAATGCCCGCTCCGGGCGATGCTCTTCATCCCACGAGCGGTCCATCCAATCATTGAAAAAATTCCCGCTCACATAAAGACATACTCCTGCCAGCGGCAGTAACAACAAGACGTAAGCTCCGTCTAACCCTCTAGTCAGACCGGTTTCTCCTCGAAACATCCCCACCATGATTCCTAACCACACATTGCTCACCACGCTAGGGATGTTCGCCACTCTGGCGGTAGAGAGCAGTGCATGAAGTTTTCCAGAGCGGTTCATCGGCACCGCCACCATGCTTGGAAATGCCGAAACGGCCAAACGAAAATCCCACTGACAACTATTCTGCGTGGTCCGTTGAAGATAATTTTGGATTGCAACAGAACTTACCGAGGCACTCCTCGCCCGTGATCAGTTACGCCCGTTTGAATTTTGAGCCTGGGAAAATTGTTAGGAGTCCTTCGAGGTTGAAGGTGTAAGGGCAAGTCTAACCTTTTCGCCGTCCCGTGAGGATTTTGTAAAACGACCGTGATCGAATTTCTTCTAACGATAGCCCCGTCTCCAATGCCTCTGCCTCGGTGATCGCTCCACAGGCGATGCCGCGCAGGAAAAAGTTTAGCAGCCCTTGGCCGGTCGCCGCGTCGTCGAAAACATCGCCGAACAACGAGGCCAGCGCGGCTTTTTCCACGAAAGCTTTTAAGCGACCCGAGGCGGCTTCCAGTCCTTGCAGGAAAAAGCTGTAAACCGCCGCATACCGGGCAACGAACTGGGCCGGGTGAAGATCCCAGCCCTGATAGATGCCATTGACGAGCGAGTGCATGTTGTCGTCGAAACCGAGCTTCCAAGCGCCATGCACGGCCGCGAAATTTTGTGCGATCTGCTCGGGCGTCGGGTTTTCACCCCGATGCGGCGCTACGGGCAGAATGTTCGTCGCGCCGTCGGACAGATGGACGCCGGTTCCTGCGAGGGAAACAATCATGTGCGCCCGCGCGAAATCGCAGGTCGGGTGGCCCATCGCCTGATAAGCTGCGGTGATGCCGCTAGACGCCGTGTAATCATACACGCCGAAGTGGACGCTACGGCACCGCCCCTCCGCCGCGAGGACGATGCCTAACAACGGACAATTCCCATGCCGGTCGATGATGGATTGCGGCGTCTCGATCATCGGCTCGATGGGAATGGAACCGTGGGCAAGCCCGAGCTTTTTCTCTAACATTGTCAGCAAGGCGGCGCAGGCGGTCACTTGTGCGGCGAGCTGGACTTTCGGCAGAGTGACCACGAAATTTTCTGGCAGTTTCCCGCCGGTTTCCTGCACCAGCGTGGTGATAAAAATGTCCAGCGTGCGGATCGCGCGTTCGCGCAAATCTTCGTTGAAGGGCTTGATGCGGATGCCGATAAATGGCGGCAAGGTTCCTGCCGTCATGCCCGCCGCCACTTGTCGTGCGCCTTGCGCCGCGTGGCCGTCTTCTTCGCTATCCACGCGGTTGCCGTAGCCGTCCTCAAAATCTAGCCGGAAATCCTCGACCGGTTCGCGGCTCAGTTTTTCCACAATTCGGGCGTAAAGTTTCTCCGCGAATGCCGCTTGCCAGCTTGCCCCAAGAATCCGCGCCAGCGCCGCCGCATCCGGGGCAAATTTCCGTAGCGAACGGAGAGCCACATCACCCAGCTTTCCAGTCGAATCCGCTTTGAAAAGGTGGGCACCGCCATACACCGTGTGCACCGCCTGCCGCCGATCCGATTCCCCCGGATAGACGCTCATGAAAGTGCGGTTTTCATCGGCGAGGCTTGCCACGACGGGCGCGAGATCTTCCGGGGTCAGCGAGGTTTGGCTCATGGTACGGTTATAATGGGACAAGCGAACCATGCGAATCACCGCCTCATCCGTCAAGGAATCACTCGACCGTGAGGATTCGCTCCCATCTTGTCTCTACCATTGAGCAATACGCTGATAAAAACAGTCGCCATGGCTGTTCCCCCTTTAGACTCCTGTTAGGGCAGGTGGTTGATGAAGAGTTGCTGGATCGCCGTTTGGTGGCCGTGGGTATCGCGGGCGTGGATCTGGATTTTGTTGGAGCCAAACGGAAGCGGTCCGGCATTCACGCTGAACTGCCATTCACCTCTATCTTGGATAAACACTGTGTGCCAATTGCCTCCGGTGACGCGCCATTGGATATCGGCGGCGGTCACGGTCGCATCCCCGTGGATGGAAGTCGTGCCACCATGAGTCGTGCGGTTGGGCTTCCCGAAATAACGGAACGCGAGGCCGGGCTCGGGAACTACCGCGCCGGAGGCGTCATACTTCAATCCACCGCTCCAGTCGCTACCACTAGGTCCGCCATTGGAATCGATCTGGTCATTGTCCAGGGTGATGCCCGCGAGGGCAAGGGCACGACCTTCGCCGCTGGTCGTGCCGCCAAATGTGATGCTGGTCCCGGCAAGGTAGTTGCCAGCAATATGGTTGTTCGCTCCGATCATGATGGCGGTTCCGGCATTCCAGAAAATACCGCAATCCTCCCCGCCGTGGGAGCCTAGATTGATCACAGTAACCGAGGAGTTTCCGGAGGTGGTCAGGGCCGCGCCGATTTGGAAAACCCAAAACGCCCCATTGCGACCGTGAGCATCAAGAACAAGAGCACCATTCAGATTCGCGGAACCACTGAAAGTGTAAACACCGGGACTGAGGATTTTCCCTGCGAGGTCCACGTTGCTGAGGATTTTATCCGAGGCCATGCCGGCAAGGCCGACTTGGGCTTTGATGAGATCGAGCCGTGCTTGGCGCGTAACTGAGCTGGTTGGGACGATTGCACCGTTTTCAATCACCGCCGGAGGAAATCCGGTGATGCCAGTCGTAGCACCCGGCGACAGCCCCACGTTGCCATTGCGGATGAGCGTTCCTGCCACGCCGGTGCTGGTGATCGCCGTGCCCCCGAGGAGCGTGAAATTTCCCGCAGTATGCAGAATCGAGGCCGGGCTTGAGTGCGCGGAAATGAGCTGCGCAACGGAAGTCGCGCAGGCGATGAGGAAAAACGGTTTCGTGGTCATTGTCCGAGAGCATGCTCCGCCGGTCCTTTCATGGATATGGGGTCTTCACCTACCGTGGGCATCAAAGATTCAGAAACACCTGCACCTCCAGAAAATCTTGGCCGTGGATCAGGTGCTCTAGCAGCGGAACGCCGGTGAGATCCACCACCACGCCCTTGTTAGTGATCATCGCAGTGTCCATTTCATCCTCAAGCTGGTTGAGAATGATCCCGGCGCAAACAAGGCCCTTGGCGCGGATAGCACCCAGAGTTAGCAGAATATGATTGAGCGCGCCGAGGCGGTTTGCGGCGACGAGTATGACGGGCAATTTCAAGTCCGCCGCGAGATCGGCCACCCGATAGTTTGCCGCCAGCGGAACTTCCCAGCCTCCGGCTCCTTCGACGAGGACTGTAGCATGTTTGGCCGCGAGGTGGTGGAATCCTGCTAGCAATACCGACGGGTCCACCGTCCGGTTTTCCAACATTCCGGCGACGTAGGGCGCGACGGCGGTGTTAAGGAAAATGGGGTTGATTTCGTCGAGGTCGAGTCCACCGGAAGCGGCGGATAGAATGATTGCGTCCTCGCGATCCCCACAGGCGACAGGCTTGTAGCCGACGGCGTCATGTCCTTCGTTTCGCATGGCTTCGAGAATCAAGCGGGTGACGTAAGTTTTGCCGACTCCGGTGTCGGTTCCCGTGATGAAAAAGCTCATGCACGAGGGGTGGCGTGCGTGAGCGGGGCGGTCAAGACAGGCGAAATAGAAATTTCCCTTTTCCGTTGGAAATCCGGGATCATGCTGGCGGCACATGACAGCAGATTACCTGGTGATCGGTGCGGGGATCGCCGGACTCTCCTTTGCCCTGCGGGCGGCGCGACACGGATCGGTGATCGTCCTGACAAAAGGCGAGGCCTATGAATCGAATACGGCATGGGCACAGGGCGGAATCGCCTCGGTGCTGCCGGAGCCACTGCGCGATCCGGGCGATTCCGTGGAACTTCATGTGGCTGATACCTTGGACGCCGGTGCCGGGTTGTGCAAAGAAGCTGCCGTGCGGACCATCATCCGTGAGGGTGCGGCGGCGATTGAAGATCTGGTAGAATATGGAGTGGCGTTCGACCAAGAGGGTGATCATTTCCTGCTTGGAAAAGAGGGCGGTCACTCGCATCGGCGGATTCTTCACGCGCGGGACACGACAGGGAGGGAAGTGGCACGGGCGCTGATCGAGACGGCCCGCAAGACGCCCAATTTAACATTGTTAGAAAATCATTTTGTCATCGACCTCATCACCACGGCCAAGCTCGGCGCGGTGGTAGACGACCGGGTGTTAGGGGCTTATGTGCTCGAAACGAAAACCAATGAGGTGAAGGTTTTCCGCTCGGATCGGGTGATTCTCGCGGCGGGCGGCTGCGGAAAAGTCTATCTCTACACCACCAACCCTGACTCCGCGACTGGCGACGGGGTTGCCTTGGGCTGGCGGGCCGGGGCCTCCATCGCAAACATGGAATTCATCCAATTTCATCCCACCTGTTTCTACAATCCGGGCGCGACTGGACCGGAAGCACGTTCCTTCCTCGTCAGCGAGGCGGTGCGCGGGGAGGGTGGAATTCTGATCAACGCGAAGGGCGTGGATTTCACGAAAAAAATTGACCCGCGCGGCTCGCTAGCTCCCCGCGACATCGTGGCCCGTGCCATCGACCGGGAAATCAAGCGGACTGGCGCGTCCTGCGTCTATTTGGACGTCACCCACAAGCCAAAGGGGTTCATGAAAGAGCGTTTTCCCTATATCTATCAGACATTGCTGAAGTTTGGCCTTGATTGCGAGACTCAACCGATTCCGGTGGTCCCGGCGGCCCATTACCAATGCGGCGGCGTCCTAACCGACGTGAATGGCAAGACCACCATCCGTGGGCTTTTCGCCGTTGGCGAGGTCGGCTGCACGGGCCTGCACGGTGCCAACCGCCTCGCTTCCAACTCGCTGTTGGAGGGAAATGTCATTGCCCGCCGAGCCCTGGATGAAATGATGCGGCTCTATCCGCCCGGCAAGTTCGTTCCCGAACCACCTGCGATTCCCGCGTGGGAGCACGGCGACACCGCAGAGCCGGACGAATTGGTGGTGATCTATCACAATTGGGACGAAATCCGGCGCTTGATGTGGGACTATGTTTCCATCGTCCGCACCGACAACCGCCTGCGGCGGGCGACCGCGCGATTGAGAAATTTGAAAAAGGAAGTCCGGGAATTCTACTGGGGCCACCGGGTCAATGCGGACATCCTGGAACTACGAAATTTAGTTGCCGTGGCCGGATTGATCGTCGAGTCCGCCACCCGCCGCAAGGAATCGCGCGGGCTTCATTACACGCTGGATCATCCGAATTCCGAAGAGCGCCTTTGCTCGGATACGGTGTTGCGGAAATTCTAACGAGCCTTGGCGTAATCCTCCCACGACGCTTCCGCGGCCTTGGCATCCGGTTCTCCATCGGCAACGACGAGTCGGTAGCGGGCAATGTATTTCTGGCCGGGAACAATCTCCATTTCCCCGAGTTGCTGGGGTGCGAAGCAGAAAAACGGTTGGTCCGGATGGGCGCGGATCGGTTGGGGAAAACGGAAATTTTCCGGATGCCCGAGGATCGTCACGCCGCAGGTTTCGCCATCGACTTTCCCTCCCACCCAGCACCATTTTTCGCGGGAAGTGTTGATTTTCAGACGATCGGTTAGACCTGAAGCGGATAGAAATTTGCACCCGTCCGCGCCCTCCCAGGCGCTGCTTCCTCGGAATCCAAAACCGCCGTAATGATACGTCGGGAGCTTGAGTGGTGAATCCGTGGCGCAAGTTTGGGTAGAAGTGAAGTCGATGAGGTAGCGCTTGCCGACGGTGGAAACGCTGATCTCCCAGGTTTCGAGCAGCGCGACTTTAGGCGGTGTGATGGTGAGATCGAGAAATTGGTGGCGAGCTTTGAATCCGGCCTTGCCGTCTTTTTGCCAAACCGAGTCGAGCGCGACGAAATCGACCTTTCCCGTTAGGTTTCCCATGTTCCAGAAATCCGGGTGACGGCCCTCGAATTCGGTTTTCGTCCATGGATTCCAGACGCCGTGATGGTGAAGGTGGTTCGCAGGGAAATCGTCGGTGATTAGCCGACCGGATGGCGTGCGGATGGATTGGATGTAGCCGCCCCGTAGGTAGGAGTTGGGAATTTCCGGACGCGGCAGATCGCCGGGTTCTGCCTGATAGCGGAGGATTTCTTGTTGGCCTACGCGGATGACGACCTGCTTGTCTTCGCGGGTCGCAGTGACATCATCCGCAGCGTGGAGGTTAGAACCGCAAGCGAGAATCGCAAAAATTAAGGAAAATTTCACTGACCCGGATACGCAAAGGTTTTCGTGAGTTATCAAGCGCGAGAATGGCGAGAAAGGAAGCCGATTGGTTTGAGCGCGTAATTTCTCGTCGCTCGGGGATTTATCTTTTACCACTTCCGCCATGAGCGATTCCATTGCCGAACTGACCGCGCAGATCCAGACTTTCGTGGATGCCCGCGAGTGGCGGAAATATCACAACGCCAAGGATCTCGCGGTGGCCATCGCCGCCGAGGCGGGCGAGCTGATGCAACATTTCGTCTGGCAGCAGGAAGAGCAGATCGAGAAACGTCTGGAAAAAAAACGTGAGGAAATCGCCTCGGAAATCGCCGATGTCGCGATCCTCCTCTTCGAGTTTGCGGACAATCTCGGGATGAAACTGGGCGAAGTGATGGAAGCGAAAATCGCCTACAACGACATCCGCTATCCAGTGGAAAAATCCCGTGGCAACAACCTGAAATACTCCGAACTGTGAGCGAGGAAACCCCGCGTCCGCCGCGCCGAAAACGTTACAGTGGGAAAAATCCCCGACGGTTCGAGGATAAGTATAAGGAGCACGACCCTGCGCGGTACGGCGAAACGGTGGCCAAGGTCATCGCCTCCGGCAAGACCCCGGCGGGAACTCACATTCCGATCATGGTGGCGGAGTGTCTCGATGCTCTAACACTCGAAGCCGGCATGACCGGAGTGGACGCGACGCTTGGCTACGGCGGTCATGCGCTGAAAATTTTGGAGCATATTTCCCCTGACGGAAAGCTCGTCGGGCTGGATGTGGACCCGCTAGAACTGCCGAAAACGGAAGCCCGCCTGCGTGGTTCAGGGTATGGGGCGGATCGTTTCGAAGCCATGCGATCCAATTACGCGGGGATCTCGAAGGCGCTCTCCCAGTGTGGACTGGCTGGAGTGGATTTCGTGTTCGCCGATCTCGGTTGCTCGTCCATGCAGTTCGACGATCCATCGCGCGGCTTCAGTTTCAAATCCGCCGGGCCGCTCGACATGCGAATGAACCCTCATCGTGGCTTGCCTGCTGCGGATTGGCTGGCCAAGGTCAACCCGGAAAAACTCGAAATTGCCCTCCAGGAAAATGCCGATGAACCGCGTGCGGAATCCATTGCACTCGCTCTAGCAGGGAAAATTTTCCCTAACACACTGGCACTCGCCAGCGCAATTCGCAGGTCCATCCACGTCAGCGATGAAGACGAGCGGGAACTCACCGTGCGGAGGGTTTTTCAGGCAGTTAGAATTGCCGTGAACGAGGAATTCGCCGCGCTCGATGCCTTTTTACGCGCCTTGCCGAATTGCCTTAATTCTGGTGCCCGTGCGGCCATCCTCACCTTTCACTCGGGCGAGGACCGACGGGTGAAGCAATTCATGAAAGCCGGCCTGCGCGACGGTATTTATTCAGCCATGAGCGATGGTCCCATCGTCGCTGGTCCTGAGGAACGGCGCTTGAATCCAAGAAGCAGCGCCGCCAAGCTGCGCTGGGTTACCCGAACGTAGTAAGACTTGAAAAAACCGGATACTGGATAATTTGATTAAATAAACCCAGCGCGAACCGCGTAAACCCCTCATGATTCTGAGATTTTCGTTCCTAACTATTTTTCTAACTCTATCAGCTTTCGCCCAGCATGGGGATGAAAAAGGAGCGCGCATGGACCCGGTGGTTCCAGAAAATTTGATCCCACCGAGCCCTATCTTGAGTGTGGAGGAAGCGTTGAAGACCTTCAAACTGGCCCCGGGGTTCGTGATCGAAGCGGTCGTCGCCGAGCCGCTGGTAGAAAATCCGGTGTGCCTGGATTTCGATTCCACGGGCCGGATGTGGGTTTGTGAAATGAATGGGTACATGCCCGACATTGACGGCAATGGCGAGAGCACCGCTGCCGGTCGGATCGTGATTTTGGAAGATACAGACAATGACGGAAAGGCCGACAAACGGACCGTTTTCCTAGATCAACTTTTACTGCCCCGCGCTCTTACAGTCTTCGAGGATGGCGTGCTTTTCATGGACGAGCACCGGCTCTGCTGGATCAAACGGAAGGGCGATGCTCCGGTGGGCGATGCAAAAGTCATCGACCCAAAAATTGCCGAGGTAGGAAATGTCGAGCACAAGCCTAACGCCTTGATGCCCAATCTGGACAATCGTTATTATATCGCCAAGTGCGACAAGCGGCTCCATCGCGTGGGCGACAGTTGGGAGACGGAGGCCACTGCATTCCGCGGCCAATGGGGGATTGCCCGCGACGACTACGGGCGGCTCTATCATAATAACAATTCCACGTTGCTGTTCGGGGATTTGTTAGCCCCGAATCTTCTTCAGGGGAATCCGGGAGTAAAATCAAAGTTGAAGGATTTCACCCAGCTTGGGAGCAATCGAGTTTGGCCGATCCGCGTCACCCCGGCAGTGAACCGGGGCTATATTTCAAAAGCCCATGGCTTCCCTACCAACACGCTCGATCCAAAAACCTATAAACTGCTAGAAGCAACTTCGGCAGCGGGCATGGCGATCTATCGCGGTACGAATTTTCCCAAGGAATGGTATGGCACGGGATTCAGTACAGAGCCGGTATCCAACCTGATCAAAGCAATCCGGATCGAGGAAAAGGACGGGATACTGACCGGAAGTCATCCGCTGGGTGAGAGCGAGTTTCTCGCATCCACTGATGAGCGTTTCCGTCCGGTCAGCGCCTACAATGCACCCGATGGCTCGCTCTACATTGTAGATATGTACCATGGGATTATCCAACATAAAACCTATATGACCACCTATCTCAGAAGCCAGTATTTGAGCCGGGGTTTGGAAGGTCCCGCCAGCGGTCATGGCCGGATCTATCGGATTCGGAGCACTTCTGGAAAAGTCGAGTCCTTGAAAAATCTCGCCGCGCTCCAAGGGCTTGATCTTGTGAAAATCTTGATGCATCCAAACGCTTGGCAGCGAGAGGCCGCGCAACGACTTCTCGTGGAGCGCAAAGATGCGGCCACCATCCCATTTTTATCAAAACTAACAACTAGCGGAACCACGGTAGCTAAAATTCACGCAATCTGGACGCTCGAAGGAATGGGTGCACTGAAGGCAGAGCATCTGATCGCCGCCATCCAAAGCAGCGATGCAAAACTCCAGTCGTCCGCATTGTGGGCCAGCACCCGACTGGGTCACGATGAACTCGTGAAATTGGCGTCCGTCTTGTTAGCCGCGAGTCCATCGGCAGTAGAAGTGGCCCCGTATCTTGCCCGCGCCCTTGGCCCGCTCGGCACGGCTGCGGCCTTCTCCCGACTCGCGGAATTGATCGGAACACAGGGGAAAATCCCCTTTGTCCGCGAAGCAGCCGTTTCAGGGCTGGATCATCATGAAATGGAATTCAAGGATTCCCAACTGAAGGGCTCCCACGATACGAATTTGCTAGATTTACTCGCCCAAGGTGCGAAAGACGCAAACGCTGGAACAATGGCTGCCACGAGCTTGAAAGGGCCGGACCTCGCCTCCTATGCCCGCGGTAAAGCACTGTTCCAAGGTGAGGCCGCCTGCTTCGGTTGCCATGGTGCCGATGGCGCGGGAATGCCGAATCTTGGACCACCGCTCGATGATTCCCAATGGGTTACCGGCAAGCCCGAGACTTTGGCGAAAATTTTACTCCACGGCTTGACCGGTCCGGTGACCGTGGGTGCGGAGAAATACAATCCGGCGGCGGACATGCCCGGATTGAGTATGAATCCGGCCATGACCGACCAATCACTTGCCGACATCGCGACCTACATCCGCAACGAGTGGTCGAACAAGGCGGCTCCCATCCCAGCGTCGCTTCTCAAACTCCAGCGTGAGCTGACCAAGGACCGGGCGGGTCACGCGTGGACCGCACCCGAGTTGTCGAAATAGTGCCATCGCAGGGGAATTGTCCAGGATTTGAAATGCCGCTGCCTTCTGGTCAGTAAATGGTGGGCTACGACCACATGATTTCCCGCTCTCCCGCGTGAAGTCATTTCCACCTCCCCATCCTCATGCACTCTATCAAACGCGCGTTCTTCTGGCTCTCCGGGGCTGGCACCGAGACCCTCGAACAATGCCCGGCTTGGGAGCAGCGAAAATACGTCGCCTTCGGAGCCACCGTGCTCGTCCCTTGTGCCTTCGCATTCATCGCCTGCGCCTACGCGCTTTCAACCCTAACGGACAATCCTAACGTAATCTACCCGGTCGCTACGGTGTGGGCGTTCATTATTCTAACAATCGACCGGGCGCTGCTTGCCAGTTATCGACCCTACATGTCGATTTTTCGCAAACTCTCACAGTTTTCCCTGCGTCTCGTCGTCGCCATACTCATGGGCATCACCATTGCCCACCCGCTGGTCCTCTTGCTTTTCCGCGACACGGTGTCGTCGGTGATTGAAAAGGACCGCGCTGCGGAAATCGAAGTCATTCGCACGGGTTTCGAGGGGGAGAAGGAAAAAGTGCGGAGTCAGGTCGCTATCCTTGAAACCGCCATCGCCGCGCAGCGCGCCAAGTGGAATGAGTCCTTTCAAGCTCGCTTCCTGCTCCAAGAAACTAAGGATGCGAAGTCAGCGATCCCCGGTCTAACTGCCGAGCAACAAACCGAGCTCAAAGCCGCCATCGACGAAGGCACCGCGCCATTTCGTGAACGTCTATCAGTCATCGAAAAACAATCGGCCGAGTTCTCGCCGCCTTACGCCAAGCTCCAGACCGAACTCGGATTTTGGCAGGCCGAGTTCGAGCGTGAACTCAACGGGCAGCGCTCTGGAATGCGTGGCGAAGGTCCGCGTGCCCGTTCGATCCGCTCCGACCAACTCGAACCGCGTCGTGAAGAATCCAAGCGCCTCGGTGGATTGCTCGAACATCTCACCGCTGAGAAAGCCACTCTCCAAACCCAGTCACGCCAGGCAGAGGCCGCAGCCATCCAACAGTTTGAAACCAAGCTCGCTGAAATCGCCGCCGCGAATAAAACCGAAGAAACACGCGTGTCTGGCCTCAAACAAAAGGTCGAGAGCGACCAAGCCGAACAATTCGTCACCCAACAGAATTCCCTCCGCGAAACAATCAAACAACAAATCGACACCCGCCTCGCCGAACTTAACCGCACCCAAGGCGAACTCTCCGCAGTTGCCACCGAGGAAGCCGATCGCCTCGCTGCCATTCGCGCCGAGCCACGCCGCGACATTCTCACTCAGACGCTCGCCCTCCACGCGCTTTTCAAAGCCGGAAACCAAGGCGGGCAATTCGCCTTTTACACCTACATCGTCCTCACGCTTCTGTTCATGCTCGTCGATACCATCCCGCTGATCGTGAAATTTTTCACCAAGCCAGGCCCCTACGATACGCTGGTGGATCGCGATGAAATTACTTTCGACACCGAGCACCGCGCCTTCCGCCAAAGCCGCAGCCGCTACATGGAACAACTTTCTAACGGCAATCTCATCGCCGTCACGCGCAATCAACGGCTGGAAAATGCCCTGGTTGATGGCGTGGAGCACACCCGTGCTGCCCGGGAATTTCTCGACTCACTGGTGGAGATGGAAAAATCCTTCGCCGAGAAAATGCGGCTCGAAGAACAATCTATCGGCGTCGCGGAAAGCGATAAGCGCGCTGCCTTCGAAGCTATCAAAAAGCGCTTCTACGACGATCTTCACCACCGCATGGAAATCTTCTTCACCACGCGCCACGCTTGAAATCATTCCTCGTCCCCACCGCCGCTTGGCCGACCCTCCGCAAGGCCGCTCTCCTCGCTCTAACCGGTGCCTTGATCTCCGGTGCCTTCGGTATTCTCCACGACCAGATCACCTACACAATTTCGCCGGAGTATTTCACCCGGATGAAATTCGACCAGTTCCGGGCTTGGGATTTCGGGTTTCCGCCCCGTGTTTTCGTCGCGGAAATCGGCTTTCTCGCGACGTGGTGGGTCGGTCTGATCGCCGCATGGTTTCTCGCCCGCATCGCCCTGCCGAAATTCAAATCACCGGAGAAAAAAGTCGTGCAAGCGATGGCAGCCATCGTCGGTTTCGTCGTGCTCCTCGGCATCGTTGCCTGTTTCTCGGGGCCGTCCTTGCTTGCGGATCGTCCCGGCTGGCGGGAATCGTTGGAATCCATCCGCGTGAACGATCCGGTGGCTTTTTGTCGTGTGGCCGCCATCCATCTGGCGGGATATTCCGGTGCCTTGATCGGCTGGATCGCCGCGATGGCTTGGTTCTTGAGTCGTTCGAAACAGAAGGAATAAGCCCCGCTTCACCTCAGGCTTGCGTGGATGCTTCCGGTTCATTAACCATCCACCCCACATGACGCACGATCCGGACCAACATGCCTCGCTGGGAGCGATGTATTCCGACTATTTCCTCGATTACGCCAGCTACGTCATCCTCGAACGCGCGGTGCCCCACCTCTACGACGGCCTCAAACCCGTGCAACGTCGCATCCTCCATGCGATGGACGAGCTCGATGACGGCCGCTACAACAAGGTCGCCGGAATCGTGGGGAATACGATGAACTATCACCCGCATGGCGACCAATCCATCGGTGCCGCCATCGTCGGACTGGGGCAAAAGGATCTGCTCATCGATACCCAGGGAAACTGGGGAAACACCCTCACTGGCGACGGTGCCGCAGCGCCCCGCTACATTGAGGCCCGCCTCACGAAATTCGCCAACGAAGTCGTCTTCAACCCGAAAACCACCGAATGGCTTCCCAGCTACGACGGTCGGAGAAAAGAGCCGGACACTCTTCCGGTAAAATTTCCGCTTCTGTTAGCCCAGGGCGTAGAAGGTATTGCAGTCGGCCTCGCCTGCAAAATTCTACCGCACAATTTCCACGAACTCATCGAAGCCGCCATCGCCGTCCTGCGCGACCAGCCATTTACCCTGATCCCTGATTTCCCCACCGCCGGCATCATGGACGCATCCGACTACCGCGACGGCTTGCGCGGCGGAAAAATCCGGGTTCGCGCCCGCATCGCCACCGATAAAAAAGGCATCCTCCGCATCACGGAAATCCCCTTCGGCACCACTACCGGCGCGCTGATGGAATCCATCGTCGCCGCGGCGGATAAAGGGAAAATCAAGATCGCAAAAATCGAGGACAACACTGCGGCGAATGCCGACATCCTCGTCTATCTGCCCGCCGGAGCGGATGCCGAGCAGACGCGCGACGCCCTCTACGCCTTCACCGATAGCGAGCTATCCATTTCGCCGAACTCC
>JANYFB010000146.1 GCA_025362955.1 Akkermansiaceae bacterium
AAACTCATATAGAGGGTTGGCCAGAAGCGGTCACGCCGTTGATATTCGGCAACTAGGGCATCGTATTCAGCCTTGCGGCTCAGATCTGCTTGAAGGAACTGGTAAGCCACCGCATCAAGGTCGTGGTGGGCACGTTCTTCATATGGGAAGTAGGCTGGCGACTCGCCACTCTGCGCCATGTGACGGGCAATATCGAGCAAGCTTTTGTGCAACTCATCAATCTGACGGGGTTCAGAACCGAAGAACTTCAGCGTCCATTTTTCAATCTGCGAGCGCATTGTGCCGAGGATAATCTCTTCTCCTGCAAAGGCAGACAAATCCTGTCCTTTAAGCCAAGTGATACATGTGCTGAAACTGCCCTCATTGTCGTCGAAAACGAGCACGAGATCACGAATCGTCTCAGTGTCATCCGTGCCAGTAACTAAGGCATCGAATTCGGTGCTATACCAGCCGACGGGCATGAGCGAGAGAAACGGAGCTGGCGACACGGTGATCCCCGTGTCCATCTGCCGAGCCAGACGCCGCACCAGCTCGATGGAAATGAGCTGCAAAGGTGGCCGCTTGGTAGAGCTGGTCACGGTTTCATCGGCAGCCCCGTCTTCGAGTTGCCGGTAGTCGGCAAATTGAATGTGATGCTGCCAGTTGTCAGTGAAGTTGACGATATAGGCAACGGCGGTGCCGCCAAATTTCGGTCCACGTAGCGCCCGCCCGACCATCTGGATCGCGAGGATCTGGCTAGTGGTTTGGCGGGTGATGAAGACACTGCTAACTTTCGGCACGTCTGTTCCCTCGGTCAGCATTTTCACATTGATCAAAACCTGCAAGTTCCCCGCCTTGAAGTCTTCCAGCACTTTGCTGTTCTCATCTTTGCCACGTCGATTACGAGCATCCACCGTTCCAAGGGTGGCATCTACATGTGAGTAAACAGCACCTGCGGAGACGCCACGTTTTCCCAAATATCCGCAAAGAAATTCGCACTGATGCCAGCGTTCGGCAAAAATGATTGTCTTTCCGAAACGCTCTTGGTTCTTCAAATAAGTTTCAGCAATTAGCGTGTTGCGCTCCCTATTTGCAGACAGGCTCTCGATCACGTCCTCGGGCAGATCGCGATAGGTTCCAACCCATTTCTGGAACTCACGCTGGCTGAAATTGGGAACGATGTCTGTCGGGGTGCTCTCGAACTTGGGTTTTGCTAGAATTCCGTCAGCCATCAGTTTTTTTGCGCTGACTTCATAGATGATTCCTTGGGGGAAAAGTTTTTTGAGCCAGCCCTTTTTGCGCTTGTCGTTGTAGGTGGGGGTGGCTGTCAGCCCGAGCAGCAGCATCTGCCGATGCTGCTGTCGTAGTTCCGTGATCAATGTGCGATAGCTGGGAGCTGGCGAATGATGAGCCTCATCGAAGACCACGACCAGGCGCTCACCCGCAGATTTCAAAAACTGCCGCAATCCAGGATGTCCCTCCCGGTTTTGCCATGCCCGCGCCAAGGTTTGAAGCGTAACTATCAGCACATCCTCATTTCCCTTGATCGAGCTGACAGGAAAGTGTCCGGGCGTGCCTGAAACCACTCGGATAGAGAGATGGTTCTTTGGTTCGGCAATGTTTCCGATCTCCATGCCGGACTGTTGCTGCTCTGTATCATTACGCGGCGCAAAGCTGTCAAAAGCCTGCTCCAGGAGGTGGTGGGTGTGGGCTAGCCAAAGTATCCGGTATCCTTGTGACAACGGATTTTTGCAGAGAAAGCGCACTGCTGTGAACGTCTTTCCTCCCCCCGTTGGCAAAACTACGATGCCCCCCGCCTCTCCAGCGGGATGCTTTGCGGAGAACCAGTGGGCGAGCTTGCCAAGTGCCATGTCCTGATGCGGTGCAGGGCGTTTCTTGGCACCTAGCTGACGAGCAGCCACGAGATCGAATTCACTGTAAAAATCGCTGTGGGTCGATGTGGGTTCGGCGAGCACAAGACATTGGATAATGAGCGCTACTTGCGATGGCAACAACAAGTCTCCGGGATTTCCAAGCTCTAGCGGAATCAACTTTTCCCTGCTGCCCATGCTGGCCCTGGCGTCTTCGCAAGGTCTTCCAGAAGCAACAAGATGGATTCGCCGAGCGATTGGAGCGCCTCATCCTCGGTCAGTCCTTGACCGTTACCTTCGGGAAGAGGACGGACGGCTCCAAACACCTCATCGCAAGGAAAGAGAGAACCTCGACAGACGAATCTTGATCCCCCGCGCGGATGACAAGAAGGTTGGCGCGTGCCTGATTCCGTTCCGTCCACACCTCCACTCGGCATCGCCTTATTCGATCTCGACGGGACCTTGATCGCGTGGGATTGCCAGTTGTTATTCCGGCATTTCGTCCTCCGCCGAGAGCCGTGGCGGGGGATTTTCCTGCCGGTGTTCCTTGCATTCCTTCCCTTGGCTGGATTGTTAGGTGCCGCTGGAATGAAGCGCGTTTTTCTGAGCTATCTCTACGGGATATCGCCTGAAACTTTGGATGAATATTCGCGCGAGTTCGCGGCTTCGCTGATGCCTGCGATCTATCAGGAATTGAGAGAAATGTTAGAAAGGCATCGCAGTGGAGGTCACTTTCTCATCCTTGCATCGGCGAGTCCTGAGTTTTATGTCAAACACATCGGTCGCGAATTAGATTTCGATCTTACACTCGGCACGCCTGTTGAGCTGGACTCGTTTTTCCCTGATCTGGAAAATCATAAGGGCGCGGCGAAGGTGGAGCGGCTGGAGAAACTACTACCTGCATCGTATTTCAAAAACGGCAAGCTGCTTCGCTCTCACGGCTACACGGATAGCACAGCGGATCTGCCAATGTTGGCCATTTGCGATGCCGCAAGGGTGGTCAACCCATCCGTTAAACTCACCGAAATTGCGGATGAGTCCGGGTGGGAAATTGTCCGCCCACCCCGACCGTGGAGGTCGAGTGTGGGATTTGCGCTTCGTGCGATGGCGCTATTGTTAGGTGTCGGACCTGGCGTCACAGTTCCACTTGGAAAAAGTCCCGCATCACTTCCCGGTACACGTCGCGTTTGAAATTCGGAAGCCAATCGAGATCGAATTCTATCGGAAGAATCCAGCGGTAGGCGCGGAACTCTCGTTGTTTTTGGTTTACGTCCACTTGCGGTGCGTCCGGCTTGAGATTGCAGAGGAAATAAGTCTGCTCTTGGCCATGGCTGCCATGCTTGCGGAGTTTTTTCCCTCTCGCGTGGACGGGATAGAGGTAGCGGTATCCGTCGCGGCGGGCGATCACGTCATAGTGCTTCGCCTCCAGCCCGACTTCCTCGCGCACCTCGCGGTAGAGAGCTTGCTCCAGGGATTCGCCTGCATCGACACCGCCCTGCGGAAATTGCCAAGCACCCGGAATCGTCCAGCGTTCGCAAATCAGCAGATTACCCGCCGGATTCACGACTAATGCGGCGACATTTGGACGATAACGTACCACCCCGCGAAAATGCCCTCGTCTGGTCCCGCTGACAATCCTTAACTTTTCCGAACGATGATGGATTCTTCATTCCGATTGCCAGCGGTAACGGCTTCTGCGCGTAGTCAGCCGACATGCAATGGTTCACGCTGCCCGTCTGCTTCATGGTTGGTTTTTATACCGCGAATGCCGAGACTCCCGGTGAGGCGGATCGGGCGTACGCCGTGAAAACGCTGGACCGCATCGCACGCCCGGTTTTGGAGTCGCTGGCGGAGGGGAAACTAAAAGAACGTATCCCACTCGGACCGGGCGAGGAATCGAGGCGGGATTATACCTGCCTTGAAGCGTTCGGGCGGACGATGGCGGGTATGGCCCCGTGGTTGGCGCTCGGCCCGGACGAGACGCCAGAAGGGCAACTCCGCGCGAAATACATTGGGCTTTCAACGAGGGCGTTGGTCAATGCAACCGATCCCGCCTCGCCAGATCACATGAATTTCACCAAAGGCGGCCAGCCCTTGGTGGATGCGGCTTTCTTATCGCTTGCCCTACTTCGCGCCCCGGATCAACTCTGGAAGCCGCTCGATGAAATTTCCCGGGCTAATGTGGTGAACGCGTTGAAAGCCACCCGCATGATCAAGCCGCCTGAGAGTAATTGGCTGCTTTTCTCCGCCTTGGTCGAATCCGCGCTATGGAAGTTCACCGGCGAATGCGAGATGCCCCGCATCGAATATGCGCTGAAAAAACACGAGGAGTGGTATGTCGGCGACGGAACCTATGGCGACGGTCCAGCCTATCACTGGGACTATTATAACAGCTTCGTGATCCAGCCGGCGCTGATTGCGGTGATGGAGGTCTGCCAAGAGAAAAAATCGCCCCTAGCCGCTCAATTTCCCACCATTCTCATGCACGCGCAACGGTACGCCGAAGTCCAAGAGCGGACGATTTCCCCCGAAGGCACATTTCCCGTCATTGGTCGCTCGAGCGCCTATCGCTTCGGGGCATTTCAGACGCTTTCCCTCGTAGCCCTGCGTCACGAGTTGCCCAAAAATGTGAATCCAGCCGCTGTCCGTTGCGCGCTTGACGCGGTCGTTCATCGCATGATCGAAGCGCCGGGAACCTTCGATGCGGATGGCTGGTTGCGGCCCGGGATTGTCGGCTATCAACCTGCTGTCAAGGAACCTTATATTTCCACAGGTAGTCTCTATCTGTGTCTTGGTGGTTTGCTTCATCTCGGTCTCCCGGCAGGTGATCCGCTATGGACAGCACCCGCTGCGGACTGGACCCAGAAGCGCCTTTGGCGTGGTGAAAACGTCCCTGCGGACCACGCGAAGTAAGTCGCGTGGGGTAGCAATTTTTGCAGACACTGAGGCTAGCCAAACGGGGTTGGAGCTGCCACCTTCTCCTCATGTTCAAAAAAACTCTCCTGATCATCGCGGCGGGCCTTCTGACCTGCGCCGTCCAACTGCGAGCTCAAGATACCTCCGCTGCCGGGGGTTCGACCGATGGGACCACTCCAGACACACCCAAAACCAACGACACACCGCTGCCCATCCGCTTCTGGAAAGCGACTCTAACGGGCGGCCAATTCCAAGTGCCGCTGGACAAGATCGTTTCTGTCAGCCGCCACAAATATGTGTTAGATGGGACATTGATCGTGGATGAAGTCACCGTGGATACGACAGGGCAGGCGTTGGCCCGTTTCTATTACATCACTCCCATCACCGATGCCGCACCGGGAAATGCGGTGACCGGACTTGCCAACCACGGGCGCGAACTCCTTGAAAAAGTGGGCCAGCACGTCGGAACCGATGTCCAGAACATGGTAGTGAAAAAATACCCGGACACCACCCATGCCAAGTCCATCGAATATCGCCTGCTCGCCGAGGAGGATCTCACCGCTTTGCTCGGTAGCGTGACCAGTGCTTGGGAAACCGGGCGGGGGCGTCAGTTTACGGTGAAATAAGGCGGATTTTCAATCGGTGGTCGCGCCTTGCAATGCACGGCATGTCGGCCGACAATCACGCCCGACAAGCATGAGTTCATTTGAAACCAAGATAAAGGAGGCGCTCGCACAACCGCGCAACCAAGGCGAGCTTGAGGATGCCGATGCCGTCGGCACGGTCGGCTCTCCCGAATGCGGGGACATGCTGCGGATGTGGTTGAAATTTACGGAAAAAGACGGCAAACGTGTGATCGACCGCGCCTCATTTCAGGCATTTGGCTGCCAGACGGCCATCGCGGTGGCTTCGATGGCTACCGAATTGCTACGCGGAAAAACCATAGAAGAAGCGAAACACCTTTCGGTCCACGAGCTCACGGGCAATCTTGGCCCGCTGCCGCCGATGAAAATCCATTGCGGCCAACTCGTCGAGGGCGCGTTACGAAACGCCTTGGACAATGACGCAGGCATGGAGATTCAGGTGGCATCGCCCTCTGGAACGATGGCCCCCACTTTGTCCTCCGCACTCCAGCGTAAGGCGGGTGGCACCCTCCGCATCGTGCCGATTGACTGAGCGCAGGTTTATTTTCTCCGATAGCGATAAAGATGACGTATCCTCGCCGTTAGCTATCTTCCAGACCCATTTATTTCGTGCTAGAGCTCAAAGAAGTCAGTTTCACTATCCGCAAAGACGGCGAGGAAATCCCGCTCGTGGACCGCGTCTCGATCCGCGTCCCGAAGGGTCACTTCATGGCTATCGTCGGCCCTTCAGGTTGCGGGAAGACGACCTTGTTGAAAACCATCGCGGGTCTGAACCCGGAATCCGCAGGTGCCTTGTTCTGGGATTCCCGGGATTTGTCGAAAGACGGGGATTTTTCTCCCTCGGAAATCGGTTATGTCCCGCAATTTTCCATCGCCTACGATCCTCTAACGGTCGATGAATCGGTGGAAGCCGCCACCCGCCTCCGCGTCCGCTGCCGGAATACCGAAGATCTCGATCATCGGATCGACCGTGTGTTAGAGGAGACCGGCCTCAGCCCGATCAGCGACCGACAGGTGAAGGTGCTTTCCGGGGGGCAAAAACGCCGCCTCGGATTGGCCATGGAACTCGTCTCCGATCCGAAACTGTTACTGTGCGACGAGGTCACCTCCGGCCTCGATCCACGGTCGGAGCGCGAAATCGTCCGTTTGCTCCACGATCTTTCCCGCAAGGACGGGCGGATCGTCCTCTCGGTGACCCATTCGCTAGCGCATTTGGAATTGTATGACTCCATCCTCGTCCTGCACGAAGGCCGCGTCGCCTTCCATGGCCCACCGGAGCAATTGACCCATTACTTTTCCGTGAGCGATACGGAAGAGGTCTATCCGCGCCTCGCCACCCAACCCTCCGAGCGGTGGCACGCTTCCTGGCAAAAGCACCGCGAGTCCTATCAGAAAATGATGGAAAAAAGCCGGGCCCTGCTCATTTCCAGTGGCGATCTCCAACTCCCTCCGGCATCCACGACGGTAACGGGAGGCGACCCGGATCAAGCGACAATCCCCGCTCCCGATACCCTGCGGCTTCCCGGATTTTTCAGCCAATTTGCCACCTTGATTTCCCGCCGATGGCGCATTTTTTTCCGCGACCGGGGCCAAGTTTTTCTGCAACTCGCGATCATCATTTGCTTCCCGATCCTCGTCACCATTTTTAGCGACAAGGCTTCGGGAAACATCCGCCGGTATTCGGATACCCACCAGTCTAACATAGCCGCGGAAATCCAAGAACAGCAGAGCGTGCGGGCGGACCAGGCGAAAGTTGGCTCGGCCATTTCGGGAATCATCATGTTCCAAGTGGTCCTGCTTTCGCTCATGGGTTCTAACAATTCCGCTCGTGAAATAGCCGGCGAACGGCCGATCTATGAGAAGGAGAAATTTGGCGGGCTGAGACCTACCGCCTACCTTGCGTCAAAGGTTGCGTTCTTGGCCTGTTTGGTAATCGTGCAATCACTTTGGATGGCGTTTTTCGTGAACCTTCTAGGTACCTTCCGTGGCGATTTCATCCAGCACGCGGGATTTTTGCTGCTAATCAACGCCTCAATGACTGCGATCTGTCTGGCCATTTCCTCACTCATGAGAACGGCCGAACAGGCCTCCTTGCTCTCAATCTACCTCGTGGGATTCCAGCTCCCACTATCAGGTGCCGTGCTCGCACTGCCCGAGAGTGTGGAGGCCTTCACTCGGCCATTCATTTCGGCCTATTGGGCATGGTCTGGTTCAGTCGGAGCCTTGGAACCCCAAGTTCATGACGCGGTGAAATCGGTCATTGATACCAGCCTTTCCGCGCAGAATGCCTGCCTTTACGCCCTCGGCGCGCATGTTGTGATCGCTCTCATCGCCGCCTGGGCCGGTGCCCGCAGACCGCAGTGGGACTGAAGCGATTTTTTCTCCCTCGATTTTAACGATTTTCCCGCTAAATTTTCCATCAAAACCTATTCGATCAATGGCACGTCGCGCTAGTTCTAATCTTCATCCCGGGGTCATCATCGGCGCCGTCGCCGCCATCGTCGTGGCTGTCATCGCCGGAAAATCGCTCATCGGGAAAAAATCCGCGTCGTTCGGTGAAGTCACGAAGCTAAGTGTGAGCGAATTGTTAGAAAACGGTAACAGCCTGCGCGGCAATGAATATGTCGTAGAAGGGCAGATCGACGAAAAACTCCAGTGGACAACGGGCCGCGGCCAAGTGGTCAGCGTGCGGATTGAGGCTCCCGGCGGCGACGAATTCGTGGGCATCGAAATCCCACCGGAATTCAGCAAGCTCAACATCGACACCAAGCAGAAATACGCCTTCCGCGTGAAATTCCGCCAAGGCGGTATCCCCGTCGCTACGGGCGTAAATCGACTCTAACGAAAAAAATCCAACGCTTATGAAAACCCGGTTTTTACTTCCAGTTTGTCTTGTCGGCCTCGTCCACGGCCAGGTTTACACTCCGCCAGTGGCCCCAGCGCCAGCTCCAGCACCGACAACTCCCACGGACACAGCGCCAGCCGCAGAAAAAAAGCAAGCGCCCGCAGGTCCACTAGGCCAGGAAATTCCGATGCTCGATCCTTCCGCCGAGACGATCACCGTGGGGGGTGTCGCGATTCCGTTAGGGGATAATCGGCTGCTTAAAGCACGCTTTGAAAAATTCCTCAGCCAGCCGCCCGAAAGTGACGACGCCACCGCCAAATACCGCCAGACGATCACCCAAATCCTTGCGACCATTTCTCCTTTCAGGACCGGTGGCCCCGACCTCTACGCCGCCTTCAAGCAGCTCCCCGCCGCCGCCGCCTATCCGGGCGATGCCAATCTTTGCGGTTCCCTCGCGGAATCCATTTATATGGCCATGCTCGCCAAAAAGGACGTGAACGGACTAAACAGGCTCAACCTCTCCATTGAGGAGGAAAAAAAGGAGATCATCGCAGAAGGCGATTGGAAGGCGCGCCACGAGCGGGACAAGGAAGTCGGCGAAACCAAGGACCCCAAAGATAAGAAGGCGAAACCGGCTCCTGCCACGAATCCCGGGGCCGGCGTGAACTCGCTCCAATACGTGGATACCCTACGCCGCATCGCGGAAATCGAGGTGCTGAAGAAATCTAACATCGCCCGCACCGAGGCCGAAACCCTGCGGACCAAGGCGCAATACCAAGTCAGCATGATCCAGTGGTTCGTCGAGCGCCGCTACGAACACGTCCTCATGGCAGCCCGCTTCTACAATCAGATTTGGAAAGATGGCGACGCGACCTTGCGCGTTGACAAGAATTCGGATGTTTCAAAATTGTTTTCCGAATCCGTCGGCGTCAGCCCAACCGTGGCTTCCCTCGATTCCCTTTCTAACGAAGCGATCCGCGAGACCTCCAAATACGTTGAGGCCTTCGACCTGATGCTCTCCCGCGACGAACTGCACGCTGCCTCCCAGCGCCTGATGGAAGCCTTCGCCCTAGGTGAATACCTCGGGCCGGTCGCCACGCTACCCCTTGAGAAAAAGCGCCGCGTTTCCCAATATTTCCGGGATTTGAACGAACTTTACGGCACGCTCCAAGCCCACGATTACACTAAGACCATGGAACTTGCGGCACGCTTGAAAGCCACCGCCAAGGATTTTCCATCCTCCAAGGTGGATAGCGCCATCGCCGCTTACACGCTTGCGTCCGACCTCGCGATCGAGGAAGCCAAGGGCCATCTATTGAACAAGGAGGGCGACAAGGCGGCGGAAAAAATCAAAGCGGCTGCGGAAATCTGGCCCACCAATCCCAAGCTCGCCGAGTTCCGCACTTTGGTCAACAGCACCGGTGGACTGGTGTCTATCCGAAATGATTTCGACCGTTTGTTGAGCGAAGGAAACTTCCGCGAAATTGCCCGTCGCCAGTATGAAATCGCCCCGGCCATTCAAGGTGACCCGAAGCGTGAGGATGCCTTCAAGCAAATCATGACCAACCTCACCAAGATCGAAACCGCGCTCGGTAAGGCCGCAGAATTTAGCAAGGTCGGCCAGGACTATGCGGCTTGGGAACAACTCGCCGAGCTTCGCGAATCCTTCCCCGATGATCCGAAACTCGGACGCGAGCTTGAACTGTTAGCCCCCAAGGTCGCCGATTTTACTCGTGCCCTCGACAAGGCGAAGCAGTTTGAAAACCGCACGCCCAAACAGATTGGCTCGGCACTATCATGGTATCTTAAGGCCCGCAGCATCCATCCGCAGAGCGACCTCGCCCAGGCCGGCGCCAAACGCCTCACCAACGAGATCCTGCCTGCGGATGACGGAGCTGTCTCAAAAGAGCCCTCCGCGAATCAATAAATACCCGCTGCGGGTCATTCTAACTTTACATCCGGCGGGTCATAGTTCATCCGGTTGAAGTCTCAGTAAAACCATTATGAAAACATCCACCATACTCGCCGTTTCATTCGCCCTCCTCGGTCTAGCCGCACCCGCCCGTGCCTATCAGGTCACCGGTCCCGTGCTCGAAGTCACGGATACGAAGATCGTAGTCCAGAAAGATACCGAAAAATGGGAACTCGCTCGCACCGCAGATACGAAAGTCACCGGTGATCTGAAAGTGGGCTCCAAGGTCACCATTCAATACACGATGACCGCCACCGCCGCGGACGTAAAACCCGACAAGGCCGCGAAGCCCGAAAAGCCCGCCGCGCCTACGCCTGCACCCGCGAAAACTGAGAAAAAACCGAAGTAAAAACACGGTCCCAAAGATTCCGCGATCCGGGATCAAGCCCATCCATAACGCCCCGTGACTGCAAAGTCTCGGGGCGTTTTTTGTGAGAGTGCTCGCACGCTCAGCGGAACTCGCCGAAATGGACGTCCTCTGCCACCCCAGGAGTGTCAAGAAGTTGAATGGTGGTGGCTGGGCCGAGGTTGTTAGGGTCGATCCATGCCTTGAGCGTCCACACGACTTTTTTGTCCGGGGTGATTTCCAGTGCCTGCGCCGGAGCAGTGGCGGGATCGACGGCGCCGTTCCATTGGTTGACCCAGTTGTTGACGAGAGTGTTCCCGTTAGGCAGGCGGGTGGCGATTTGGAAACCGCTGATTTTCTGTTCTGGCAGTTCGGCGGCATTGCATTCCCAGACGGTTTCACCGGCGGGGTTGACCTCGCGGACGAGCTTGGTGCCGGTGATGAGAGTATTACCGTTAGATAGCCGGGCGGCGGACCAAGGGCCGGGAAATGGCGTGGTCCAGAGTTCCTTGCCGTGGTCGTCGTATTCGGAAACTTTTCCGTTGTCCATGTGGGCGACTAACAGGGTGCCTGCCGCAGTCAGCCGGGCATGGCGGAAATGGCCGTGGGTTTTACTCGGGGTGCCGACTTGCAGCGGGAATTCACGCTCGATTTTTCCGGTGGGGATATTGACGACTACGCACTTGGCATCCGGGCCGTTTTGCAGGAAAACGATATGCTCTTTCCCAATCGGCTGCGCGGTGTGGGTCTCGCACCCGGCGGGAGTGTCGTAGTTCCAAAGAACTTTTTTATCCGAGTCGATGAGGGTGATGCCGAACTGGTGGGCAAAGAGGACGCTGCCGTTAGATAACAACACCGCATCGCTGATCTCACCGCGGCTGCCGGGGTTGTGATAGGTCCAGACAATTTCACCCTTTTTCACGATGTACATGTCCTGTGTCTTGGCCTCTCCTGCATAGAAAAAGTCATGTCCGGTGATGGGTGGCGGCGTTTCCGCGAAGGCTGGAGAGAATGATAGAATGGCGGCGGTGAGTGTGGCTTGGGTTTTCATGAGGTTTAGTTAGAAGAGGGTGCTCCGGCATTGATCCATTCGGTGATGAGGTCGATGCCGGCCTGGTCGAGCGGGCCGGTGCTGCCCATCGGCATCCGGGGCACGCCGTCGCCTTTGAGGCGCTTGAGAATCATGGAATGGGCCGGATCGTTCGGGGCGATGACTTTATTCGCACGGTCCCCGAAATTGGTGTTGAGACCGCCGTTGATGAGGCGGGTTTTCGAGGTGGGGAAGCTGGCTCTGGTGGTCCACGGGCTGCTGGCGATGCCGTCCTGTTGGTGGCAATGAGAGCAGTTCACCGCGAGGTAGGCTCGGGAGCGATCTTCGAGGCTGCGGGTGGTGTCGCCAAGGGCGGCGAAGGACGGCAAATTGGTGAGGTCGGCTGGATTGGCCGCGAGCTGGCCTCCGTCGAGCAGAGCCTTGATCTGATTGGCTGTGGCATCGGCCGGAGAGGGGCCGTTGAGCTGCCAGGTATTCATGCCGAGAGTGTAACCGGCGATGGCAGTGTGGCACATCAGGCACTCGGCCCGGCCCGGAGTGGAACGCCCATGGTCCAGAGGGCCGGCGGGAATGCCTTGTTCGGGAACGAGATCGGCATCGGTCTGATTGGCACGCCATCGGTAAGTGATGCCATAGACGGCGGTTTCGGTCTTTACGAGAAAGCGGGTTTCCAGCCGTTTTCCGGCATCGTCGAGCTGTTGAATCCAGACAGTGCCGGTAGGAAAATTCCAGTTCCGGCTCGCGTCAAAACCGATTTTTTCCTTCCCCGCCATGGCGAACCAGCGGCGCGTGGCGGCTCCACCGTTCCACCCAGGATGATTGACGGAGTAAGGCATCACGCCGGGCGCAGGAGTCAGGGTGGAGATGTTAGCAAAGGCTCCCGTGTCTGATAGTTGCGGAGGCGGCGGGGTTTCGCTTTTCTTGGCACGGGTGAGTCGCTGGATTTTCCCACGATCAATATCTGCTAGAAGGATGTCGCCATTTCCCGGATCGGTCCCGAAGGCGCTCACTGCACCGCCACGGGCGAGGAGTTCCGGCTTCCATTGATCACCGCATTTCCGCAGGCACCAAACGCAGTGGCTGATGTAGTCGCCATAGAAATAGGTGCCATCAAGCTCGGGTAAATTTTTGCCATGATAGACGACGCCCCCACTCACAGAGTTTCCACTGAAGAGGGTGTCATTCCCATGCGGATAATCGTAGATCGGTGGGGTAAAGGTGGTATTCGCAGGTCGCTCGTTGAGGTGTGGGCCTTCGTGACTGCCTTCGAAATAGCTCCAGCCGCCATTGGTGCCGGATTTCACGAGGTAGATTTGCTCCCAACGATCCTCGCCGACGACGCCGAGAAACAAGTCGCTATTTTTCGAATCAAACGAGAATCGCCATGGATTCCGGAAGCCGCAGGCATAGACCTCGGTCCGAATTTTTGCAGGGTCTAACGTCTTTCCGTTGTGGCTGACGGCGTGGATGAACGGATTGTCGGCAGGCACTTTGTAACTGCCCGGATGGATCGCGGAGGGAAAAGTGGTGGAGGTTTGCGAATGCGGATTGGGTGCGAGGTTGGCGGGGTTTTGATCGACATCGAGCCGATAGATCGCGGCGAAGAAATCCTTGTCGATAAAGCGGGCGTTGTCGTGTGCGTCGTAGTGGCCGCCGCCATCGCCCATGGAGTAGTAGAGGTAACCATCCGGGCCGAAGTGGATATCGCCGCCGTTATGATAGGCGGCTGGATCGAGTTGGGAAAGGAGCGGGAACTCGCTGGCGGGATCGACTTCGTTAGGATTGGTTTTTGAAATGGAGAACCGTGAGAGGCAGTTGAAACCGAGGTTTTTCCCGCCTTCCTTGACCACCATGTCGTAGGTGATAAACAGGAATCCGTTTTCTGCAAAACGCGGGTGGAAGGCGAGGCCCAGCACGCCCCACTCGCCATCGGTGCCGAGCGAGCCGATGCCTTTTGCGGCGAGGATTTTCGGCATATCCAAGAACACCGATTTCGTTGGCTGCTGCGGGTAGCCCGTGATGACCTGAATTTGGCCGCCTTTTTCCACGATGAAAATCCGGTTTTTTTCACCCGGCGCGGAAGCAATCGCGAGGGGTTGCTTGAACGACAGGCCGGGCAGTGCATCTTCTAACATGTATCCGGAAGTTGAGGGTAAGACCGGGGGTAGTTTTAACGAGGCGGCATGGGATGCAGCTACGAGTGAGACAAAAAGAAGCGCAGAAGACGGGAGTCGGACCATGGAAATAAGGGTTTGAACGCTAGGGGCGAGGGTGGACTATGACAACCAAGACGAGGGCGGCCTGTCAATGGCGGAGGCACCGTGAGACGACGAAGCGAGAAGATTCCAGCTCGTATTCCAGAAGTTTTCTCTTTATCCAGAAGCTATGAAATTCGTTTTCCTTCAAGTGCTATGGGTGACCAGCCTCGTTGCACTGGCGGAGCCGATTGCGACGGTGGCGATCCAGCCGTTAGGATTGGTAAAAAAGGAGGACATTGCCCGAGTGGAAGCCGGGATTCGTGCGCTTTATACGGTAAATATCGAGATCCTCCCCGAAAAGCCGATGCCGAAGGCCGCCTACTATCCGCCTCGGGACCGATACAAGGCGGAAGATATCCTCGATATTCTTGCCCTGGAACCGCAGGCACGTTTCAACAAGATTCTCGCACTCACCGGTCGCGATATTTCCGTAACAACGGACGAAGGTAAGGACTGGGGCGTCATGGGGATCGGGCAGTTAGGCGGCAAAGTTTGTATCGTTTCCACTTTCCGCTTGCGCTTTGGCAAGCCCTCCGAGGCGGTTTATTACTCACGTCTGACCAAAGTGGCGAACCACGAACTCGGCCACACGTTCGGTGTGGATCATTGCACGGTTGCGGGATGTCTCATGCAAGACAAGCATGGAAAAATCGCGACGGTGGACAGTGAATCGGGCAAGCCCTGTGCGGTATGCGCGGCCAAATTGCCTTTGGTGAAATGATGCGCTATCATTTCCTAACCATCACGAGCTTGATTCCAATGCCTATCGGTTAAATAATCCACTCCGACGAACGATACCTCTGTTAGCAACAATTCCCCATGACCGATCCCAAGACCCCACCCAGCAAACTGGAGATTGCCGAATTGGAGCCATTCTCCGGGCTTCCTTTGGAGCGGATCTTTGTGGTGACGGACGAGCGGCAGGCCTGCCTCGCGCTGGAAGAACTCCTTCTAGCAGGTGCCGTGGGCTTCGATACTGAGTCCAAACCGACTTTCCTCAAGGGGCAGAAATCCGAAGGTCCGCATGTCCTGCAATTTGCCACCACCCACAAGGCGTTCATTTTCCAGTCCCATGTGACGACAAGTCATCCCGCCATCATCGAGCTGTTAAATTCGGAAAAACTAACCAAAATCGGCTTCGGCCTCGGCGGTGATCTCCATCAGATTTCCCAACGTTTCGGCCTGCGCCCCGCGGCCATCGTGGACCTCGACCGCACTTTCAAACAGTTAGGTTATCGCAATGCCGTCGGGGCGAAGTCGGCAATCGCCATGCTTTTCAACCGCAAGCTTCAGAAATCGAAATCCGTCACCACCTCGAACTGGGCTGCGACGAAATTATCCGATGGTCAATTGATCTACGCCGCCAACGACGCCTATGCGGCGATGATGGTTTTCCAAGCACTGAATGACGGGGGCCAAATTTAATCCGAACTCTAAAAACTCCGGCGTCCCTGCATCGCTCGCAGCAGCGTGAGTTCATCAGCATATTCCAAGCCGCCTCCCGCAGGCAATCCCTGGGCGATGCGGGTGAGCCTGCAATTCCGCCCACGCAGCAGCTCGGCGAGATAATTCGCAGTCGCCTCTCCTTCCACATCCGAGCCGAGCGCGAGGATCACCTCGATTTCCTCGGGTGCCGCCTCAATCCGGCGGATGAGCTGCGGGATGCGTAAATCCTCGGGAGAAACCCGGTCCAACGGCGAAAGCTTGCCCCCGAGGCAGTGGTAGCGACCCCGAAATACACCGGATCTTTCCACGGGTAAAACATCGGTTGCCTGCTCCACGACGCAAATGATCTGGTCGTCCCGTCCAGGATCATCACACACCTCGCAACTCGATTCCTTAGCGAAAAACCCGCACACAGGGCAAGGGCGGATCATTTCCTTGGCAGCTAACAGCGCCTCGGCAAGCGGCGTCGGGTTCGCCTTCGGGCTTTGTAAAAGCCACACCGCAATC
This sequence comes from Akkermansiaceae bacterium, assembly GCA_025362955.1. Lineage (GTDB taxonomy): Bacteria > Verrucomicrobiota > Verrucomicrobiia > Verrucomicrobiales > Akkermansiaceae > Luteolibacter. The sequence goes on from JANYFB010000146.1 coordinate 15,836, forward strand.
CGCTCGGCACTACGTGGACCTACACCGGGCAAGCGTTTTAACTCGGCGACGAGGATTTTGACAGGTTCTGGAAAATCAGCACGCTTCATGGGAATCGTTAGATGGAATTTGTTTCAGGCGCTTCATCGCAAGGCATCCGGTGATTCCCTGCGTAAACCAAGGCGCAGATCCCGGCCCAGAGCGTGGCAATGAAGGGTCCACAAATTTCCGGCGCATGGGCTGCGAGGCTGAGCACGGGAGCCCATCCTGCGATCAGAACCAAGGCCGTGAACCACAGCACCACACGCCTCCAAGTGCCGGGCACGCTGAGAATGGAAAACGCCAACCCAACGGCGAAAAATACTGTAGCCATCCATAGGATCCAACCCGGAAGAGCTTTCGGAAAATCAACGGTTCTGCCTTCGGACACAAGTCTCGAAATCATGAGATTGAACCGCTCCAAAATGCCCAGCACGCCCAGCCCGGCCGCAAGCAGGATCGAGAGCGAACCGATGCCCACGGCAGGCACGAACACATGGCCGATCGGACGGGCTGGTGGCACTTTACTCATGGTCCTTTCATTGACTCGCCGCCCGCTATCACCTGTCAACCGGCTGTCTGCCAGCATTATTCTTTGGAGAACGTGAAATCCACGCCCTTGTGACTCCAAGCTTTGGTGAAGTCTGCCTCAAGTTTCCCAAAGTCCCTTCCGTCTAACAATAGATCCAGCGACTTCACTCCATCCTTTCCATCTTGAAGGGATTTGAGAAATGCTTTGATGCGTTTCCCATCTCCGTCGCCATCCATGTGCAGGAAATATTCCGTGAGTAGAAGGCCGCAGCCGTAGCTAAGTTGGGGTTGTTCTTGGAAACTGCCGTAATCTTCCAGCATGAAAGTCTTCAATGCCGGCATGCGAATTTTCGTACCGAGCGCGCGGCCTCCCTGATCCTTGGTGCCGTAAGCGGTGACGTATTCGATGATGTCTTTTTGATTTCCGCGGACGTTGAAAATACCGGACCGATAACGCGTGGCGGCGACGTATTCCGCGATGCCTTCGGAGAACCAACCCATCGCGCCTTTGTCAAAATATGCTTGGGGCGACAATTGGTGAGTCAGTTCATGGGGAATGGTCCGGCTACTTTTGTCATGATCTAACATATACCCGCTGCCCACGGGCTTCACCCCGAGACTGATCAATGGCACCAAGACTGCGTTGCGCCCGCCAATGAAAACCCCAGCGGTGCCGGGCGGGCCACCGGCTTTTACATAATCGTCGAATTGCTCAAATAGGATGATCTGATATTTTCCATCCGTTTTGGTTCCGCCGTTGAAGGCCAAGGGCAAACTCCGGCAATACAGGTGGGTCGCCTCGAACAAGACTGCGAAGCCTTTGACTACCGACTTGGCAAGCCGCACATCGCAAACATAGCGGTAATTCGCGCTCTCGTAGATGAAACGCTTGTCCTTGGGATTTTCCTCCACGGTCTTGATCTCCGGATCTTCGCTGAATTTCACCAAATCCGGCCAAGGAGCGTCGAAATTCTGGGTCTTCGCGATGTCGCCCGACTCCGCGGCAGACTTCTTGTCGTCACTGAGAGTGGCACGAGTTTCCTCAACGTATTTGCAATCCGCAGCAGAGAGTTTCGCGAGCGGATAGGGAATCTCGCGCCCGTCCTTCAGCTTGAGCATGACCGTTTGACCTTCAATCCGCAGCAGCGTTGCTTCGATTTTCCGATCTTGGACGTCTGACCAAGTGCGAAGATCCGCAGCATCGGCAAGGCCGAGAGACAGTGTTAAAATTGAAAGAATTCTCACGCGCGTGTTGGGTTTGGAAGCCCGAGGCTACCGCACTATTCCAAAGAGTCGAGCAAAGGCTAGCGGGCAAATCCGCCCAGCGGCAAGTCGCTGCTTGGAAAGCGCGGGATCACGTTCATGATCGTGCCGCACCTATGGAGGAATCAGGAACGAATGAAATCACCGTTGCGGCAGTGCCCGGCCCGACGCCGGGATTGCGGCAGGATTTGATGGTGCTGATGAAGGTGCGCTTGAATATCTTCGTGCTGATAACGACGGTTTTCGGGTTCCTGCTCCATTCGCTCGGTTCGGAAATGAACTGGGTGCGGCTCCTCAATATCATCCTCGGGACGGCGGCGGCAGCGTTTGGCTCTGCGGCGTTTAACCAACTCATGGAGGTGGACCTTGATGCGCGGATGAAACGTACGGCGGATCGTCCGCTGCCCTCGCGCCGGATGGACCCACTGGTAGCGTTTGGAATTGGCTGGGTTCTATCAGCCATTGGGATCATTCATCTCGCGGTACAGGTGGGAAACCTCGCGGCCTATCTAACGGCGGCGACGGTGGCGATCTACGTTTTCATCTACACGCCTCTGAAACGGGTGAGTTCCGCAAACACGCTGGTCGGTGCCATTCCCGGCGCGATTCCGCCGATGATCGGCTGGGTGGGAGCGGGTGGGGGACTGGGGAAGGAGGCGTGGTTTTTGTTCGGCCTGTTGTTTCTCTGGCAGCTTCCTCATTTCATTGCCATCAATTGGCTGTGTCGCGAGGAATATGAATCCGCAGGCTACAAAATGTGGTCTAACGGAGACTTGACAGGACGGAAGAGTGGGCTTCTGTCCGCGATGTTCGCCCTTTCGCTCGCCGGGTTCTCACTGCTGCCGGTCTTCATGGGATTCGCGAATCTGCTGTGGGCGATTGTCGGCCCTTTGCTGGCATTGGTGATGGTGGCGCTCGCATTAAAATTCTCACGCGACGGGGAGCGGACATCGGCCCGGCGCTTGTTTTTTTTCACTCTGTTATATCTTCCGGTCGCCTTGCTGGTGCTGGTATTCGCCTGGAAATAGTTAGACGTTGGGATTCATGAACGAGTTGATCGCATCCACCCAGCGCTTAGCGGAAGAATTGAGGGAATTGGAATTTTCCCCGCCGGTCGCCTTCGTTTACCGGACTCTGGATTACACATGGGAAGCGCATCGACAGTATTTGGAACGCTTCGGAAAAGGGAAAAAACGCGTCGTGTTTCTCGGCATGAATCCAGGCCCTTTCGGCATGGCACAGACGGGCGTGCCCTTCGGCGAGGTGGCCGCAGTGCGCGATTGGATGGGCATCGAAACGCCAATCGGTAAGCCGGTGCCCGAACATCCCAAGCGACCGGTCGATGGGTTCCAGTGCGCGCGTTCGGAAGTGAGCGGGCGACGTCTGTGGGGACTTTTTTCCGAACGATTTGAAAATGCCGGGGATTTTTTCAAGGATCACTTCGTCCTGAACTACTGTCCCCTCGTGTGGATGAGCGCGACCGGCGCGAATCTAACGCCAGACAAACTTCCCACAGCGGAGATGGCTCCCGTGGAACAGGCCTGTCAGAAACATTTGCAGGAAGTAATCGCGCTGCTGGAGCCGTCGTGGCTGATCGGTGTGGGCGGATTTGCCGAAGAACGATTGCGGCGTGCTGCCGAAGTTTGCGGCAGCAAGGCGGTGGTCGGACGCGTGCTGCATCCGTCGCCCGCCTCGCCTGCCGCGAACAGGGGCTGGGCGGAGGCGGCGGGGCGTCAGTTAGGAGCGCTTGGAGTCTGGTAGAAAATCACTGCAAGGTAGCTAGCAGCTCCTTGATCAGGCTCGTGTCCTGGGTCCGGCCCGTGTGTTCGAGCGACTGGACAAGATTGTTAAGCAAGCGCACCAAGATCGTGCCAGGGTCCGCAGAGAGGCGGAGGAGATTCCGCCGGGCGCGATCAAGTTCTGGACTTTCCAGCAAAGTATCCTGCAGGTGCAGCCGCCCGTGATCGTAACAGTCAATGATCAGCGGATAGCCATCCTCGAAAATTCGGCACATGAAGTGGCCGGGAAAATTCACTCCTTCGACATCAAGATTGAGCCGACGTCCCACGAGCATGAAAATCAGGCAAAGGCCTAACGGATTTGAACGGCCCTCTGCGATGGCCCATGCCAAGTCCGAGTTCCGGGGATCGTAGTAGGCCTCCTGATTTCCGGTTAGGCGGATTCCGTTGAAAAGAAACACGCGGAGTTCGTTGGCGGTGGTGACACCATCGTCCCCTGCCTCCTCCGCAAGAAGATCGAGAGCGTCTGATAGAGGCTGGCGCAGCGAGATGCCATCGTGGAGAAAATCTGACAGATTGCGAAGCAGGGCTTCGAAAGATTCCCAATCCTCCTGTAAGGCTGCGGCTCCTCCCGTGGGTGCGATCCACTCGCGGGCTAACACTTCACGGCGCGGCGGACTGAGCATTTCTACCAGCAATTCCTTTTCATGCTTGGCCAGTGACCGGGGGCGCGTGGCAAGCCACTCGCTGATGTCGCCCCCGCAGAGGGCGAGACGTTCCGCCACGCGTTCGCGGATCACGGGTGTTTCATCGTCGAGAAGCCGTAGCAGAGCATCAAGCTCCTCGGGTGGGGGCGGCGCTGCGTTCATCGCAGGGTTCAAAAAGAATCGGAGGGCGGTGGATAAAAATGGTGCGCGATACTGGGTTCGAACCAGTGACCCCCTCCGTGTCAGGGAGGTGCTCTACCACTGAGCTAACCGCGCATAGGTCATACCCTTTCAGGGCGGGGGAAGCTAGGACGGGTGCTGCATGGGATGCAATCCCTTTTTTTAGGTTAAAAAAGAGGCGGGAGATCCGCAGATCTCCCGCCGTTGATCAACCCCGGTCCTGAAACAGACAGGCAACCGTGCCCGAGAGCACGAAGCCCGGTCCAGCGACCGGGGGTTGGGATTATGCTTTTTTCGCGGCCTTCTTTGCGGCCTTTTTTGCTGGGGCAGCTTTTTTCGCGGGGGCTGCCTTTTTCGCGGGAGCGGCTTTCTTGGCAGCAGCTTTCTTTGCAGGAGCTGCTTTCTTGGCGACCGTTTTCTTCACCGCTTTTTTGGCGACCTTCTTGGCGCTTTTTGCAACCTTCTTCACCGCTTTCTTGGCTGCCTTTTTCGCAGGAGCCTTTTTGGCGGGGGCTTTGGTAGCCGCTTTTTTCGCTGCCTTTTTGGCCGGAGCCTTCGTTGCAACTTTCTTCACGGCTTTCTTGGCGGTTTTAACCGCTGCTTTCTTTGCTGTTTTTTTTGCAGCCATTGTTTTGTGTCGTTGGAGTTCGCGTTCGATGTTTGTTTTCTCTTCCGGCGTTAATGTGCCAGCGGAGAGGATAGCGAGGAGCGCCTCACCGAGGCGTCCTCCAAAAGCGTTTGTTAGGAAATCGTGTGTCGCACGCTGTACGATCACCTCCTGCGAATAGGCGGCGGCATAAACATGGGCCCGACCAACCCGAGCGCGTTTCACCAGATTCTTACGCTCCAGGTTTTGCATCACCGAGAGCACCGTGGTGTAGGCCCGATCTTTTCTATCGGGCAACGTTTCATGTACGGCGGCTACCGTAGATGGGCCTTCGTGCCACAAAACAGATAGGGCTTGAAGTTCGAGATTGGATGGATGGATGGGCCGTGCCATGAATGTCTCTTCGCTACCGACGATGAAACTAGTAGTTTGGACTTCCGTCAAGTTGAAATGTATCGATTTTTAATAAAACCGAAATATTTTTCGTGTAGGATTTCAAACTACTACGCGTGCCGTAGCTGATTTAACCGGCTACTCCCCACCACCGCCGGGTGAATCCGGGCGAATGATCCGTGGATCTATCTTTTTTAAAGCGTCCCACAAACCATCGTCGGTGGGATCACCGTTGAATAAAACGCGCCCTTCGTTAGAAAGAATGACGAAGATCGGCAGTGCCTGAACCCGTAGTTCGCGGGCAAGCGGGCTCTCGTTCCGATCAGTAAGCCATGCGCCGGGAGGTTTAGGATCAAATGGCTTGAGCACCTTTTGCGCGGCGGTTAGAATTTCGGGTGAGTTCCCGGGCATGATTGAAACCATGGCCATTCCCTTTTCACCAAGGGCCTTGGCAGTGACAACGTAGTCCGGCAAACTGGCTTCACATTCGCGACTCGCGGGAGACCAGAAGTGGAGCACCATGGCTTTCTTATCGGTCATCAGGCTTTTGAGTGAGACTGCTTCACCTCCTGCTAGAGGGAGGAGCTTCGTTTCAAAGTCGATTTTAACTGAGCGCATGGAGTCCTCCAGCCTCATGCGGTCAATGTGCGGCGCGAAGGCTGATGCTTGGCGCGGACTCAACCAGAACGCTTCGGTGATGTGGGATTTAAAGCCGTCCTTGTCGCCCTTTTTGAGCGCGGCGATTGCCTGGACATACTCGATCACCGCAAGCCAATCTTCTTTAACGCTGAATATTGCGGAGTCCTCGAGTTTGAAATTCTCGTTCTGTTGGATGAACTCGGGAAGCATCGCCGCGATGGCATCGTCCTCGCGGCGATCTACATGATAGAGAAAGCGGGCTTCAAGGATCGCTTGCGCGGCGATGCCATTTTTTTTCGCGGCTGCGATGGCGGCTTCAAGACCTTTGTCCGAATCGCGCTCGGCTAGAAGGTTGTCCAAGGCAATTTCCCGAGGGCTTCCCCCCACCGCTTTGGATTCCTTCAGAGGCTCGGAGGTATCTGCCACGGCAAATGTGACGAGAGCGAGCCAAAGGAGAGAAACGGTGGGAAGACGCATGGGATAGATTAGTTGGGAAACTCCGATGAATCAGTGGACAGGAGGGATCACCATTTTCTTGCCCAAGACGACGGTGTCTTTGGTCATGCTGTTCGCTTGTTTGATCGCGGCGGCGGGAACTTTGTATTTGGCGCTGATGCCTGAAAGCGTGTCTCCCGCCACGACGGTGTGAATGATCGCGGCACCGTTTGTATTCGCCATGGGAACCGGCGGAGCTGGCCTGTTAGGCGCTACCACCGCCGGAGCTGCGGCAGGTGGGGCCGTGGTGGTACCGCTGGCCTCGTAAGCAGCCGGCGTGTCGTAGATGGGGTTTGTCGGCTGGTTGACCGGGGCGCTGACTGCACCAGCGTCGGTGGTTCCAGTTGGATTTGAGGTGTCGTATTGGTTCGCCTTTTGAGTCGCGCAGGAGACGAAGGCGAAGGTGAAAAACGAAGTAGCGGCAATGCGGATGGGCTTCATAGCGGTGGATATAATGGATGAATAACGGGTTGTGAAGGATGGAACTCAGAATGCTCTCGACAGATTCATAAAACGTCGCGGGCGGGACTATTTATTCAATCGGAGTTCGGGCGGAAGCTCTAAACAAGGGACGTTTGGGCGGCCCCATTAACCAGCCTTGCTCCAACGGACGCGAAAGCCCCATCATCTAACACATTTCTTGCGGTGGCTTCCAAGGCGTCGAACGGTTCTGGCAGGTTGATCCAACTACGGCATCCACCGTATTTGGTTTCATAAGGGAATTCCCAAGGCTCTGGGAGCTGGCGGACGCGGACGAGCGCGAGATGGATGCTGCCGGAGGCCATACCTTTTCCTTCCCAATTGAAGCGATCCCGGACGGTGGCTTCCGAGTAGATGTGGAGCGGCTCCAAGGCCGCGACTTTCTCCCAATCTGTCAAAGTAATTGCCCACTGCGCTACGGCTTGGTGGGTGATGCGGATGGACTCACCCGGC
>JANYFB010000219.1 GCA_025362955.1 Akkermansiaceae bacterium
CATTGGTTTCACGCTTGGCGCTGCGGCCTTTCCCGGTGGTCTTGTGAGTGGTAACTTTCCGCAATTTCGCCTTCGCTAGGATCGCTCCAAACTGGTTGGACAAGTGCCCCGTCTTTCCCTGCGCGGTAACAATCTCGAACGCATTGCCGTGGATAGGCTGGGCGTCGCTGATGGGACGTGGAAGCGCGGCAAGGTGGCTGTGAAGATCTGGCGGAAGCGGAATGTTCAGTTCCTTGCCCGTCTTGGATGTGGTTAGGGAAATGCTCTTCTTTTTGAGATCGACGTTTTTCCAATTGAAGCGGGCGATGTCCCCAAGCCGCTGTCCCGTGTAGAGACCGAAGAGAACCATGGAGCGCCACTCGGCATCGCAATGCACCAAGACCGCGCGAATCTCATCCATCGTGAACGGCCTGCGCTCCAGGACTTTCCGACTCTTCACGGTCTTCAAAAACTCAGTGGGAGAATCCGCCAACAAGGCCCGGTCCCTTGCATCACGGAAGAGCATTTTCAGAACCTTGACGTGATGGTTGACGGTCTTCGGCGCGAGACGTGTCGCCAAGTCATCGCGAAACGCTTCCAATTCCTCACGAGTGATGTCGCCAAGCTCCTTGTCCGCCCGGTCGCCAAGATAGGTGAAGAACTTGGTGCAAACCCCTTCGTAGAAGGTGGCGGTCTTTTCGGCAACCGATGTTTTCTTGCTGAGAAGCCATTGATCGACGTGCAGGCGCAAGGTGATGACCGGCATATCCTCACCCGTGATTTCTTTGTGAAGGCTGCATATCGTTCGCCGCACCTGCTGGGCGCTGCGCTTATTACGGCCCGCCGTCTCGTATTCGAGCGCTATGCCCTCGGCCTTGTACTTGTTACGCTCGGTGGCGAGCAGACCCGTGGAGCGGTTGCGGCGTTTGCCAGTGGCATCACGGAAGCCCGCAATCCAGTTGGAGGTGTTAGGGTTTTTGAATATGAAGGCCATGGTGGGGGTTGGTTATACCTGTGCTTATACCAAGGCCGCCGATGTCCGTCAACGTTCATCCTCGTTTTTACCTGTAAGTAAAAGGATTCGGCGCATCTCGTCGCACATCAAAAAACGTCGTTGGCGAAACAGGGGTTCGACTCCCCTCGCCTCCACTTTTTCATAGAAATCCCGCAGTCTGATTTGCCAGGCTGCGGGATTTTGTTTTTTCAGCATCGGCGGACCTCAGCTCTTTTTGTTTTTGGCCCGATAATCACGCATTTCGGTCTTGGAAATATAACCGTCCCCGTTTGAATCCATTTCTGCAAAAGTGGCCTGATGATCGCTGGATTTACGCATCAAAGGCGACTTTTCCGCTTCGGTAAGGCTCAATTTGCCGTCCTTATTGGTATCTAACATATCAAAAGGCTGATGCGCTTTTGAATGCTTGGGAGTGTGATTCGTTCCTGTGGTCGAACAAGATGAGAGTGGGAAACCGCTCAAGAGTGCGAGAGCGCCTGCGAACATCCAACGGACATGGTTTGTCATGACGCCAGTGAACACCGAAAGTCGGCTTCTGTCGCGTGGGAATTTCTAAAAATCGCATGGAATTCGCCTCAAGAAAGTTACCGATCCTCTGAAAATTTGGGGAGGAGCATTTTGGAGGAGTTGATCAACCGACCCTTGGGGGAACCGAAATGTTGCTTGGTGCGAATTCCATTTGCGCTATTGTTTCGGCGAGAATCCTTCATGGTAGCCCATCCAAAATTTGCCCGCCGCCTTTTATTGCGTTGGTCAATCCGTATCCTGCGGGTGTTGGTTCTCATCGCATTGGTCCCGTTGTTAGTGTTGGCGAGCTGCCAGTCGAAGTTAATTTATTTTCCCCGGCCCTATGGACCTGGCACGGTGAACGAATGGCAGGCGTTGACCCACGGCAAGGTCATCGATTTCAAAACCTCCCAGGGCAGGCAACACGCATTCTTGCAAGGCAATCTGAAATCGCCGCGGAAGTTGTGGATCTTCTGCGGTGGGAATGGGACCGTCGCGCTCGATTGGTCGAAGTGGATTGAAGACAACGCCCCGAGGGAAGATGCGTGGTTGTTAGTGGATTTCCCCGGCTATGGCGATTGCGAAGGAGCGCCGACACCGGGCCGCATCCGGGAAAATCTATCAACCAGTGTGCCACTCGCCTGTCATCAACTCGGCTGGGCTGCAGGCCCTGATCCGGACCGCTTGCGGTTTTTCGGCCATAGTCTGGGAGGCGCGGCGTGCTTGATCGGAGCGTCTGAATTCAAGATCCAACGCGGTGTGTTGATCGCGCCTTTCACCAGCACCATGGACATGACTCGCGTGGTCACGGGAATGCCGTTAGGGTTTCTCGTCTGGCATCGATTCGACAACTCTGCTCGGCTAGCAGAACTCGCAATGCGGGGTCCGGGCAAGGTGATTATTTTCCATGGCATCGACGACGAGGTGATTCCGATCACAATGAGCCGGACGCTGGCAGGCCAACAAGAAACCATTGTCCGCCTGAGGGAAATTCCGGGCGGAAGGCACAACACGATTCAGGAAAACCAAGCTGACGAGGTTGCCGCCGCCTTGCGCGAAATCGGGATGTAGCGGCAGAGGCAAACATCCACTAGATGCGCTTGGAATCTCACTTTTTCCTCGACACCCAAGGCACTTCTATAGCTTGTGAATTATCTAATTTCGCCAGTTTACAAATCGCTCGATCATCCGACTCCTCATGAACTCCAAGCTCATCTTACTGTGCCTTCTTGCCATCGGCCTGTGCTGCTTTGCCCAGCCTCTATGGGCCGGTACTTTTGGCCCAATTACCTACACGGACAATGGCTCAACGCTTAGCATTGACGATTGCGATACTTTTTTGTTAGCGAGATGCGGGACGACGGCGGTTGTTGCCGCGTGAGGCATTGCTGTAATCGAGGCCTCCACCGTTGCCACGATTTCCGCCGCCACTACGGTTTCCACCACCACCTTGGCGACCACGGTTTCCGCCGCCTTGAACCATGCCGCCGCCAGTTCTCATGCGAAGGTGGCGCTCGGCGAGAGATTCGTCGTGCCAAGCATGATCGTCCCATCGAGGAACGGGCATTTTAATCACTTTTTCGATTTCCCGGAGGAACTCGCGCTCATCTTCCGCGCAGAACGAAACGGCCCGACCTTCCGCACCGGCCCGGCCGGTCCGACCGATCCGGTGGACGTAAGCTTCCGGCTCGTTAGGAAGGTCGAAATTCACCACGAGGCCCACGTCTTTCACATCGACACCACGGGCGGCGACGTCGGTGGCGACAAGCACGGGCGTGAGGCCTTTTTTGAATTTTTCGAGCGCCTTTTCCCGTTGAGCTTGGGACTTGTTGCCATGAATCGCATCGGCAGGAAATCCAGCTTCGCACAGACTTTTCGCCAGTTTGTTGGCCCCATGTTTGGTACGGCTGAAGACGATCGTGAGCTTGCCAGTGGTGGCAGTGGCCTGGCCACGCAGCAGTTGCTCTAACAACGGACGTTTGCTTTCACGATCCACGAAGCAAACTTGGTGCTCGATGCGTTCGGCGGTGGTGGTCCCAGGATCAATACTGACGCGGGCGGGATTCCGGAGGATCGTTTGGGCCAGCTCGACGATGTTTGGGGCAAGAGTGGCGGAAAAGAACAGCGATTGGCGATTCACTGGCAGCAGCGCGACGATGCGCTTCACATCCCGTGCGAAACCCATGTCTAACATCCGATCCACCTCATCGAGCACGAAAAACTCGACGCCTGATAGATCGACGGCGCGTTGCTCGATCAAGTCTAGCAGACGACCGGGAGTGGCCACGAGGACATCCACTCCACAGCGCATCGCGGCAACTTGCGGGTTCTGGCCGACGCCGCCATAGATCAATGTTTGCTTGAAACGGATGTGTGCCCCGTAGGTCGTGAAACTTTTCCCAACCTGTCCCGCGAGTTCGCGGGTGGGTGCGAGAACAAGGGTCCGGCATTGGCGGGGCTTGATTTGCCGGGGACGCTCATGGATCGCATGGAGGATCGGCAGCGCGAATCCGGCGGTTTTCCCCGTGCCGGTCTGGGCGCAACCGAGAAGGTCGCGGCCCTCTAGCAGCAATGGGATAGCCTGTGCCTGCACAGGCGACGGAGTGTGATAGTTCAGCTCGCGTAAAACGCGGTGGAGGGGCGCGGCCAATGGCAACGCCTCGAATGTGGTCGGGGTCATGTTTGTTAGATGCCTGCCTCGTCCCGGAAGGGCGGCAGGCGGTGTCGATGAGCGGTTCAAGTAACCTCAAACAATCTCTCATCGATGAAGACCGGAAAAGGGTGGAGCCGGTTGAATGACTCCCCGCGCGCCAGAAGCGGCGTGCGCGGCGAGGCATTAGTCGGAAAGAGAAAGAAAACAAGACTTTTCGACAGAATTTTTGATTAACATGATTACCCTGCCTCCAGTCCACAAGCCTGGAGGCAGGGAAATCGACCCGCTCATGGTCTGCCGCAAGGCGGGCTCTATTCTTCTGTTGGGAATGGATTTGCCGCCCATCTGCGCTGGACTTCGTCCTCTGAAACTGGGGCTTCGAGGCCTTTTCGCGAGCCCAATGACGCGAGTGCTCCAGCGGAAAGGATGGCTAGAGTGATCATCGTGAAAAGGCCGATAGTCCCCTGCTCTTTCCTGGGTCTAACCATCCGCCGCACCCGGGATTCCAAAGTCGAATGCACTGACATCGCAAGCACCGGGCCGCTGGGCATTTTATCTTCTGCGAAGTCGCAAAGCAGCCGGGCATAATCGGATGCGGGCACGCCATTGCTTAAGACCAAGGCATCACAAGCAAACTCGCATTGCACCGTCAGCCTGCGGGCCATCCAGAGAACCAGCGGGTTGTAGCCGTTTACGGCACACGCGATTTCCGCGATCCACCGCGATAAAGGATCATGCCGCCGATGATGGTTCATTTCATGATCCAAGACGATTCCGCGCGTGTCATCCGACCAGCAACTCCAAGCTTCTGGCACAAAAACGACGGGGCGGAAGACTCCTGCGGCCACAGGGCTTCTTAAACCGGTGAGGCTCCGGATTTCGATGCGGTCCACACAATCCACGAGAGACGAATTCTTGCGCCAATTGGAAATCCCTCTGGCCGCGATCCCCAACCGGACGGCTGCCACGAGAAATCCCAATCCCCATACGAAGCTCAAGACGCTCATCCACGGGTAAATGGAGGATCTCTCAACCGCAAGTGGGGCTGGAAACACCGCAACCTTGGGCAAATATATCGACAGCGGGAAAATCACCAACAAGGCCAGCGCCAGCACCGTTAGCCGGGGATCACGCGCCTTGTCGCCGCAGCCTGCTAGAAATACCAGCCCGGCTGCGACCGCGGAAAATTGCAACATCGCGATCATGGGAGATTAAAATCAGTGGGAATTCTCAGGTTTCAAGACAGGAATACACGTTTGAATTTCACTCAATCAGCTTGCGGATCCGCCCGATTTCCTCACCGCTCAATTTCTGGTCTTGGGGATCGAGCAACGAGGCCACCAGCTTCTCCGGGCTGCCCTCGAAAAAGGTGGCAATGAGCTGTTTCAACGCACTTCGCTTCGCCCGTTTTTCGGGCACGGTCGGCTGATAGACGTAGCGCCGCGAGTCCTTCGCGTGCTTGGCCAGCCCTTTTTCTTCCAGAGTCACGAGCAGAGCCCGGACTGCGGAATAGCCCGGCGGATCGGGGAGTTCGTTTTGCACATCCTCCGCCGTTGCCTTACCGAGGCGAAATAGAATATCCATCACCTGCCGCTCCCGCCTCGAAATCTGACCATCTTCCAACCGCTTCATGGACGGACTTTCGCAAATGCTGGAAAAACCGCAATCTAAATGCTGTTTTCTATGCATTTAATAATTTGACAGGTCCGCAACCAAATGCTGTTTTTCCAGCACTATGAAACGCGACCTCATTCGTCTGTTGGCAGGCGTCCTTGCAATCACTGGACTTTTTTCCTGCGCCGACCAAAGTTCTGCCCCGTCGCAACCAAGCTCACGCTATCACCAAGATGCGGAAAAAACAAACGCGGGAGTCCCACAGGCATTGCAGGAGCAGCGCCCCGGTCTGGCCACCGGCTGGGGACATGAAAAAGTCTCCAACCTCAGCGGTCAGGCATTCACCCGTGCCTCATCGAAACCCGCCGGAACGGACGCCATTTATTACAATAACAAGCAGGGCATCGACGCGATGAGCAGCAATCTCGAACCCGTAGAAGGGATGCAGACCGCTGCCGGCGGCTTGGTAGAATGGGGTGTCAAAGGACGAGGAGGATTTCTTCCTACCTACAAGGAAAGCTATGGTTCCGGTCGCCGCCTCATCGCCGGGGAAGCCGATGGGACTTATACCATCGTCGTTCGGAATCGCTCGAAGAGCACACTAGAAATCGTCGCCAGTGTCGATGGACTCGATGTGTTCGATGGGAAATCTGCCTCGTTCGCGAAACATGACTACCTGGTAAATCCCGGCACCACCCTCGAAATCGACGGTTTCCGCACCAGCTACAGCACCGTTGCGGCCTTCAAGTTCTCCAGCGTCGCGAATTCCTATGCGAATCTCCGCCACGGCGACACCCGCAACGTCGGGGTCCTCGGGATCGCCGTTTTTACTCAAAAAGGAGTGAATCCTTGGACCTGGATGCCCGAGGAAATTCAGCGCCGGACGCAGGCCCAGCCATTTGCCCGAGCGCCTGGCAATTGAGGGTGGATTTTGCGAAATTGGCGGAATTTCTCAATATCGTCGTTAGCCTGTCGAGGAGGCGTGCGTATCAAAGGAAGTTTTTCCTCATGGTCCGTCACATCGCTATCCTGATCGCCTTGTATTGCCTCGCTTCCGCCGAGGAGAAGACGACCTATGACGACCAGGTTTTTCCGATTTTCCAACAGTCCTGCCTGAATTGCCACAACCCGGATAAAACCAAGGGCGGACTTGACCTTTCCTCATTTCCCTCGGCACTCAAAGGTAGTTCCGGCGGAAAAGTCGTGGAGGCAGGTGATGTCGGCTCCCCGCTGATTTCTGCCGTCCAGCAAACGGGCGAAAAGAAAATGCCACCCGAGGGGGAGAAGCTTTCCAGCGACCAAATCGCCGTCCTCAAACACTGGATCGAAGGTGGGTTGCTAGAGAATAAATCCTCGTCCGCCCGCAAGCCATCGAAGCCGAAATTCGAGACTACGGTCCGTTCCGACCCGGCAGCGAAACCCTCCGGCCCACCACCGATGCCCGAAAACCTGCTGCTGGAACCACCGGTCCTTACCTCACGGCCCGCCGGGATTCATGCGATCGCCGCATCTCCTTGGGCGCCATTGTTGGCGATCACTGGGGAACACCAAATACTTCTTCATCAAACTGAAAATCTGGAACTTGTGGGTATTCTTCCGTTTCCAGAAGGTGAGCCTGTTTCCTTGGCTTTTACCCCGGATGGTCGCTACCTAATCGTCGGTGGAGGGGTGCCGGGGAAATCGGGAGTTACCGTCACTTTCGACATCACCACTGGCAAACGGTTGCTCACTGTCGCGAAGGAGTTCGACAGCATCCTCGCCGCCGACATCCGACCCGGCTTCGATATAGTGGCTACGGGCGGGCCATCGCGATTGCTGAAAATTTGGAACACGGAAACAGGTGCCTTGGTCAAATCCATCAAAAAACACACTGATTGGATTACCGCTCTGGATCTGTCCAATGACGGCGTCCTAATCGCCAGTGGCGACCGAAATGGCGGCGTCTGGGTTTGGGAAAGCGACACCGGCAGCGAGTTCCAAACCCTCCGCGGTCACCAAGCCGCCATCACCGCCACCGTCTTCCGCGCCGATTCAAACATCCTCGCCACCGCCTCCGAAGACGGCACCGTCCGATTTTGGGAGATGAACGGCGGCAGCGAAGTCAAAAAAATCGACGCCCACGCCGGCGGCGTCACGGCATTTGCTTTCGCCCGCGACGGTTCCTCAGTGACCACCGGGCGGGATATGAAAGCCAAATTCTGGAAGCCCGATTTCTCAATCTCCCGCGACCTCGTCCAAAATTTACCCTTCCTGCCCACCGCCGTCGCCTTGGATTCCGAGGGCAAGCGCGCCTTCATCGCCGATGCCCAAGGGACGGTCCGGGTTTTCCAAACTGCCGACGCAAAAGCCGTCGGCGAAATTAAGGCGAATCCACCGTCCATTGAGATCCGCCTGCAAAATCTAGCAGATGAAATCACCAAACAAGAGCAATCCAAAGAAGGGGCGGCTAAGGAATTGATCGCTCGTTTGAAACTGGATTCTAGGCACTGGACTGCCGCTGCAATCAATACTAAGGCCATCCTTACCCGCCGTGAAGCTGATGAATCTTCAATTTTTCTAGATGAAACTCAGTTGAATTTTACTCACTCGGCAAAAACCATTGCGCTTCAAGCAGACGTTTTAAATTCAAAACGCACTGAGCGTGCGCGGCTTGCGATTTGTTTGCAGAAAACCCGATCTTTGGAGATCCGAACAGAACTACAGGCGACCCTTGAGGCGCTCGATATCAAAATTACCCAAGAACGGGCTGCTCTGGACAAGGCGTCTGACGAAACCGTTACCTTGAGGGAATCCATCGAGCATACCGCCCCCGACGCGCACCAGAAACAGATCGAGTCTAGCGAGCTTCGTGAAGCCTATCAAAAAGCACTTTAGTAGGCTCTACGGCTCCGGTGTAAGTCCAAAACGCCACAGCCAGACGAAGGTGAGCAGAATCGCGGCGAGGCCGACATGGAGCACTTGCACCCATGAATAGATGTGGACTTGTGCCATCACGACGCCGAGGACCATTTGCGAAAGCACGATACCGAGCACCGTTTTCTCCACCACGCCAGTTCCTCCAACCCGGTAGCGGCGTGACATGAACCATGCCCAGAGTGTCATTCCTAACACCGCCCAGGAAAAGCTGCGGTGGACGAGGTATTTCCAAGATCCTTCGAGTTCGTGAGCCCAACTTGCGCGGGCCGTGTTGAGGTGAGTCTTTGCCAGTTCATCAGTCATTTCGCGGACTTGCGAGCCAAGGATCCCTTCCGCGACGACCACGACTAACAAAAGGGTGACGATTTTCCGCACTTTCCCTGACGGCTCAGCATCCATTCCGATCCGCCATGGCGTATCCGTACCCCGCCAGGCGCAATAAACCAGCATCCCGATCAAGCTCATGGCCAACGCGAGATGGGCCGTTAGAACTCCGGGCGAGAGGCCGCTGTAAACGACACGGGCTCCCATCCACGCGTTCGCCAACACCGTGACAAGTGCGGAAAATGCCATCCAGAAAACCAGCGGACGTTTCTCCCTCTGCCAGAATGCAGCGATGAATGTGGCCACCGAAAAAATCCCCACCGGCATACTGGACATCCGGTTGAGAAACTCCGTCCAGACGTAGCGAGGGTTGAACTCAGCCCGCAGGCTTTCTACCGTGATCGTCGCCGGATCGCGCCCCATGCGTTCGGCCTTTTGCCTGAATTTTGCTATCGGTAGCTTGGAAAAATCCACTTG
This sequence comes from Akkermansiaceae bacterium, assembly GCA_025362955.1. Lineage (GTDB taxonomy): Bacteria > Verrucomicrobiota > Verrucomicrobiia > Verrucomicrobiales > Akkermansiaceae > Luteolibacter. The sequence continues at coordinate 9,486 of JANYFB010000219.1, forward strand.
TTCCACCTTGGTCGGCGGGATCAGGCAGCCCCAGCAGGTCGGCCAATCCGGGCAACCCATTCCCGCGCCCGTCACCCGCACGACCGCGCCTACGAACATCAACGAAAGCACGGAAATCAAGGCCGCAACCGCCAATTTTTGAAAGCGCATCATCTCAATCCTCGATCTTGATCGTTTTCGGATCCCAGTCGATGCGCGGGAATTCCATGTCCAGCTTTTTCAGGGTATCGAGCATGATTCTAGCAACGCAGAGATTGCGATACCATTTGCGGTCGGCAGGCACGATATACCATGGGGCGTGTTCGGTAGAGGTCTTGCCGATCACGTCCTCATAAGCGGTCATGAACTCGCTCCACCGAGCGCGGTCCACGAGGTCGTCGGGATTGACCTTCCAGTGCTTGGCGGGGTTTTCTAACCGCGATTCCAAGCGACGTTTTTGTTCGTCCTTGGAAATGTGCAGGAAAATTTTCACGATGGTCGTGCCTTCTTCCGCGAGCATTCGCTCGAATTCGACGACATGCCGTTGGCGACGCTTCCACACCTCTTCGGAAAAAATTTTCTTCACCCGCACGGCGATGATGTCCTCGTAGTGGCTGCGGTTGAAAATTACCAGTTCCCCTTTGCCCGGCACCTTGGAATGCACCCGCCACAGGAAATCATGGGCAAGCTCTTCCTCGCTCGGTTTTTTGAACGAGCAAACGTGGATACCCTGCGGATCAATGCGCGAAAAAACATGCTTGATGCAGCCATCCTTGCCGCCGGTGTCCATGGCCTGCATGACGACGAGGACACGGTGCTTGTTCTCAGCGTAGAGTCTTTTTTGAAGGTCCTGGAGCTCGAACTGGAGTTCATCGAACTGCGGGTCAGAGTCATCTTTTCCGCCGCCTTGAAATAGGGTCTTCTCGCCGCTGTCGATTTTTCCCAAGTCCACTTTGGCACCTGGCTTGACCCAATATCGTTCCAACGCTCCACTGACCGGCATGGCGTCTTATCGCGGTGGAGCGCCCTGCTGACAAGCCCCGACTGCCGGAAGAGGGGCCTTGTCACACATTGGGGATTGAACGGGTGGCGATTGCGCGTTGTCTTTGTGCGATGCCGAACGCCCGCAAATCCGCGAAACCATCTCTAGTAGCTGAAAATTTGTTCACCGCCCTCCACATCGGCGCAAGTTCGGTTTCCATGATGGTCGCAGAAAGGGCCGATGACGGCTCACTCACGCCCGTTGATTTTCTCGAACAACCGGCACCCGTCGCTCATGATATTTTCCGCAGTGGGTCAGTGAGTGCTTCCACCACTGAGCGCGTGGTCTCGATCATCAAAGGCTATCAGAAATCGCTATCCGAACTCGGCCTCGACCCCCACGCCGTCACGCGCGCGGTGGCGACTAACATCCTCAGTGAAGCCACCAATCACGAAACGGTGATGAATCGCATCCGGATCGCCTGCGGATTGCGGGTTGGCACCATCGACGACGGGGAAATGACGCGACTCATCTACTTGAAAACCCGGCGTCGGCTGCTGAATCTGCCGACGATGCGGAAGGACAACACGCTGGTCCTCCATGTCGGACCGGGGAACACGCGCGCCCTGCTATTTCAAAATGGCTTGATCACCCGTTACACCAGCTACCGCATGGGCACTCACCGCACACGCGAGGCTGTGGACGGCTCCCATGCGGAAGGCACAGCGATGCTGCGCGTCATCCGGGAACATGCTTACGGGAATCTCGCCCAAATTCGTTTCGATTTCTCTGATATCACAGTGGCCGGGCTGGTGGTCATCGGATATGAAATCCAGTCGGTCGCATCATCACTAACGAAATCCAGTCAAGTCTGTCCGATTAAAACGTTGCGCCAGTTCACCGCCGACGCCGCAAACATGAGCGACGTGGAGTTGGTGAAACGTTTCCAACTCGACTATCAGACTGCGGAGGCGCTCATCCCCGCGTTGGAAATCAACCTCGCCGTCGCAGAAACGCTCAAGCTCTCCGAGGTCCACATCCCTACCAGCGAATACGAGCAAGGCCTGCTGCACGACCTGCTAGTCTCTCAGGAACTCACCGGAGCCTTTGCGGAGGAAGTCATCCGCTCCGCACAGATTCTGGCGAAACGCTATCAATCGGACCCCAGCCACGGCGAGCATGTGGGAGATTTATGCAAACGGTTTTTTGATTCGCTAACCGATCTCCATCAGCTCACGGCACACGACGCGCTCTTGCTTCAGGTGGCTGCTATTTTGCATGAAGTCGGCACCTACGTCAGCGCCCGGGCGCATCATAAGCACTCGGAGTATTTGATATTGAATTCGGAAGTCTTTGGGCTGGATCGGCTGGATGTTACCATCGTCGCTTTGGTCGCCCGCTATCACCGTCACTCCGGGCCGAGGCTTGAGCATCCGAGTTACGCAGCGCTGAGCACCGAGGATCGCATCCGGGTGTGTAAACTCGCAGCTCTACTCCGCGTGGCGGACGCGCTCGAACGCACCCACGCCCAGCGCGTAGCCAACCTCGAAATCCGCCGCGATTCCGGCAAACTCCGCATTCGCCTCCCCGGCCTCGCCGATGCCGCTGTCGAACGCCTCGCCATGGCTACTAAGGCTGATCTCTTCGAGCAAGTCTTCGGCTTGGCAGTGGTCATCGATGAAGACAACTGACAATTTCAATCTCGAATCCACTTCCATGTCCACACCTTACCTTAACCGCGAACTCTCTTGGATCGAGTTCAACCAGCGAGTGCTCAACGAAGCCCTGCGCGAGGATCTTCCATTGTTAGAGCGGGTGAAATTTCTAGCAATCACCGCGTCCAATCTCGACGAATTTTTCCAAGTCCGCATTGGTGGACTCATGCTCATGCGCCGCAGCGGACGCAAGACGCCGGATGCCTCTGGGCTCACGCCTGCCCGAAATCTAACCGCCCTGCGGCAGCGCATCCTCAAGATGAGTGCGGACCAATACGGCCTGCTCACCGGCATCATCGTCCCCGCACTGATGAAAGCTGGCATTCATCCCCTCCAGACGGCCGACCTGACGGTGTTACAGGCCGCGCAGGTGGACGTCGTTTTTGAGGATTCCATTTTCCCGCTGCTCACGCCACTTGCGGTCGATCCCGACGGCGTGCCACCCATCGTTCCGGCGCTTCAAATCATCGTTGCCTGCCGACTGCTAGACCCCGAAACCCTTGTCGCCCGCCACGCCCTCATTCCCATTCCAGAAATCCTAGGTCGCCGCGTCAACGTCACGATCGAAAACGGGCACTCCTTCGTGCTCATTGAGGATCTCGTCGCCCTCCATGCGGGGCGGCTTTTTCCAGGAGAAACGGTCACCTCCACCACCGCTTTCCGCGTCACCCGGAATGGCGATATCGCCGTACAGGAAGAAGATGCCATTGACCTCGCGGGGGAAATGGAAGATGTGCTAAGTGCCCGCCGTTTCGCAGATACCGTCCGGCTGGAACTTCGCTCCGACGCACCACGGGATCTCGTCAGACTGATCAAACAGGTCACCGCAACCACGCCTCAGGAGGTTTATCGCGTCGATGGGCCACCGGGCTTGGCGTCCTTCATGGAACTCGCGTTTCTATCCGGTTTCGATCACCTTCGCGATGCAGATTGGCCGGCTCAGAACTCGCCCGCCATCGCGCCGGGAGCATCCATGTTTGAGACGATCGCATCGAACGATGTCCTGCTTTTTCACCCTTACGAATCCTTTGAACCCGTGCTCCGGCTGATCGAGGAAGCCGCCGAGGACCCGGATGTGCTCGCGATCAAGCAGGTTCTCTATCGAACTGCTAGGAAATCACGGATCATCGACGCCCTGATCAAAGCCGCGGAAAACGGGAAACACGTCACCGCGCTGGTCGAACTCAAAGCCCGCTTCGATGAAGCCCGTAACCTGGACCGCGCCGATGAACTCCAGCGTGCGGGCGCGCAGATCGTTTATGGCGTGAAAAATCTCAAGACCCACGCAAAGATCTGCCTGATCGTTAGACGCGAGTCAGGCCACCTGCGCCGGTACGTCCACCTCGGCACAGGGAACTATAACGAAACCACCTCGAAGCTCTACACCGACCTTTCCTATCTAACATGCAAGTCTGAGTATGGGAACGACGCCTCACTGTTCTTCAACGCCGTAACAGGTCGCTCGAAACTCCTGCGCTTCCAACGTCTCGTCCCGGCTCCCACCGCGATGAAGCCGACGCTGTTGGACCTTATCGCCGGGGAAGCCGAGCGTGCGAAGCAAGGCTTGCCCGCCCGTATCATGGGCAAGGTGAATTCCCTGCAGGACCCGGAGATCATCAGCGCCCTCTACAAAGCCTCGCAGGCCGGCGTGGAAATCCGCCTCAATATCCGGGGCATTTGTTGTCTAAAACCCGGCGACCCGAAATACTCGAAAAACATTGAGGTCATTTCGGTGATCGACCGTTTTCTCGAACACGCCCGGCTTTTCTATTTCCATCAGGGGGGCAATCCCGAAGTGTATATTTCCTCGGCGGACTGGATGACGCGCAATTTGGAAAAACGCGTGGAGCTCATGATTCCCATCGAGGAACCTTCCTTGAAACGCAGGCTTGTTAGGATCTTGGAAGCCTATTTTCTGGACAATACCCAAGCCTCTCGACTCATGCCCAACGGCACTTCCCAGCGCCTCGTCCGAGCGAAAGGCCAGAAGGTCTTCCGCGTGCAGGATCATTTCTATCAACAAGCCCGCAAGGCCGCCAAGGCCCGCGAACACGAGCGCGCGATGACTTTCGAGCCGCACGTTCCCGCGGAGTAAGCGTGCCGGCTGGTTTTTTCACCACCGCGCTTGATCAGGCATCATTGATTCGACTTATCGAACGCCGCATCAAATGCGATCTTACTCGTCGGGAAATCCACTGAGCGGACAAACGCCGCCGCTTCCTCCCCACCGTGCACGCGGTCCATCCGGATGTCTTCCCACTCGACGGAAAGCGGGCCTTTATAGCCGACGTCGTTGAGCGCGACAATGATGTCCTCGAACTCGATATCGCCATGTCCGAGCGAGCGGAAATCCCAGAAGCGCCGGGCATCGCCGAAATTCGTGTGACCGCCAAAAACGCCGACCGAGCCGTCACCGTGGTTCCACCAGACATCCTTCATGTGGACGTGATAGATGCGTGTGCCGAGATCGCGGATAAATTTCACGTAGTCCACGCCCTGATAGCCCAAGTGGGACGGATCATAGTTGAAGCCGAAACGCTTGTGATTTCCAACTGCTGCTAGAGCGCGTTGGGCGGATGCGATGTCGAAGGCGATTTCCGTTGGGTGGACTTCGAGTGCGAAATTCACGTCGAGTTTTTCATAGGCGTCGAGGATTGGCAGCCAGCGTTTTGCGAAATCCTTGAAGCCTTTTTCATAATACGCCTGCGAAGTGGGCGGGAAAGCGTAGATGGAGTGCCAAATGGAAGATCCGGTGAAGCCGTTGACCACCGCGGGAAATTCGTCCTTCCCGTTGCGACCGGGCTTGGCATTGAAGAACGCGCGAGCGGCCTTGCCGGTGGTGATCATTTTTTTCGCAGCCCGCTTGCGGACACCCTCGGGATCGCCATCGCCCCAGACATCCGGTGCGAGAATCGCTTGGTGGCGCTCGTCAATGAGATCGCAAACGGCTTGGCCAACGAGGTGATTGGAAACTGCGTAACAGGAAAGACCGTGGTCCGCTAACAGTTCCCACTTTTCCTTCACGTAGGATTTGCTGGAAGCGGCGGCATCCACATCGAAGTGGTCGCCCCAACAGGCGAGTTCGAGGCCGTCGTAGCCCATTTCGTAGGCCAGCGGGGCGAGTTCGGCGAGCGGAAGATCGGCCCATTGGCCGGTGAAAAGTGTGACGGGGCGGGACATGGTGCTTGAGTTTGGATTCGTGGCCGGAGGATGTATGAATCCGTCAGGTGGAATAAAGGAAAAACGACAGGTCCAAAATAACTCGACCATTGCCAGTCTGTCCGCCGTTCGCCAAACTCCGCCCCGGCCTACGACCTTTTTTTATAGCCGTCACGAACATGACCGAATCACCAAATTCTATCCACAATTCCGCAGGAGACTCCGATCCAGTCGGACCGCGTTGGCTATTCCGCCTATTTCACGAGCCGACCGCCAAGAGCTATCAGATTTTCCATAATGTCTTAAGTGTGGTGATTTTCGTCGCAACCTTGGGCGGAGCGCTGGAAACCGTGGATAGCCTGCGTGAGCCCTACAGCAGCTTGTTCCGGTCCTGCGAGATCGGCGTGACGGCGATATTTACTCTCGAATACATCGGTCACCTGATGACCACTCGCCGCAAATGGGCCTATGTGTTCAGTTTCTGGGGCATGATCGACCTGCTTGCCATTGTGCCGACAATTTTCCAGATCGCGAATGTGACCGCGCTGAAGTCCACCCGCGCTCTCAGGGTGCTGCGGGTACTGCGAGTGTTGAGGGTGCTCAAGCTCGCGCGCGAAGCCATCGTCCAAATTGACTCGGACGTGCGGGGCAAGGTGAAGCGCAACCCACTCCGGATGAATTTACTAATCTATTTCCTGGCGATGTTTTCGGTGATCATCATTTCCAGCACTTTGATTTATTATGCGGAATATACCCACGGCCAGCTCGATTCAGTGCAGCGTGTGGACTCTAACACGCTCCGCTTTGACGCGGCCGATCTAGCAGGAGATATCCCTAGCCCCAAGATTGTGATTAGTGGTGAATCGCCATTTTCCGGCACCTGGGAATTAAAATCATGGGACGCGCCAAATCACTGGTTCACGGCGATCATCCCGGATCCAGAAATCGCCGCGAAAGCAGGAGATACCAAAACCTCCCTTACGGATGGTAATGGCGAGGAGATAAAATGGGCTAAAGATACCCCCTTCACTTCCGTGCCTCAGGGAATGTGGTGGTGCATCACGACAATCACCACGGTGGGATACGGAGATATGTACCCGGTCACACTGCCTGGTCGTTTGGTGGCGGCGGTCACGATGTTATGCGGATTAGTGTTATTCGGTATGTTGATGAATATCGTCGGAAAAACCATGATGGTGGCCCTTTTCGGCACTGACCAGATTGACGATGCTGCTCCGGCACCATCATCGGGATCAGCCACTCTGGACCCGCACTGGCGGCACTGTCCGACCTGCGGACAACGGCTATCCTTGGATGGTTCCCACGCTGAAAACAGCCAGGAATAAAGGCCTGTGGTTGGCAAAAAATTAAATGTAAAACTCCCGGAATCGTTGTGGGACGTTACTCCCTAGCGCAGGAACCCCGCAA
>JANYFB010000247.1 GCA_025362955.1 Akkermansiaceae bacterium
CCGTGTCCCATCGCTTGGCGGCAGGCGTCCTGCGAAACCACCTGTGCGGCGTAAGCAGTGCTTTTCCGCGAACCCTTGAATCCCATCTTGCCGGCGCTGGACCAACCAATGGCGTTGCCACTTGGATCGGTCACGCTGACGAGGGTGTTGTTGAAAGTGGCAGTCACATGGACGATGCCGCGGGTGATATTCTTCGAGCCTTTGGCCTTGTGAATTTTGATCTCTTCCTCGCCTCCGCCGATTTCGGCGAAGATGTCGCGCTTAACTTCCTTCTTCGGTGCCTCTCCCATGGGAGTGGAGGCGGCCGCTTCTGGAGCAGGAGTGGTGGCGGGTGCTGGAGCTGCTACGGGCTCAACTGCCGACTTTACGGCAGCATCTTGGTTGGTTTCTTCAGACATGATTACAAAAAATTACTTCTTCACGCCGACCGTCTTCTTCTTGCCCTTGCGAGTGCGGGCATTGGTGCGGGTGCGTTGGCCACGGACCGGCAATCCGCGCTTGTGGCGGATGCCACGGTAGCAGTTGATGGAGGTAAGGCGCTTAAGCTGGGATTGGCGTTCACGGCGTAGATCGCCTTCCACCATGATGTTTTCCGCCTGGATCACCTGGGAAATGCGGACGAGTTGATCCTCACTGAGCTGGCCGGTGCGGATGTTTGGGTCGATCCCCGCGTGTTCAAGGATCTTCGCCGCCGTGGGGCGACCGATGCCAAACATGTAGGGCAGAGAAGCTTCGATGCGCTTCTCATTGGGAATTTCAATGCCTAGGATACGTGCCATGATGTGCGTGATTTCGCGTGACCACGAGAGGGTGTCCGGATTGCTCCGACGACTCCGTGGGGCGGGTGATTTAGCAGAGCGCGGTGGGCTGGCAAGCCGTAAATGGAAATTTTCTCGCGCTTCCAAAGATTTGTCGCGGGTCAGGCCCGTAAAAACTGAGGATTTTTCGCCCTGCAATCTATCCACTCAGATTGGCCGACTTCCCTTCTGGACAAAACAGGGACGCCTCTTAGCTTCGCGTGCACTTCCCTATCACCCATGGAATCCCATTCTGAATCCAGCTACCAGCTCCCGCCCGATGACGTCGCCGCCATCGATGAACTCGGAAAAACCTACCAGTCATTCCGTGCCGAACTCGCCAAAGCGATCGTTGGCCAAGAACATGTCATCGAACAACTCGCGATCTGCCTTTTCGCCCGCGGCCACGCCCTGCTGATGGGAGTTCCCGGCCTCGCTAAAACTTTGCTCGTTTCCTCGGTCGCACAAACTTTTGATCTATCCTTTAACCGCATCCAATTCACTCCCGATCTGATGCCGGCCGACATCACCGGCACGGACATCATCCAGGAATCCGGTGTGGGCGGGCGGCGCGAGTTTGAATTCATCAAGGGTCCGGTCTTCGCTAACATTGTCCTTGCCGACGAAATCAATCGCGCCCCGGCGAAGACTCAGTCCGCGATGTTAGAAGCGATGCAGGAAAATAAAGTCACCGTCCTCGGCACCACCTACACGCTGCAACCGCCGTTTTTCGTCCTCGCGACGCAGAACCCTATTGAACAGGAAGGCACCTACCCGCTGCCTGAAGCCCAGCTCGACCGTTTCATGTTCCTCATCGAAGTCGGCTATCCATCGTCCGCTGAGGAAAAGGAAATCGCCCGTGCCACCACCGGCAGTGCCCGCCAAGTCCTCAACCATTTGTTAGACGGAGAGAAAGTTATCGCCTTCCAACAGCTCGTCCGTCGCGTTCCCGTTCCCGAGCATCTTTACGATTATGCAGTAAAAATCGTCCGCATGACCCGCCCCGGCGAACCTGAATCCCCCCAATGGATCAAGGACACCGTCGGCTGGGGTGCCGGTCCGCGCGCCGTGCAGTATTTGATCCTTGGTGCGAAATCCCGTGCCGCCTTGCGCGGGGCCTACATGGCATCGTTGGAAGACTTGGAGGCCATCGCTTCATCGGTGCTCACCCACCGCGTGATCACGAATTTCTCGGCGGAGTCACAAGGGATGACCTCAAAGAAAATCGTCGAGCGGCTGATTAAGGAAATGCGCGAGGATTGATGCATTCCTTCATCGACAACACCCTGCTCTCCCGCCTCGGCTCGCTGCCCATCGAGTCGCGTGCGCCGATGTTAGGAAATGTCGCTGGCAAACACCGTTCGCCTCATCGCGGCTCGTCGGTGGAGTTTGCCGAGTATCGGAAATACGTCCCCGGTGACGACACGCGCAGGCTGGATTGGAAGGCCTTCGCGCGCTCGGATCGCTTCTACATCAAGGAATTCGAGGCCGATACGAACCTCCGCGCCTACTTCGTCGTCGATGCCTCCGGTTCCATGAATTTCGCAGGAAACGGCGAGGCGAAAATCCAAGTCGCCCGCCGAATCGCCGCTTCGCTCGCTTACCTGTTAGTCAATCAGGGCGATGCCGCCGGTCTATCCATTTGCACCGACAAGCTCCACCTCGAAGTCCCGCCCAGCCGCCGCGCCGCCCACCTCGAACGCTTTTTCACCACCCTGGGAAAAGTCCAACCCTCCGGCGAGACCGGCCTGCTAACAGCCCTCCACACCATCGCGGAAAAAATCAGCCAACGCGCCTTCGTCGTCATTCTATCCGATCTCTTCACCGATACCGCTGCCCTTGGCGAGGCCCTCCAACACCTCCGCTACCGCAAGCACGACATCTCCGTCTTCCACCTAATGGACCCGCTCGAACTCGGCTTCGAATTCGACCGCCCCCACCGTTTCGTCGATCTCGAGGACGGCATCTCCATCGTCGCTGAGCCCAACCTCATCGCCGACGAATACAAAGCCGCCCTCCGCGATTTCCTCACCGCCGTCCGCGCCAAATGCCACGACGCCGCTGCGGACTATCAGCTCGTCACCACGGACACGCCGCTTGAGCCGCTGCTGCGCGAGTTTCTGACCGCGAGGTTGCCAAAATCAAAACGCTAAACGAGGACATCCCCTCATCAAAACCTTGCCTAATCATCCGTTTCGTCTAATTTGGATGAAATTCAAAAACCAATGATCACTGTCACCGCCAACACCGCGAAACAGCAGCTGGGACAAGTCCTCGACAGCGCCCGCACCGGCCCGGTTTCCATCACGAAACACGGTCGGCCTGCCTTCGTCGTAACCTCGAAGGAAGACTACGACTCACTCATGCAACTCAAGTTTGAGCACTTTAAACGTGAAGTTCAAATCGGCTTTGACCAACTCGACCAAGGCGAATCTTCCACCATGACCATGGAGGAAATCGCGGAGCAAGCACTCGAAATTCATCGGAAAAAATCTAAGAATAAAAGTGACATGTGAGCGCCTACGTCCTCTCAGAAATAGCCAAAGAAGATCTGTTGGGAATTTACTTATACACTCTTGAAGCTTGGAGCGAAGATCAATTACCGACCTACCGCAGTCTGATAGAAAAAGCAATGGAGAGAATCGTCCAAAATCCATACACCCCAGGAAGCAAAGCTCTCGATGAGATCATGCAAGGCTGCCGCTCCTTTCGCTGCGGCAAGCACTTCCTCATCTACCGAGTCCAATCCTATAACATCCAAATCGCCCGCATCCTTCATGAGTCCATGGATTTTTCCCGCCACGTCGGCGAGGAAACCTTCCCTTAATCTACCATGAAAATCCTCCCACATTCCACTTCGCGTCCCTTCGCGTCCTTTGCACCTTCGCGGTAAACTCTCCCCCATGCTTTTTCTCAACCCATTCCTGCTTTGGGGTCTGCTCGCCGCTGCCGTCCCAATCGCGATCCACCTGCTCAACCGTCGCCGCCACAAGACGATTCAATGGGCCGCCATGCAGTTCCTGCTCAAGGCCACCCGCGAATCCCGGGGTAAGAAAAAGCTCCGCCACATTCTCATTCTCACCTGCCGCGCACTGGCCATCGCCGCGCTCGCCTTCGCCGCTGCACGACCGATCGTTTCCGGCCTCATCGGCTGGGGCGGCGGTTCTATCGACACTGTAGTCCTTCTGCTAGACCGCTCCGCCTCCATGGAAACCAAGCCCGGCGACGGACTCAGTCCACGCCGCCAAATCGTCATCGAAAAAGTCCGCGACGCGATGGCCAGCCTCGGCGCCGCCCGCCTCGTGCTGATCGACAGCGCCAGCGGAAAACCCCAGGAAATCCCCTCGCCGGACATCCTCGCCGACATTTCCGCCACCTCTCCCACCGACACCGCTGCCGACTTTCCCACCCTGCTAGCCCGCGCCGCAGAATTTCTAGCAGACACGACCGGACGCTCCGAAATCTGGCTCGCCTCCGATCTTCAAACCTCCAACTGGAGGCCCGATGACGAACGCTGGGCCGCCGCCCGTGCCAGCCTCGCCACGCTGCCGCAGAAACCCGCCATCCGCGTCCTCTCCCTCACCGGCCCGTCCGCGCCTAACACCGCCATCCGCGTGCTTGGCTCCCGCCGCTCCGGCGACGAAATGTTGCTCGATCTCGAAATCCTCCGCACCGCCGATTCGCACGGCAATACCACCCTCCCGCTCACCACCAACCTCAACGGCACCCGCACCACCGAGACCCTAACAATCCCAGGCCAGTCCCTTCGCTTTCAAAAACGCGTCACCCTCCCCACCGGCAGCGCGACCGGTTCCGGTTGGCTCTCCATCCCCGCGGATGGAAATTCCCGCGATAACTCGACCTACTTCGCCTACGGTCCCGCCCGTTCCATCAAGTCCGTCATCGTCGCTCCCGCAGGTGAAGCTGCCGACTACCTCGCCCTCGCCGCCGCGCCTCCCGGCTTTGGAAATCAAGCCGTCCAGCGCGTCGATCCCGCCAACGCCGGCACTATCAACACCGGCGACCTCGCCACCATCCTCTGGGCCGCGCCGCTGCCCTCCGGTCCCGCCTACGAACTCGTCAACCGTTTTCTAACATCCGGCGGCCACGTCATCTTTTTCCCCCCCGGCACTTCTTCCGATGCCTCATTCGTCGATTTGAAATGGTCCAATCCCACCGACGCCCCGGCAGGGAAATTTTTCATCCTCAAGGACTGGAACCACACCGACGGCCCGCTCCGCGACGGCATCGACGGCACCCCGATTTCCGCCGAGCGGCTCAAGGCCATCCGCCGCCAAATCCCGTTAGGCGACGCCACCTCTCTCGCCCGCTGGGAAGATGGGGAGCCCGTCATCACCCGCCGCATCGTCGATCATGGCACCGCATGGTTCGTCGGCTCGCTGCCGGACTACACCTGGTCCAACCTGGGCGATGCCGACGTTCTCTTGCCTACCGTCCAGCGCATCATCGCCGCCGGGGCCGACCGTTTCGACGCCTCCTATCTCACCACCGTCGGCACCGATGCCGCCCAACCGTTTCCCGGCGAGACCCGCACCCGCATCGACGACTACGGCTCGCCCGATCCCGCGAACGCCGCCTACGAAGCCGGCATTTTCCGCCTCGGCGAGCGCCTCCTCGCCGTCAACCGCCCCGCCCAGGAGGACAACCCGGAAATCCTCACCCACGAGCAGTTAGACCAAGCCCTCGAAGGCACCAAATACACCCTGCTCGACCAAGCTGGCCAAGCCAACGATCCCTCGCTCTCCCGCGATGTCTGGCGCGCCTTTCTCATCGCCGTGCTGTTTTTCCTGATCGCTGAAGCCATCCTCTGTTTGCCGAAGAAAACCCATCCGCAAGTTCTTCCTAAAAAGGTGGCCGCATGAAATCACAGAAGGACCAGAAATTGACACAACCCACCCCAGAGGGTAAAATGCCATCATGGTAAAAACGCAGGTGCAAATTCCCGACGCCCTTTTTCGTGAAGCCAAACGGCTCGCTGCCGAAAATGAAATGAGTTTTGCCGAAGTCGTCCGCCGTGGACTGGAAGAAATCATCAAACACCACCCGCCAGGCAGAACGAGAGCGGAATCCTGGAGCCTGCCCCAGCCTTTTGACATGGGGGCGACGCTGGCTCCGGAAGAGAAATGGACAGCACTCTGCCACGACTGACTTTTGCCGCAAATGTTGAGTTTTGACACAAACATCGCCGTCCACGCCGCCAATTCCGCTTCTCCTCTGCATGATCCTGCGCGGGATTTCCTCCAATCCATCGCCACGCGGCGGGACACGGCGGTTTGTGAGTTGGTATTGGTGGAGCTGTATCTCAAACTGAGGAACGAGAAAATTTTCAGCCGCCCGCTAACAGCTTCTCAGGCGGCGGCCGTATGCCAGGCATACCGCAAAAACCAGGCATGGACTCTCATCGAATCCGCTCCTGTCATGCAGGATGTCTGGGAGCTGGCGGCGAAAAAAGACTTCCCCTTTCGGCGTATCATCGACCTGCGTCTGGCCCATACCTTACGCCACCACGGCGTTACCGAATTTGCGACAGCTAACGAAAAGGACTTTGTCAGGCAGGGTTTTCTTCGAGTTTGGAATCCTCTGCTAGACTGATCGTATTCATCCTCTCCGCTTAAAATTAAGTGCTCCACCTCTCACCCACACCACTGACCCTCTGGATCGGCATCATCGCTCTGATCCTCGTGGCCGTGCTCTCCATGATCTCATGGAAGCGCAGCCCGCACCCCGGACGCACCGCCGCGCTGGAGTGCCTGCGTTTTCTAGCCGCTCTCGTTGTCGTCATCCTTCTCTGGCAACCCGAATGGCTGACAACCGTCCATCCCGACACCAAGCCGCAGATCGCGATTCTGTGGGATGATTCCATGTCGATGACCACCATCGACGCCACGCTGCCGCCCATTCTATCGGAAAAATCCGTGGTCGTCTCCCGCGCCGACTGGGTGAAAAAAGCCCTCGCCTCCGACCTCTGGAAACCCCTCGAAGCCAACGGCGCGAACGAAGTCACCGCCCTCCCCTTCGCCTCTCCCTCTTCACCCTCAACTCTCAACCCTCAACTCTCCACCTCTTCCGGCACCGACCTTGAAACCCCCCTAACCGATCTTCTCGCCAAGCAAACCAACCTCCGCGCCGTCGTCATGCTCAGCGATGGCGATTATAACATCGGCCAGCCACCCGTCGCCGCCGCGCAGAAGCTCCGCCTTCGCGGCGTCCCGCTTTTCCCGATCCCCGTCGGCAGCAAGGTCCGTCTGCCCGATCTGGATCTCCTCTCCGTCACCGCGCCCACCTACGGCATCGTCGGGGAAAACGTGCAGATCCCCTTCACCATCCGTTCGTCGCTCGACCGGCAGGTCCGCACCATCGTCCGCATCCGCGACGAGTCCGGCCACGAGCGCAGCAAGGACATCGTCATCCCGCCGAACGCGGAGACCTACGATTCCATCCTCTGGCGCTTGGAAAAGGAAGGCTCCTCCACCCTCGAACTCTCCGTCCCCGTGGCCGATGGCGAACTGGTCGCCACCAACAACGCGCGCAAATTCACCATCGCCGGACGCCCGGAAAAAATCCGCGTCCTGCTGCTAGAAACCCTGCCGCGCTGGGAATACCGCTTCCTGAGAAACGCCCTTGAGCGCGACCCCGGCGTCGAGCTATCCTGCCTTCTTTTCCACCCCGACCTCGGCCCCGGCGAAGGCAAAGATTATCTCAAGGAATTCCCGGCGAAAATCGAAGACCTCGCGAAATACGATGTCATTTTCATCGGCGATGTCGGCACCGACCAGATCACCAAGGAACAATGCGCCCTCATCCGCGGCCTCGTGGAAAATCAAGCCTCCGGCCTCATCTTCATGCCCGGCTCGCAGGGCAACGAATTCTCATTGCTGGACACCGAGCTTTCCGACCTCGTACCCGTCATCCTCGATGAGTCTAACAAGAAAGGCGTGGCCGAGTCTATCCCCTCCCCGCTCACCCTCACCACCGAGGGCCGCGCCTCGCTACTCACCATGTTAGGCAACAGCGAGGAGGAAAATCCCGAGATCTGGCGCCGCCTGCCCGGCTTCTACTGGCACGCCCCCGTCATCAAGGCCAAAGGCGGCGCGGAAGTCCTCGCCGTCCATGGCAACAGCCGTGGGAAATACGGCCCCATCCCGCTTTTGGTTACCAAGCCCGCGGGCAGCGGCAAGGTGCTATTCATGGGCATCGACTCCGCTTGGCGCTGGCGGCGCGGCGTGGAGGATCTCTACCATTACCGCTTCTGGGGCCAGGTCGCGCGCTGGATGTCCTATCAGCGGAACATGGCCGCCGGCCAGCGTGTCCGGCTCTTCTTCAATCCCGAGCGCCCCGAGCCCGGCTCCACCGTCACCCTCAATGCCAATGCCTTCGATCCCAACGGCGCGCCGCTCAAGGAAGGCACCGTTTCCGTCGATCTCACCGCACCCAACGGCCACACCCAGCGCCTCGAACTCCAGAAAAACGAAACCGCCTGGGGCGCCTTCAGCGGTCGCTTCAAGGTCGATCTCCCCGGTGCATGGAAACTCCGCGCCATCGCGAGCACCACCGGCACCAGTGCCGGGGCCGATGACAAACCGCTCGAAACCACGATCCTCGTCCAAGGCACCGACATCGAAAAAACCGGCCAACCCGCCCGCCCGGAAGTCCTTGAGGAAATGGCCAGAGTCTCCCGCGGCCGAATCATCCAGCCCGCGCAACTCGCCGATCTCATCAAGGAAATCTCCGCCCTCCCCGCGCCCCGCCCGTTGGAAAACCGCATCCCGCTCTGGTCCCACTGGGCCACCGTCGCCGCCCTCGTCACCCTGCTCGGAATCTTCTGGATCGGCCGCAAGCTCAACGGCGCTTTCTAACTGAAGCGCGGAACGTCGTTCCTCCCGTTCGACCACGCCCAAGCGGGGAGAACGCCTCAAACCCCACCTATTGAAGGTTCACCACTCAATGTCGGCACGCCGCTCCCCACGAGGCGCATCCAAACGTTACGAGTCATTAAGGTGCGGGGTCGCACCAATCCGACGGATAAGATACTAAATTCAGTTTTTGTCGTTGTAGCCATTTACGAAAGTCTGGGCTGTTATATGTGGCACTCCACGCATTGTGCCCGCTACCCGGCAACTCGGTAACTCTTAATTCGCCTCTTAGCGCGGTGAATCTCTTTTTCAAATCTGTCACATTCTGCAAGCACATTTGATCGTCATCTTTGTTATAGACCATCCAGACAGGCCGCACGTTCCA
>JANYFB010000271.1 GCA_025362955.1 Akkermansiaceae bacterium
GAGGACTTGGCCATGTTCATGACGGCGGCCAGCCCGGCGAGCGCGCCGCTGATCATGTAAACGAAGAGTTTGACCTTTACCACGTTCACTCCGCAGAGGGTGGCGGTGTGCTCGTTAGATCCGACCGCGAAGATGTGTCGACCGAAACGGGTATAACGCAGGAGCAGGGTGAAAAGGATGACTAGCAGAATCATCATCCACACCCCCCACGGGATGCCCGCGCCGCCCATCCATGGTTTGAAGGAAGTCACGTCGAAGGGGAGATTCACAGGGGTGCCTTTCGTGGCGATTTTCGCGGAGCCGCGGAAAATCTGCATGGTGCCGAGGGTGATGATGAAGGGCAGCAGCCTGAGTCCCACCGTGAGGCCGCCATTGACGAGGCCGCAGAATCCTCCCAAGGCGATGGTCGCGAGGAAAACCACGGGCGCGGACGTGTGGGTGACGAGCGTGGCCGCGAAAACTCCGCAGAGCGCGATGATCGAGCCGACGGATAGATCGATCCCACCCGCGATGATAATCAGCGTCATGCCGATGGCGGCGGTGCCCACAATGACCGTCTGCGTAAGCAAACTGAGCAGGACGTCCTGGGTAAACATCGCGGAGTTCATCATCCCGAAGATCGCGTAAACCACGAGCAGGGCGATGAATGGGCCAAGGAGGGTGAGGGCGGATTTCAGACGGGGTGAGGACATGCTAGAAAATGTTAGGGAAGATCGGCGGCTTTACCCGTGGCTACGAGCATCACATCATGCGGCGTTAGTTTTTCGACGGCTACGGCACGCGTGAGTTTGCCTTGGCTCATCACGGCGATGCGGTCGCAAACGCCGAAGAGTTCCGGCAGATAGCTGGAAATCATGATCACTGCGCGAGGGCGGACTGGATCGGCGACTACCTCATTGATGGCTTCATAAATCCGGGCCTTCGCGGCGATATCGATGCCGCGGGTCGGCTCGTCTAACAATAGAACGTCAACATCGTGTTCGAGAAGGCGGGCGAAGGCCGCCTTTTGCTGATTTCCGCCGGAGAGCGCACCGATGGCTTGGGCCGGACCCTGGCATTTGATGCCGAGGCGGTTGATCCACACGGAAGTGGCCGCGCGTTGTTTTTTAGGGGAAACGCTCCCGCCGCTGCCGAAGCGTTCAAGGCAAGTGAGCGTAACGTTGTCGGCGATGGATAGATTGAGCGCGAGGCCTTCCTCCTTGCGGTTTTCGCTTAACAGGCCAAGTCCCTGTTGCCAGCGTTTGCGCGGCGTGGCGGAGGATGAATTCCCGCCGATGATGACTTCTCCCGATTTCACCCCATCCAAACCGAAGAGCGCCCGCAGGAACTCAGTGCGCCCGGAACCGACCAGACCTGCGATGCCGACGACTTCGCCGCGATGGAGATCGAGGTTTAATGACTGGGGCTTCTCGCGACCGGTTAGATTGCGGATTTCCAACAGTTTCTCGCCCCGCTGATGATGGGTTCTGGGGTATAGATCCTCCACATCGCGCCCGACCATCATGGAAACGACTTCCTCGGGAGTGACGGTGGCGACATCCCGGGTGCCGACGACCGAGCCGTCGCGTAGGACCGTTAGACGGGACGCAAGGCGCTTCACTTCCTCAAGGAAATGGGAAATATAAATGATGGAAATCCCCTGAGCCTTGAGGCGGTCGATCAGGGCAAATAGCCGTTCGATGTCCTTCTGGGCCAGTGAGGATGTAGGCTCATCGAAAACTAACAACTTGCAACCCATCGCCAGCGAACGTCCGATTTCCACCAGCTGGAGCGCGGAAACAGATAGATTTCCGGCGAGGGCGTCCGGTTTGATATCTGGATGATCGAAATGGGCGAGAGCTTCCAGCGCGCGGGCCCGCATCGCCTTGCGATCCACGAAGGGACCGTGCATCGGCTCCATGCCAAGCACGATGTTTTCCTCCACCGTGAGATGAGGGGCGATCGAAAGTTCCTGATAGATCATGCCCACGCCGCCTGCCCGCGCGTCGAGCGGATTGCGCGGTTGGTAGGATTTCCCGTCGATCTCCATTTCCCCGCTGTCTGGTAGATAGGCACCTGATAGAATTTTCATCAGGGTGCTCTTCCCCGCGCCGTTTTCACCGACGAGGGCGTGGACCTCGCCGGGCAACACTTCCAGATCCACCCGCCCGAGGGCGATGGTGGGTCCGAAGGTTTTGCGGATGCCCCGCATGACAAGGCGTGGAAGAGCGGAGGGCATGGAGTTGATGGTCTGCGGTTGATAGTTGATAGAAAGAACCAGAAGGGAGAAATCTAACCTTTAACTATCAACATCCACGATCCAATGTCTTACGGAAGTTGCGTCTTGATGAGCGCGGTGGTCTTGGGATCGTTCATGTTTTCCGCAGTGACCAGAGTGGCTCCGGTGTCGATGACGGCTTCCACTTTTTCCCCCTTGAGCTTGGCAACGGCGGTTTTCACGCCGAGGTAGCCCATGTTCAGGGGATCTTGCAAAACGGTGCCGTTCATTTCGCCTTTTTTGAGCGCATCCAGGAAGGTGGCATCGCAATCGAAGCCCACGAACTTGACCTTGCCTGCTAGATTTTTCCCGCGCAGAGCTTGGAGCATTCCGTAGCTGTTCGTCTGGTTGCTGCAGAAAAGTCCCTGAATCGAGAGTCCGTCACCTTCTGCGAGGCGGGTCAGTAGATTGGTGGCGACATCCTGAGCTTGGCTGGCAGTGGCACCGGCGAATTGCTCGGAGCTAACGACTTCGATGCCGGGGGATTTTTTAATTTCCTCAAGAAATCCTTCCTCGCGCTGTTCGGTGGAGGCGCTGCCTTGCAGGTAGCGAAGCACGGCGACCTTGCCCTTTCCTGAGAGAAGCTCGGAAATGCGGCGGGCGGCGATGCGACCTCCCTCGCGGTTGTCCGTTGCGACGTAGCTGGTGATGAAGCCCGCGCTATCGGCGAGGCCGGAGTCGATGATGACTACCGGCTTGCCTTTATCCGCGACCGTCTTGGCGGCATCGCGCAGAGCCACGGCGTCAAGCGGGGCAAGGACGATGGCGTCGTTTTGCAACGCTTGGTTGGTCACAAGATCGATTTGCTGCGAGCGGTCGTCCTCTCGCTGTGGCCCAATGAAAGTGATCTTTACGTCGAGTTCGGCAGCGGCCTTTTTCGCCCCGGCCTCGACGGATTTCCAATAGATATGAGTGGTGCCTTTCGGAATGACGGCGACGCTGAGTTGGCCTGATTTCGCGGATTTATTGCAGCCGATGAGCATCGTGGACAGGGCGAGTGCGAGAAATGAAATGGGTTTCATAGTGAGGTGGGCAAGAATTATGGGTTTTTCAAACGGCTGGCTAGAATTTTCCGTAGAGCGGGCCGTAGTTCGCGCACGCGCGGAAATCCGCTCCCTCCCGATCAGCGGTGCCGAAGGCGGTCCATGCACTCGGGCGGAAAATGCGGTCATCGGCGATGTTGTGCATGTACACGGGAATCCGCAGCATCGAGGCGAGTGTTAGATAG
>JANYFB010000282.1 GCA_025362955.1 Akkermansiaceae bacterium
GTTAGTGATTTGAAAGGCTGGACCGGCGAGTTGATTTTCCGTGAGGAGTCCGGGTGAGCGGTAGTCGGGCCGATAGAAATTAAAGACGCTGGGGGAATATCCCGGAGACTGGAGGGCACTGTCGTAAAAGTCGCCGTAGTCCCACCAGTTCACAGCAGTGTAGCGGCCGAGGCGACCGGCGCGGGCAAGGGTCATGGCACGTTGCACCGGGTCTTTCAGGCGTCCGAAGGAATTCGATCCTTGGGACCAACGCGCGTCCCGCGCTTCGACATCCAGTAAAATGGTGCGAACGACAGCAGCGAGGTCGCCACGTTTGCCACTGCCATTATTCGCGAACACCGCCGCGACCCGCCCGACGTAGGCCGGACTGGGATTGCTGGTGACGAGGAACTGGATCAACTGCCTGCCGATGAACGGGCCGATGTTAGAATGATTGAATAGATAGTCGAGAGCGTCGTCCACATCGCGCTGGCCGTTTTCCGCACTCGCCGGGCGGGCCGGGATGATGAGGCCACCGAGCATGGACTTGGCCCCGAAATCATGCTTTTCCGCCCACATGGTCATCGGAACGGAGTATTGGGAATCATTGTATCCGCCGTTACTCCAGTACTGCCCGCCGAACCAGTAGCCGGTGAATACACGGGCCATTTCCGTGATGTCGCCGTTATCATAAGTAGGAATAAAATGGCCGCTGCCATCAAGTTTCCGAGTGCCGTCCGGGTTGAGCTGCCACAGCCCGATGGTGCAAAGCTGCATGACTTCGCGGGCGTAGTTTTCATCTGGAAATTGATTGATCTCCGGGCGGGCTTTTTGATTCCCGACGTGGCTGAGATAACGGCCCATCGCAGGATGTACTGACACCGCGCCGAGGATGTCGCGATAATTGCCGAAGGCGTTGCGAAGGAAAATGTCGTAGTAATCCGTCATCCCAAGCGGCTTGTCCGTTAGATTGGGATCGCGCTTGGAGGTGACGAGAATCTGGCTCAGGGCAAAGGCGACACGTTGGCGAAGCTGATCCGGTCCGGCGATGGCCCCCCGGGCGAAAGCGCTGGCTGTGTTAGATCCGCTGATGTCCTGATTATTGAAATTATAGCTCAGATCCAGACGCGGCCCGCGCAGATCCTGAACCATTGCTTCAATGACCGGGCGCTGATAGGTCGCCGGTTGGTTGGTAATCTGATCATTGATCCAGCCGGAAAAACCCAGGGTTTGCACTCGATCCAGTTCGGCAATCGTCGGACCGAAGCTCGCCTGTTGGAGAAATCGTGCGGCTTGTTCACGGCTAACCTGTGTGCTGGTGCCACCGGGCAGCGCGTTTTTAAAACGCTCGGCGAACGAGGCATAGTCACCCGAGACGCTGCCGGTCACATCGCCCTCGGCGTTGAGTGTTAGAGAACCGCTGCGGCTGCTATCTCGCTGATAGGGATCACTGCCGACAAACATTTCATCCCAGTCCGCCACGCCGTCGCCATCGGAATCGCGGTCCTTCGTTTCCACCGTAAAAAAGGCAGATGGTGCCAACGTGAATTGATTGGTCACTCGAGCTGTGTCGTTAGATCCACTCGATGAAAAGGGAAGGGACAGCCACTGCCATGAGGCAAGATTGCCCGAACGATAGACCCGCTGGCGTTTCCATGCACTACGTGTCCAAGCGAGCACGGCATCGTTGCCGGAGCGTTGCATCGAGAGGCTAATCCGAGAGTTCGCATCGAAAGGGTCGGTACCCCACTGTGCCTCCTTGGCATTACTCGCGCCATCGCCATCGCTATCCGCGCCGGGTGAAATTCCCGCCGCTTGAAACCGGGCTTCCCACGCATCCGGCAGGCCGTTTTGGTTGAAGTCCGTGCCGCTGTTGCTAACCCCGCCTGCAAACATGGGACGGACGCTGGCCACCAGTGGATTGGTGCCTTCATCGTGCTCCACACGGTCATCCACGCCATCTCCATCAGTATCGGTTAATAGCGGGTTGGTGCCTGCTAGATATTCATCGCGATTTTTCAAACCATCGCCATCGGAATCCTGGGTGGCGTCTGAGGCGGAAGTTTTATTGAGCTGATAGGTATCCTCCCACACGTCG
Organism: Akkermansiaceae bacterium; assembly: GCA_025362955.1. GTDB lineage: Bacteria > Verrucomicrobiota > Verrucomicrobiia > Verrucomicrobiales > Akkermansiaceae > Luteolibacter. The sequence continues at coordinate 2,078 of JANYFB010000282.1, forward strand.
GGCATCCCGTCATTGTCCGTGTCCGCATAGGCGGCAAACGCGGATAATGTTTCTAAAGCGGTGGGCGTGATGAAAAGCTTGGCACCATTATGAACCTCTATAGTAGGAATGTTCAGGATATTGTTAGAATTCTGCCAGCTCGCAGTGCCAGCATCGACACCCGCTCCGGCGGTGGATTGGCTAACGAGACGTGAAATAACCGCAGTGTTTTTGGTCACGTTGAAAATTTCAAACGTCACCGCCCAGAGGTTCCCCGTGCCGCGCGTGGCGATCATCCGGAAGCGGAGTTTATCAGAAATATCACTTGCTCCATAGCCGCTGAATCCCAGCGCGGCTTTCAAATCGGTGCGTGGATTGTTCCCGTCAGTTAGATAGATATTGGAACCGGACTGGTTCGACGCGCTGAAGGCTTCATTGGTAAATGATTCAAACTGATAGGTGAGCGCGCCGTTCACCGATAGCAGGCGCATGTCAATGCTGCGGTCCGAGGCCGATTGTACATTTCCCACGTAAAAGGCGAGGAGAGTGTCGTCATAACCATCGCCGCCACCGGCAACACCCGCGCCGTGATCCCAGACGATTTGAACGGGATCCAACTTCCATTCCCACTTCGCGGGCGAGGCGGAATATACTGGTGTCCAGCCGCCAAATCCCGCAGTGCCTGCGGGATTTACCGAGGGATCGAGGCCATACTGGGTTTCTAACTTATCGGAAATACCATCGCCATCGGTGTCTGCTAGATTCGGGTTGCTGGGAAGTGGGGCTTTTGCTTCTGCGTAGTCACTCAGCCCGTCGCCATCGCTGTCCACGGTAAGTGAATTCGCCGCGGATTCCAAATTGTCTGCGAGACCGTCGCCATCAGTGTCTGATTTTTTCGGATTTGAGCCGCGTTGAAATTCTTGGAGATTGGTCAAGCCGTCACCATCGGGATCTGCCGCTGCTGTTGCAGGTCCGGCGGGTTCCAGGCCGTATTGCATTTCATACCAATCCGGGATGCCCGAGGCATCGGCGTCGAGCGTGGCATCGACGATTTGCAAAGCGTGCAGCCCGACGGCGTAGCCATCGATGTTAGAAACACTAACGGTGAAGGAAGAGCCCGTGCGATTGGGATAGCGGACATAGTTGCCGATGGGATAAGGAACCGCCGGGGTGGCGGGAGCGATCTCCGTCCATGTCTTTTGCGGTGGGGTGGAGGCGGTTAGGAAGGGCCGGATTGTGCCGGTCTCGTTGTTCAATTTGACTGAGGCCTCCTGACCGTCGTAACTGCCGCCGACGTAGGCAAAGACATGGTAAGTAGAGAAGGGAATGCCTTGAACGGTGAGGGATGCGGGCTGGCCCTGATAGGCGCGGATGAATCCGTTCATGAGTTTCTGATCGGCGCTTCCGTTGTTAGATGTGGTGGAATTATCCACCGAGGTCCATTGCGCTGTCATGCCCGGAACGGTCAGCCCGTTCGATTTTGAAAAGACACCGACAGCCGGAGAAACGAGGTCCAGAGTGCCTCCCGAGGGGCGATCATAAGAGCGGAGAGGAATGGTATTGTTCCACCTCATCTGAGGCACCACGCCAGCCGGAGCGAGCCATGGCACGCTGCCCCCGGGATCATCAGAGCATACGAAGTTCAGGCCGATGGCCCCTGCGAAAATCGTGGGTACGCTGGCAGCGGAGTTAAGATTGGAGCCTACGCGTTTTTCCCAGCCATCAGGAGCGCCGTCATTATCAGTGTCCGTTAGAATTGCTGAGGAAGTGGGAGCAGTCAGAATCTCATCAGAGTCGCTGAGGCCGTCGCCGTCGGTATCGGGGAGGTTGGGATTGCTGCCAGCCGTGCGCTCGGCGGCATCCGATAGGCCGTCCCCATCGGTATCGCGGCGGAGTGGATTGCTTGATAGAACTCCGCCGTTGTATTCCTGAAGGGCGGTCAAACCGTCGCCGTCGGCATCGGAGGCGGCATCGCTTGCAGTGGTATCGCTGAGATGATTGTCATTTTCCCACCAGCGCGGGAGGCCGTCGCCATCGCCATCCGTCATGCCATCGGCATCGACCTCCATTTTTACAAAGTCGAACTGCACCCAAGCATAAGTGCCGCTTGCGGGAGTGGGACCGGAGCGGGTGATTTTGACGGTGTTCGCCCCAGCGACGGCCTGCACGCTGGATGCAGGGATATCGACGGTAAAACGGGTTGGGCGATCCACGCCGTTGCGCTGAAGTACCAACGTGTTCGTGGTGGCAGTGCGGAAGCGGACGGTGATATCGTGAGTGCCGAAATTATCCCCACCGCCGGTGATGGGGGACCAGGTGGCACCATCGACCAGATCAAAAGTCAGGCGGAGTCGTGATTGGGCGCTGGCCTGTGCCGCATTGAGGATGAAATGGATATACTTGTTCGGATCACTGTTAGAGATCGCCCGCTCGAATGCGGAAGGCGGTTCGGCATTCGGCACCACGAGTTGGGATGTTAGGCCATTGAAACCGGCGGGATAGGTTCCAGCCTGATAGAAATGGTCGTCCCGTGCCGGGTTAGTGGCAGCATTGTAGAGCGGATCGCCCGGAAGGCGCGTGACTAGGCCGGGGCCTCCGTTGCTGCTACCGGATTCTTGGGAGAATTCGTCGGTCGGATTATAGCCGGCAGCGAATGGATCTTCATCGTCGCCGATTTGCCAGAGCGTGACCGGAGCAGCGTAAACCGCAGAGACCAGCAGAGGGAACACAAGCTGCCGCAGAAGGGTTAGAATGGATTTCATCGGGCTAGGATCAGTAGAATGCCACTTGTTTCAGAAGCCCGTAATGTAGTGATTTTGAAAAAATGTGCAACTGATCAGATATCCGGCTAGATCATTTCTAAAACCTCTTCAAAAACGCTGAGGGTATCGTCCAAATCCGCCTCGGTATGGGCGAGGGAAATGAAGCCCGTTTCATAGGGTGAAGGTGCGAGGTAAATCCCTTTGTCGAGGCAGCCCCAGAAGAATTTTTTGAAGAATTCGAGATCCTGTTTCATAACATCATCAACATTCACGATTTCTTGGTCGGTGAAGAAAAGGCAAAACATCGAGCCGACGCGGTTGAAGCGGTGTGGAACACCTTTGTTCGCGAGGAGTTGGCGCAGGCCTTTTTCGAAATGGGCACCGAGTTGATCCAGGCGCGCGAAGCCGGAGCGGTTATTCAGTTCCCGGAGTTGGGCGAGCCCGGCAGCCATCGCGAGGGGATTTCCACTCAATGTCCCGGCCTGATAGACGGGACCGAGGGGCGCGAGCATGTCCATCACGTCGGCACGGCCACCAAACGCTCCGACGGGCAAGCCGCCGCCGATGACCTTGCCGAAGCAGCTCAGGTCAGGTGTTAGATTTTCAATACCCTGCACGCCTGCCTTACCGAGGCGGAAGCCCGTCATGACTTCATCAAAAATAAGAAGTGCCCCATACTTTTTCGTGATCGAGGAAAGTAGTTTGAGGTAGTTTGGTTTGGGAAAAACCAAACCTGCGTTGGCGGGATAGGACTCGACAATGATGGCGGCAATTTCGTCTCCCCGCGCGGCGAAGAGGGTTTCGAGGGCCTCAGGATCATTGTAGGAAAGAACGATGGTTTTTTCCGCGAAAGCCTTCGGCACACCCGCAGAATCGGGCTCGCCGTTGGTGAGCGCACCGGAACCGGCTGCCACTAACAGCGAGTCGCTGTGGCCATGGTAACAACCGTCGAATTTCACAATGTAATCGCGCTTGGTGAAGCCTCGGGCGAGCCGGATTGCGGACATCGTGGCCTCGGTGCCGGAGTTGCACATGCGGACTTTTTCCACAGACGGCACCCAATCGCAGATCGTGCGGGCCATTTCGACCTCAAACATGTTAGGGATACCAAAGGAAATCCCGCTCTTCGCCACCTCGTGGATTGTGTTGGTGATGACGACGGGCGCGTGGCCGAGAATGTTAGGTCCCCAGGAGCCTATGTAGTCGATGTAGTGTTTTCCATCAATATCCTCAATGCGGCTGCCAGCGGCGCGGCGGACAAAAAATGGCTCGCCGCCCACATTGCGGAATGCGCGGACCGGCGAGTTCACCCCGCCGGGAATGAGGGTCTTGGCGACGGCGAATATTTTTTGCGAAAGCGGCCCTTGGGGAATCATGGCCGGACCATGAAGGAGGAATTGAAAACGGCCAATCGCGAAGAGACGAGTTTTCGTGAAAAATCCCGGATCCATGCTTTTCTCTTGCATGGCCTTGCACTGCCCCGACTCGATGACCGCCGTGGCGGGATTTTTCAACGACATGACGCCCACTAAATTGGAGCGACTGGGGGATATTTACGGCCCCGGCGTCGAGTTCCACGATCCAGTCCACGACGCGAGCGGACTCGGGGAACTGCGGGATGTGCTGACCCATCGATTCAGGAAAATGAACGGAGTTTCGATTAAGGTGCTGGACGCTCATGGCGACGATCACACCGGGTTTCTGTTATGGATAGTTAGATACATGCACGACGAAAGCGACCGGGTGATTCAGGGCACGAGCCATTTCAAATTTGCCAACGACGGACGGATTTGCGAGCAACGGGATCACTGGGATGCCTCGTTCGTACTCTATGGTGATAATCCGGTGTTAGGCTGGCTCATGCGTATCATCAAACGCCGGACCCAAATCATCCGGGAAAAAGTTGGCCCGTAACTCCTTCGCAAAGCATCCCATCGCTACCTGCGTCGCGGATGAAAACCGCACGCGGATAATAGGTGGTCCGTGGTTTTTCGAGCACGGGAGCGGCGGCGCCTAACAACAGCGGAGCGGCGAACGAAATGCACCGCCGACACCCCGCAGTCTATCCAGCAGATATCTAAAAATGTCCTCCCAACTCCGCGGATCATCACCGGGCGCGGAAATTTGGGCGCAGCTCAGAAACCTCCCCAATCATGATCAAACATCGCACAAAAAGCTTGTAACACCAGTGGAGAACATCAACCTTTACCTACCATGAAACGATCAATATTCCATCTCCTCTGCATCGCAGCACTTATGCCTTCCCCGCTGCAAGCGGAGCTCCGGATTTGGTCGAATACCGAAGGCTCTAAATTGGATGCGGAATTTGTGAAAATGGAGAGTGGGAAGGTGACGCTTCGTCTGCTGAATGGAAAAATCGTCGCTTTTCCGGAGACCAAGCTTTCCGATGCAGACCGCGAGTTTATCAAGAACATCAAACCGGAGCCGACGAAAGATTCCGCACCCGCCGCAACCGCCAACCGCAAGGCAAAGTGGTTGACCAAATTATCCAAGGCTGAGGAAGAATCCAAGGCAACCGGCTTGCCAATTCTCATGCTCTTCACTGGTTCCGCTTGGTGTCCGTATTGCATTCAGTTGGATAAGGCCGTTTTTTCCGAAAAGGCCTTCAAATCGTTTGCCGATCAGAACCTGGTATTGCTCATGCTAGACTACGGTCCCGGTGGCAGCACGAACGACAGGGATCTGAAAAAGCTTCAAGCGGATTACGGCGTCGAAGGTTTCCCCACCTATTTCCTAACTGATGCGGCAGGTACCAAATTAGCCACGGGGGGATTCCATGACGGAATCAATCCCGAGGTGTTTGCAAAGTGGGTCAAGGCGTCCGCACCAAAAGGGAAGTAGCCGGTATGAGGCAATGATTGCAATCTCTCGCCCTTCTGCCGCAGTGTATCCATGATGAGTCCATATCCACGGCAGTGTTCGGCAATTCTCATACTTTTCTCGTTCTTCCTCCTGCCGACGTCACCGCTGCGTGCGGAGCTTACGCTTGAAGACGGCATCAAGAGGCAGTTTGGAAAACTAACCGATGGAAACTCGCCGGGAATGGCGGTTCTGGTCGCCCGCGATGGCAAAATAATCTATCAGGGAGGATTCGGTTGGGCCGACATCGGGAAGAAATCCCCGGTGACTGTCGAAACAAAATTCCGCATCGGCTCGATCACGAAACAGTTCACGGCCGCAGCCATTCTGCGCCTCGCCGAGGAAGGCAAGCTCGCTCTAACTGATCCGCTCGACAAATTTTTCCCCGGCTTTCCCGGCGGGAATGGGATCACCCTACAACACCTTCTCACTCACACATCGGGGATTCACAGCTATACTGAAAAGCCGGAGTTCATGGGAAAAGTCATTCGGCCCATCCAGCCCGAAGATCTGATCGCTTGGTTCCGCAACGACCCGCCGGACTTTGCACCCGGCAAGGGATTTCAATATAACAATTCCGCTTACTTCCTTCTTGGGGAAATCGTGGGCAAGGTCTCCGGGAAACAATTTCCGACCTATTTTCAGGAGAACTTCTTCGATCCGCTAGGTATGAAAGATACCGGCGTCTATCAGAACGCTACGCCTCCGCCGGGCATGGCGTCTGGTTATTCCGTCGCCGACGGCAAGACCGCGGCAGCGCTTGATTGGGACATGTCGTGGGCTGGAGGGGCTGGCTCACTGTATTCCACCGTGGGCGATCTCTTCCGCTGGAACGAGGCGCTTTTTGGGGGAAAAATACTCAGAGAAGCGTCGTTCAAAGCCATGACTACCCCGGTGAAACTGCCGGAAAATGTGGATGGTATGAACTATGGTTTCGGACTCCTGATGTCAGACTTGGCTCGTCTGCCAGTCGTCAGCCATGGCGGCGGACTCAATGGTTGGTCCAGCGATCTCATGCGCCTGCCGGAGCAGAAATGCACGGTGATCTCTTTAGCTAACGCCCTGCCACCAGTGGCCGGATTCGAGCCCTCAGCCGTTACCCATCAGCTCGCCGGGAAATTTCTCGAAGCCGAAATCGGCAAGCTGCCGCCGCTCAAGGAGAATCTATCGTTTGATAGAAAAACCTATCAGGATTTTGTGGGTCGCTATGATTACAAGAACGCCGTCCTCACCGTGAGCATGGAAAAAGACCGGCTTTTCGGGCAACTCACTGGTCAGGAAAAATATGAAATTTTCCCCTCCGCCCAGGATGAGTTCTTTTGGAAAATTGCCGGCGCGAAGGTGGTCTTTCTCCGTAGCGACAAGGGCGAAGTCATCGCCGCCCGCCACACCCAGGGAGGAAATACCTTCCGGGCCGCACGCCTTGTCGAAGCGGAAATCAAACTCACCGATGGCGAGCTGAATGCCATCCTCGGCCAATATCAATACGGCCCCGCCGCCGTTCTAACTGTCACTCGCGACGGCCCTTCCGTTTTCGCCCAGCTCACCGGCCAGCCGAAATTCCAGATCTATCCGAAATCCGCTAACGAGTTCGAGTGGCGAGTCGTGAAGGCATCGGTGACGTTCAAGAATGATAAAGATGGTAAGGTCACTCAGGCCACGCACCTACAGAACGGGGCGACACTGGAAGCTCCGAAAATCAAGTGAGTGCAGGCCGGGGAAAATGCTGCAAAATAACATTCCGCGCCGCTAGTCCATCCGCAGCGGCGGGAAGAATTTTGTGGCGGGGCCACAGACTTCCCGCTTGAATGCGCCAAATGATACTGAACGGTTTGACCCTCGCCGCGCCGCCACTGCTCGATTTCGAAGCTACTGACGAACACGATGCCATTCGACGGACCGCCGATCTGCTCGCCAGCGATGCTGGCATTACTCATTTCGGCGGATTCGTAAACGCGGTGTTTGACCGTCAGAAATTCAATCCCCCGCTGCTTGGAAATGGAGTGGCGATGCCGCACGCGCGGACCGTGCTGGCCAACGACATCGTCTGCGTGGCATCCCGCTGTGCGAGGCCGGTGCCATTCGGCCTAGAAGCCACACCGATCCAATTAATTTTCCTAATCGGTGTGCCGCCGCACCGCATCGATGAATACCTGAAGCTGACCGCCATCCTCGCCCAGCGCCTGCGCGACCCGTTAATTCTCGACGGACTGATCAACGCCAACAACGCGGACGAATTTGCAGAGGTGTTGGCGTGATGATCCTATTGATCAAAGCGAACGGATCTTCGTCTTCGATTCGGCAGACATAGGAATAGGCTCAACCCCACAGGCAATCGAACAACACCTGGGAGAACCTGACGCCCATCATTCTCACAGACTATCCGACTTCCGGGCCTTGAGAAAGCGGACGTTTTGCGCTTCAAAAAGAGGTTCTAACTGATGGAGTTCGCCCCAAAATACGTCACGAGGGCTTCCGGGATGCGGATGGAGCCGTCGGGTTGTTGGTATTGCTCTAACAAGGCGACGTAGAGGCGGGGCAGAGCGGTGCCCGAGCCATTGAGGGTGTGGGGGAAGCGATTTTTGCCATCGGCGTCCTTGAAGCGCAGTTTCATGCGGCGGGCCTGATACTCGGTGAAGCAGGAGCAGCTCGAGACTTCGAGGTATTTCCCGTGGCCGGGTGCCCAGACTTCGATGTCGTAGGTTTTCGCGGAGGAAAATCCGATGTCACCCGTGCAGAGTTCGATGGTCCGATAGTGGAGGCCGAGTTTTTGCAGGATGGATTCGGCATGGGCTGTTAGCTGTTCGAGAACTTCAAAGCCGTGGTCCGGGTGGACGATCTGGACGAGTTCCACCTTGTCGAACTGGTGCATGCGGATGATGCCCTTGTTGTCGCGTCCGGCGGACCCCGCTTCGCGGCGGAAACACGGGGTGTAAGCGACCATTTTAATGGGAAGCTCATTTTCTGTTAGGATAGTGTCGCGATAGAGGTTGGTGACCGGAACCTCGGCGGTGGGCGCGAGGAAGAGGTTGCTGACGCCGTTTTCATCCGCATCCGTGCCATACATGTCGTCCTCGAACTTCGGGAGCTGGCCAGTGCCCTCCATGCACTCACGTTTGACGAGGTGGGGGACGTTGACTTCTTCGTAGCCGTTAGCAGTTTGGCTATCTAGCAGGAAATTGATGAGCGCACGTTCGAGGCGAGCGCCTTTTCCTCGATAGACGACGAAGCCGGAGCCGGCGGTGCGGATGCCGTCGTCCCAATTGACGAGGCCGTGTTTCAGGGCAAGCTCGACGTGGTCTTTCGGGTCGGTCAGAGCGGGCTTGATGCCCCACTCGCGGACGATGGGGTTGGCGGTTTCATCGGTGCCGATCGGGCAGGCTTCGTGAGTGAGGTTGGGGATGTTGAGGAGCAGGTCGTTTTGGCGGGCAGTGGCGATTTCAGACTCGGCATCAAGGGCGGAGATTTGGTCGTTGATAGCACGGACTTCGGCCTCAATAGGGGAGGTGTCTTGGCCTTGGGCTTTGAGTGCGCCAATCTGTTTGGAAATCGTTTTACGGGAGTTCTGGAGCTGTTGTTTGGAGGTCTCGGCGGCACGGCGGGATTCGTCGCAGGCAAGGACTTGGTCAACGAGTTTCCAATGATCACCGCCTCGGGTTTTAAGGCGATCTTGAACGGCGGCGGGGTTGTCGCGAATGACGCGGATGTCGAGCATGGCGGCGCGACTCTCACGGGCGATGGGGTGGAGAATCAACGCGAATTTTTCGAGAAGTTGTTAAGATTTACCACGAAGCCGCAAAGGTCGGAAAGGGACGCTGAGAAGAAATGGGTGACAAATCAAAAACGCCTTCCCTTTTCTTTTCTCTCCTTGGCGACCTTCGCGGCTTTGCGGTAAATCCAAATCTTATTCCACGGGCGTCACCTCGACCTTGCGAAAATGAATCTCTCCGCCCTCGGCCTGGAGGCAGATTGCACCTTTTGTGGTGCTGAGTCTGATGCCTTCATTCATGAGAGTGCCATTGATCCAGACGGTGGCTTTGTCGCCTTGGCAGCGGACTTTGGCGGTATTCCATTCGCCGGGTGGCTTTTCGGCAGACTCGCCTTTTTTCAACCAGCGGCGGCCTTGTGGCTCGGCCCCGGCGACGGTGAGTGTCTCGCCGATGACCCAAAAATCGCCGGCATTTGTATGGCCTAACTGGACCTCGATAGACTTGGGCCAGACGTACATTTCCCTCGGCGTGGAGGCGTGGATGAGGATGCCGCTGTTCTCCGGTTTTGTGCCGGGTGCCCACCTCCATTCCACCGTTAGGTCGTAATTTGAATAATCCTTGGCCGTACGAATTACGCCGGGTGGGCGACCCTTGCAGATGATCATCCCTTCTGAAACCGACCAGATCGAAGCCGGGTCCACTTTTGGGTCGATATTGTCGAAGGTCCATCCCTCGAAATCCTTGCCGTTGAAAAGCTGCTGCGGCTCTGCGGCATGAAGAGTCGAGAAAACCAAGAAACTTACGAAAATTTTCCTAAACATGATGCCATCTATCAGGCCTATCCGATTTGGGCAAGCACAGGAGGAAGTTTTTTCCCATCGACTTCACCCGCCGTTCCGATTTCCGATAGCTGCGATGCAAGGAACCGCAGAATCACCGCAAGCAATGGAAGACTTGGGCCGCGTTGCCGCAAGCTTGGCCACGGCCGGGTCCGTCTTCGCCCTGGTCGGCGGGCTTGGAGCGGGGAAAACCCACTGGACCAAGGGATTTGTCAAAGGTTTGGGTTCTGGCGCGGAGGTCACTAGTCCGACATTCGGACTCATCCATGAATACGACGGGGGCCGTTTTCCGGTGTTTCACTTGGATTTTTATCGTTTGGAATCCGCGGCAGAATTGATCGCGCTGGGCTGGGATGAACTGCTAGAACAGAACGCGATTGTCGTCGCAGAATGGGGCGATAAATTTCCCCAATTGTTTCCCCAAGAAACGAGATGGCTGCATTTCGAGATCGAACCAAATACCAGCCGGACTGTTCGGCAGGGCGCTTTTCCAGACTTATAGAGCGCCTCCAGCAGCCGCCGCTCCGGCCAATCCTCCTAACGCCTGCACGGCAGTGCCGGCCGTGCGCGCCAATGCCATCGGCAGACCGCAGGAGTTAAGCGATAACGTCATCGCTGCAAGCGCAATCAGTTGGAGAAGTCGCTTCATAGGAGAAAAATCATGACCCGCGCCCACGTGGAGTCAAGCCTACCAATTCAGACGGGGGGCGGAGATTCAAAGAACAGGGTGAATTCGTGGCGATTATAGGTGAGATGCGTGCTCGCGATCCGGCCGAGTCCTGCGGCAGCGGCGGCATCCATGGCGAACTGATAGAGCTCGTTCATTTCCAGAAACGCGGTCACTCTTGGGGTTTTCAAGGTGAAAATTACGAGGCCTCCTTGCTCGAGATTTTTCGATAGACGGACGACTTGACTGATGGATTCGCGGGCGTCGCCATTCATGTCGCACAGGATCGCATCGTAGGTCATGCTAGCATTCGGCTTGAATGCCGACACATCCATCATCGCGAAGGCAAGGTCAGGCTTGCCATCGAGGCGTTTATCAAGCGGGGCACGGTCGATGGCAGTCACCTTGTAACCCCTGTCCAGCAGTTCTGCGGTCATGCCGCCGGGACTGGCACCGAGTTCCAGCCAGCGCGCGCCTTTTTTCAACTTGGGCCGATACATCCGGAGGTAATGGAGCGCCTCGGCGATTTTCGCGCCGGCGCGGCTGATGGTGTCCGGAGCGTTCTGGCTGATAAATTTCGTGCCTCCCGGGTAGTATCCGTTAGAATTCCGCGGGCTTTGCATCCCGCAGAAGAGGCCTTCCTTTCCTACGAGACAGAACAAGGTCGCCCGCCTGCTGTCCTGCGCTTCCACGTCCTTGAACGCGGCGATCTCAGGGGAAAAAAGCTGGAGCGTCCTGCCGCGTAGATTGGAGGCGAGTGTTTTGTAGTAACGGTTAGGCGCGCTCGGATCGAGTTGTCCGATGAAGAGGGCCTGTGGATCCCGGTCAGCAAATTTGCGGAACATCGCCTGAGCCGCCTTTTCGACGAAGCCCTCCATATTCTCTGGATTGCATGGCCAAGCGTGCTCGACGGGCAGATTCCATCTGAGATAGCAGGAGGCATCGGATTCCCGAATCGCCGCTGGATCGCGGATCTGAATCAAGTAATACTCGCTGCCCAGCTTCTTCGCGATTTCCCCGCCGAGTCCTTTCACGATGTCACCGGAAAGATCCGCGAAAACCTCGGAAATGCGAATCAGCCAAGTTACAGGCGTTAGATCGGGTGTTAGGGAATCCAAAGTGTAGGGCGAAAAGGTATTCGAGCTGCGTATTCGGCGCAACGCCCGTGTTTGGAAACGACACCTTTGTCAGAATCCGCGGATCCATCAAATCCCGCGAATTCACGGCGCGTCAATGGGCAGACGTCCCGGAACTGGGGATATTTGATGGATTCGCGGAACCTGGCTCAAATCGCGTTGCGAAGCACGGCGACAGCTTCAATCCCATCTTCATTGAGGAAACCAGGTGGCACCTGATTGACATTTCGCTCAAGCCAAGCTTCCGCTTCGGAGCGGCTTTGGAAGATTCTCAGGCGGTCGGTGTTCCGCGACCAATAGCCTAACATTCTAATAATTCCGTGAGTTGTTGAGTTGGTAGCCACGAATGCAAGCCAGCCGCGCGAACGATTGCTCTCATGCCGAAGCACCAGCGCGAGGCGTAGGACATCGTTTGCAGCGAGTTCTAACTGCGCCTCGCTGAAATCGATTAAGCCATGAAAATCCGCCGACCAACACGGATCAGAAGCCATCGCAGCGATATTGGATTTCAAATCACCCAAGACCGTTTTCCCTTGGTACTCCTCAATGCGCATCCGGCGCTCCGAGTCGATCCGGTAGCGGCCCACTGTTCCCAAGGATGGATAATCAGTTGTTAAAAGTTTCATAGGGTTCCTTACTATCGGACCCTCATCATGATCATTCGTTCAAAAAATATAAGTTTCCCTCACTTATAAGTGACTGTCTTTTATAATGTTACGTTTTTAATGAAAATAAGGAATTCTTAAATAGTTGGCGTGCAGCCCTTGGGAAATCGAACTAACCGACAATTCTATCGCCTCCTAGCCCCGTCTATCTGCCCTTAGCGAAGGAATAAAAAATTTCTGTAGGAGTTCGGTTAGCGGCTGAGATCTTCCTGATACATTAGCTTGAATCCGCTCTGATGGAGAATCGCCACGGCGAATTCGTAGTCCTCGACATGCATCGCCAGCATGGATTGCCCCTCTGGACTGGGCATCAGCGCGTAGGCGAAGTCAATGTTAGTCTCCGCGATCATCAGTGAATCGAGACACTGGAGCAGGCCCGGACCCGACTCGCGCATGGCGATCACCACCAACTCGCAGGTGGTATAGGGAATCCCTTTTTCCATGAATAAATGCTCCGTGCTATCAGGATCGGAAACCACGAGTCTGGCAACCGTTGCATCCCGCGAATCCTGAACGCTCAGTCCGATGACTTCGATCCCTAAGGACCGAAGCAACTTCACCATCGCGGCTAACGCGCCAGCGCGGTTAGGCAGCATGACGGAAAATTGGCGGACGGGTTCCGCGTGGTCGATAATGGTATCCGATTCCATGGGCGAGACGCTAAACTAACCACGCGGCCCGCGCAAGGGGATCGTCCGCACGGCCCCGCTGGCGATGTCTTGGATCACCATTTGATTCGGGCGAACTTCGGTGATCAGATAATCCGCGCCGTTTCCGCCTTTGAAGCGTTGGCCGGGAGCGGCGACGTAGCGTTTGCGGGTGGCGGCATCTTCTACCAAGGCGACGGGATCATGCGCGTTCGATGGATTTCCAGAAATCCATTCGCGCGTCGTCCCTGTCGAGTCGTCGCGAACCTCCACCACGGAAATTTCAGACGGTCGGTCGAGGTTGACCTTGCTGTCCTCCATGCGTCGTCGAACTCGCAAGACCACTAGCTTCGATCCAGGAATCGGATCGCCCGCGCGGACTTTCACCTCACGCGGAGCGGCGCCCGAGATACTAACAGTGGCCATGTCCCCTTGGACCGTCTTGATGTGAACTGGGATTTCCTTTTCCCTATACTGGCGCATCACCAAAGGCGGCATGGGGAATGGCTCGGAGTTGTTAGCCTCAGGAGGCTTGCCCACCACAGGAGTGCTAACCGACGCCGTCTGGCTTGATACCGGACTGCTGAGGGTTTCCCCTTCGATTGGGATGGAGGCTGCTGCTTGTGTTGGAACGGCCCCATGAAAAGCTGCGGATGCTTTCACCGTGGCGGCCTCGACAAGAGCGTCCATCGACTTCCCAATTTCGGCTGGAGAATCCAACGCCAAATCCGCAGGCGAGGGATCGCGGGAAATCAACGCCCCGATCTCCGGATGGCCCGCCGCAATCGCGAGGTCAGCCGCTGTCCGTCCTTCCGGGTCGGTGGTGAATCGGCTGGAGCCGATGTCGAGTAGCAGTTTGACTGATTCCTCATGACCATTTTCCGCAGCGATCATGAGTGGAGTGCGTCCATCCTCCATCCGCGCGTAAACCGAGGCACCGAAGTTTGTTAGGGAGTCTATCACATCCGCCCGACCGACCAACGCCGCCAGAAGAAGCGCAGGATCGAGATCTTCCCGGTCATACGCGGCGAGTTCCTCCACCGATCCAGACTTGCCCTCCCGCACCGCGAGCATCAGCGGCTTGAATCCCTCTTTGTCCTTTAGCCGGGGGTCCGCGCCTTGCCGCAGCAGCCAGCGCACCATTTCTGTTTGATCAGCCAAAATCGCCGCCATCAAAGGTGTCCGCTCGGCATTTCCGCGGAGATCCACCGCCAACCCGCGATTGAGCAAATAATCTGCGGAACCTTGCGCCCCGCCTGCCGCAGCCGCGTGGAGGGCGGAATCCCCTTCCCCATTCCGGGTATCCGCAGCAAAACCTCCCGATACAAATTTCTTCAACGCTGCGACATCATTTCCCCGACTTGCCCGGAACCAATCCTCCTGCGTGAGTTTGTAACCCGCCTCCCCGAGATCGGATTTCACCGCTTCAGAATGCTTCTTCTTGCAAGACGGGAGTATGGCGAGGGAAATGGCAAGCAAGGCGACACTCGGGGAAATCCGATTCATAGAAAAATCAATACTTCGGATTTCCTAAGCATTCAACCCTGAACCGTCCGTAGCTTCGATTCCACAAATCCGGCAAACACCCTCGCGGATTGTGAACCGCACATTGCAGCCGCAAAGCAAGGCCCCGAACACTCGCGCCGGATTGTCCGCTAGAGTCGCAGGCCGGGGATCGAGCGCAAGCGCTTCTAACACCACCGCCCGCGCCCGCGCCGGCAATTGCTCAAAATCCCTCGCTGCCTCTCCGTCCACCTCCACTGGGATGCGCGGTATGGCATCCCCCGCAAATCCTGTGGCCGCATCTGGCTGGGCCTCGGCGTAAGGCAGATACGGCTTCACATCATATACCGGCGTCCAGTCTAACAAATCAAGCCCGCCCAGCAGCAGAATCGGCGAATCCGCCGCTGTGGTATCGATTCCTTCCAATTTTACCAACGACAGCCCGAGCCCGTTAGGCCGGAAAGTTGAGCGACTGGCGAAAACCCCGATCCGTTCGTTCCCTCCCAGCCGAGGCGGACGGACCGTGGGCTTCCACCCCTGATCGACCGTTTCGTGAAAACCGAAAATCAGCCATAGATGCGAAAATCCTTCGATCCCGCGAATCGCTTCCGGGCTGCGGTAGGCCGCATGAAACACCAATCTGCCCCATGCGCTCGGACAAAGCCCCGGTTGACGAGGCACCCCGAATTTCCCGCCGAAGCATGAACGAACCGTGGCGATGGGATCGAAATTCATCTCAAAGTTAAGCCAGCGGGGATTGAAACATGGGAATCAAGAAGGCACCGGGAATTCCCTCATCGAGCGTGGCGAGATGCATGTCGTGCCTTGCCGCCAACTCGAGGAGATGGGCATCTGTCGTTCTGGAAGCCGAATGGCACCAATCCGGCCAAGTCACGGCCGATTCCTGATCATCTGCAACAAATTTGTGCCGCTTACCCAGTGACTTGAGCATATTTGCCAGGGTCTCAGCAGCCTCCCCTACGGCTAAACGACCTCCGGCCCGCTGTACCGAGACTCGGACAAAGCCCAACTGAGAGATTGCCGAAGTGAATAAACTGACACCCCGTTTAGTCTTCATGGCCCCGATCCAAGCAGCGCTCCGTTGATGCTCCGAATGATCGGACCAGCCCCAAGCGACCAATACGTTAACGTCTAGCAGAAGTTGCATTACGGAAAATCGGCAAGCATTTCGCGCACGGTTTTCGTGGTCAATCGCGGAAGCCCAGGGGAAACATCGAAAATTATTGCACCCGTAAATTCACACCGCACTCGCTGTAACGGTGTGGCTGGCTGCGGCATGCCCATGGTCCGGCGCCGCAAGTATTCTGAGAGGCTCGTTCGTTCTGCTTTCGCCAATGAACGGATCTTCCTTGCCTCATCATCGCTGACTTTGAAGGTTATGGTCTTCATAGGTAATACGATAATACCAATCTCATGATCGGCAAGCGGATTGCTGCCCCTCCGTGCAGCACGACGTCACCGCGTCTTGAAATGCACGCTCGCCCTGAGCACCGCGCCTTCGCGGCGGCTGTGGACGGTGAGCTTGTCGAGATCATCGAGAACCGCGATGGCGTCCATCGCATGTTTTTTCTGTGCGTCAGTAAAGGGCGCTCCCATCATCCCTTCCGCGTTTTCGTCGATGAGTTTGTAGGTTTCCTCCGAGTATTTTTCGAGGGTCTTGAAGTTCATGCTGAACCAAAAACCATCGCGGGTCGCCCCCCCGGCATCCGCCTTGGTGATGAGGTCCAGAGCTTGATTCTTCGAGGTGGATGCGACGAACCACTTGTCGCCCACGGTCACCGAAGGAAGGAAATCATCCGTAAAAAACGGCATGGGAAAGAACCAAGTGGTGTTGCCGTTTTTATCCGAACTGATCGGCTTTTGCATTGGGATTTTCTGACCACTGAGCTCGCTGATTTTCCCAAGGGTGCCAGTGAGAGTCGCGTTAATTTTGTCCCATGAGCTGGCGAGCTTGGCGCGATCCGCCACTGGAGAAATGATAGAAATGCGAGGAACCTTTGCTTTGTCCACCACCGGTTGGG
>JANYFB010000034.1 GCA_025362955.1 Akkermansiaceae bacterium
TTGGATTTTAATATTTTTGATTCTTGATATTGATTTCCAAGGACTGACCCGAATGGTCTGACCCGAATGGTCTATCGCTGGGTTTGCGTTCGGTTTTGGGGGGCGACATGAGGACGCAATCGACTTCGTAGCAGACTTTGAGATCGGAAAATTCGACGTTGATTTTTGCCGCGAGTTTTTGGAGGCCTGTTGTCACGGCGGCGATGCTTCCGGCGCATCGTCCATGGTAGGTGGGTTCCTCGCGACTTCCGCCGAGGGCGTGGGCGATGGAAATTGTTTCCTTGTGGACATCGAGTCCGAAGTAGTTAGCGTGGGTCATGGCGTGTTTAAGTATTCTATTTCATGTTGGATAGGCTGCGGACACTCCGTGTTCCCGCAGTAGCCCACGAATCCAGCCATACAATCTCGACAGGAAAACCAAAACAACAAATACCATGGACATCACCTCATTAACCGCTGCCGGTAAACTCATCATGATGCTCCTTTGCCTTTGTGGGATGCCCCAAGGCAAGGAGATGTTGTGGATCGACGTTATCAACCAGAAAGGAGTCGTAGAGACGGTCGTGGCCAAGCCCATCGCCGACGGCTTCGCATTATTTGAGAGCGACAAGGATGACGCTGAGAAGTTGTTGGACATCCACCGTGATGATTCTACGACTTCATTCACCGTGTCACCCGACAACCGAAAGATTGACCTGAAAAAGATCTTTCCTGCTCACGATTTTAAAGATATTTCGTCAGCCCCCAAGGCGGAACTCAAGTCCGCCGATGCTGGCATTTTCAAGATCACACGGAGCGGTGGCACTGTCTATGTTACCGAGCCATCGGGAATGACCTTCATCATCCACAAGTAACGAAGAAAAATAGTTTCAAGTTTGAAGCGCGCCAACCGGGAGCTGATAGGATACCTCTTTGGGGGTCTTGAATCCAAGGCGTTTTCTGGGTCGATTATTGAGGATTTTGGCAACGAAATGAAATACACTGTTCTCCAGAGATTTACCGCATGGGACTCTTAACCTTCAGCATCAACGTTACCTTGGACGGCTGCATCGACCACCAAGAGGGAATCGCCGACGACGAGACGCACGCTTTTTTCACTCGTCTCATGGACGAGGGTGGGGCGATGCTGTGGGGTAGAGTCACCTACGAAATGATGGAGAGTTACTGGCCAGCGGTCGCCTCCGGCGACGTGGAAGCAGCTCCGGCGATACGCGATTGGGCGGTGAAGCTGGGGGCCAAGCCAAAGTATGTCGTGTCTTCAACGCGTAAAAACTTCCCGTGGACCAACAGCCATCACGTCGTCGGCGACTTGCGCACGGAAGTGCAGAGGCTGAAGGACGCGACCCCGGCTGGCGTGCTCCTCGGTAGCGGCATGCTCGCGACCGAACTAGACAGGTTAGATATGATTGACGAGTATAAATTCCTTGTCCACCCAAGGATCGTCGGCCATGGCCCCACCCTTTACCAAGGCGGGCTACCCGGCACGCGACGGCTAGAAATGGTCTCGACGAAGCCGCTCCGCAACGGCGCTATCGCAATGCACTACCGACGCGAGCGCAGCTAGCAAAACGCTGCCGCCCTTTGCTACAGGGAGGACATGCGGAATTGTTAGTAAGGATCGAGCCATCGCTTCAAGTGGTGGATTTAAGGCGGCTTCCCGAACGCTGGGTCCGCAGCCCGGTTCTAATAAATGAAGATGGTGCTTGCCGGGCGGCAAGGTGCTCCCTAACAAACGAGAAGGTGCATCCGGTGTTGTTCGTCAGTTGGCAACCTATGTTCAAGCCGTGTTCCGCAAACCCGCACCAACACCCGGCGACCCACAGAAAAATGATCCCATCCCTGTTAGCCTCTTCCAGATCCTTCTCCGAGCTGTAAACCCACCGACCACCCATGTCCGCCACCACCCGCATTGGCCTTTTCGGCATCGGCCTTGATACCTATTGGCCGCAGTTTCCCGGCCTGAAGGAACGCCTCGAAGGTTACCTTGCCACCGTCCACTCCAAACTCGTGCGCGAGGGGGTGGAAATCGTCGATCTTGGCCTTGTGGATACCGTGCCCAAGGCCTTCGATGCGGGTCACGCGTTCCGCCGCGAGGACGTGGATCTCATTTTCCTCCACGTCACCACCTACGCGCTATCATCCACTGTGCTCCCCGTCGTCCAGCGCGCGAAAGTCCCGGTCATCATCCTCAATCTATCCCCCGAGGCCGCCATCGACTACGCCACCTTCAACCAGATGGGCGACCGCACGAAAATGACCGGCGAGTGGTTGGCCCATTGCAGTGCCTGCCCCGTCCCGGAAATCGCCAATGTCTTCAACCGCTCGCGCATCGACTTCCATCAGATCACCGGAATGCTCCACGAGGATCCCGAGTGCTGGGACGAGGTGGATGCGTGGATCGACGCCGCCCGCGTCGCTGGCGTGATGTTCCACAACCGCCTCGGTGTGATGGGCCACTACTACAGCGGAATGTTAGATATTTATTCCGATCTCACCCAGCAGTGCGCCCACTTCGGCGGGCATATGGAAATCGTAGAGGTCGATGAACTGTCCGCGCTCCGCCGCGAGGTCAGCGATGAGCAAATCTCCGCCCGCGTCGCGGATTTCCAGACGACCTTCGAGGTGCAGGCGGATTGCTCGCAGCCGGAGCTGGAGCGTGCTGCCAGGACTTCCGTAGCCTTGGACAAGCTCGTCGAAATCCACGACCTCGGCTCGCTTGCCTATTACTACATGGGCACCGGTAATGCGGAAAACGAGGATGCTATATCTTCAATTATCCTCGGCAACTCTCTCCTAACAGCCCGCGGCATTCCGGTCGCCGGGGAGATGGAAATCAAGAACGTGCAGGCCATGAAAATCCTCGATTCCTTCGGCGTCGGCGGCTCGTTCACGGAATATTACACACTCGACTGGACCGACGATATCGTCCTCATGGGCCACGACGGCCCCGGCCACATCGCCATCGCCGAGGGCAAAACCAAGGTCCGCCCGCTCGACGTGTTTCACGGCAAGGTCGGCCGCGGTCTGTCGGTCGAAATGTCCGTCAAACACGGCCCGGTCACCCTGCTCAGCGTCGTCCAGACCGTCGATGGACGGCTCAAGTTCCTCGTCGCTGAGGGGGAGTCCGTGCCCGGCCCGATTCTTGAGATCGGCAACACGAATTCCCGCTACCGCTTCCCCATCGGAGCCCGCCGGTTCGTCAATGACTGGAACGTCCAAGGCCCAGCCCACCACTGCGCCGTCGGCGTCGGCCACATCGCTGGCAAGCTCAAAAAGCTTGGTCAGTTGCTGGGCATGGAAACCATCACTGTTTGCTAACAACCCATCATGAATCCCATCATCGGTGTCATCTATCACTGGCTCGGCGGCCTTGCTGCGGGCACATTTTATGTCCCCTTCCGTGGCGTGAAACGCTGGTCATGGGAAACTTCGTGGATCGTCGCTGGAGTTTTTTCTTGGCTGGTCGCGCCGTGGTTTTTCGCCCTCCTCAATACGAAGGATGTCGTCGCGACCCTCGCCGAGACACCCGGCACCGTATGGCTTCACACCTATATCTTCGGCGCGATGTGGGGGCTTGGCGGCCTGACCTTCGGGCTGACGATGCGATACCTCGGTCTGTCGTTAGGCATGGCGGTGGCGCTCGGCTACTGCACGGTTTTCGGCACCCTCATCCCGCCGATTTATGAAGGCCGGTTCGACTCCGACCTCCTCCACAAAACGAACGGACAATGGGTGCTGGCCGGGCTGGCGGTGTGCGTTCTGGGAATCGTCGTCACCGCTCTTGCAGGCAAGGTGAAGGAGGGCGAAATGACCCATGCGGAAAAGCGCGAGACGGTGAGGGAATTCGATTTCAAAAAGGGCATCCTCGTCGCCACGTTTTCCGGCATCATGAGCGCTTGTTTCGCCTTCGGCCTGGCTGCGGGGAAACCCATCAGTGACATTTCAAAGGCCCATGGCACGACGGAAATCTGGACCGGCCTCCCCGTCCTGATCGTTATTCTGTTAGGTGGCTTTACCGCCAACTTGGTCTGGTGCGTGATGCTCAACGTGAAAAACAAATCCGCCTACCAATACTTCAGTTGCGCAGCAGGCATTCAATCGCCACTCGCCAATCCCCTCATCGCTCCCGGTGAAGGGGATGCCTTCGACGGGCGGAAAGACCCAACACCTGTGCCATTGTTAGGAAACTACTTTTTCTCCGCCCTCGCCGGGTTGATATGGTATTTCCAATTCTTCTTTTACTCGATGGGAGAAACCCAGATGGGCGAATATAAGTTCAGCAGTTGGACGCTGCACATGGCGTCCATCATTATCTTCAGCTCCATTTGGGGCCTCGCCTTAAGGGAATGGAAAGGCGCGAGTCCCAAGTCGAAACGCCTGCTCTACACCGGCCTTGGTTTCTTGGTCCTCTCCACCGTGATCGTCGGCTACGGAAACTACATCGGCGAGCACGGCGGATGATTTTTCCTCCACTGCATTGGAGTGCTCATCAAGCGATGGGACCGCAAAATTCATTTCGCCGTCATTGAAAAGTCGAGCCCGCTTGATTTCTAACTGTAATCGCGCGTCTGGGGAGTTCAATCGCTGGGGGTCCATAAGTCGGCAAGCCAACGCCGGAAAATTGACAGGAAGCGGGAGTTTCAAGCCATGCTCGACTTCTCATGAATGCCTGCTTGTGATGCAGGTATGAACGAAATGTCGTCCTACCCTCCGCCCCTGCCTCAACCCCCGTCCTCAATTGCGCTCCCTCCTAACATCCCACCCGCCGTCAGCGTGTTTGGCATTCTGCATCTGGTTTTTGCCGGACTTGGAGTGGTGGGCGGCGCGTGGGGTTTATTCATGGTCGTGGCGGGGAATCCGTTCTTGAAAATGGGCCAGAGCAATCCCCAGCTCAACGCCCAATTCGAGGCGCAACTCGCCATGCAGGCGAAGATTAGCCCGGTGACGATCACGTCCTCTATTCTGTCGTTGGTGGTGGCGATCCCCATGATCATCGCAGGCATCCAGTTAGTGAAGAAACGGAAACACGGCCTCAAATGGTCGAATGCCTACGTCTGGTCATCACTTGGGGCAAAATTCGTCAACCTGGTCCTAGCCGCCACGATCCTAGTCCCCGCGATGACGGAAATGACCCGGGGAATGATGGCGAACTCGCATGTCCCCGACTCGTTTTCAAACATCATGGCCGGAGCAATGGCCGGAGGCGCGATTGGCGGAGTGTTAATCTCCTGTATCTATCCGATCACCACTTTGGTCCTGTTAAACCGGCCTCTAACAAGAGCATGGTTTGCTGGTCTGGCGAAATAGAGATTTATCCAGTTGGAGGGAGACAGAGACACAAGAATCGAATTCCAGACGGCAGTAGCATTAACTGATAGATATTAGCGCTTGAATTTTTTTCTTGAATTGCATGTCTCTAGGACCGAATCCTTCCGTTCATGAAACCAGCCCGACGCTATCGTGGTACAGGTCCATTCCCCCTAACTGTCAACCCTGGGCATTATAACGGATTTTATTTGATAGATCCACCGCGAAATGGGGGACAACTCAACTGGCTGAGTGGCATCAATACCCTTTTACTGTATGAGGGCTTCCATTACTTCGACATCGGGCAGTCAAGCTTCAGTTTTGAAGTGGATCCAAATGGACGCATTGTGAATGTGAGCGATGGGGACGCCGCGACTGCCAGCGGGGATGGGTTCTCGCTCGAGGTGAAGACCACTCACATTATATTTGATCCCGACGATTATGGAGAAGCGAATCTCCCAGGCTATTACTTCCTAAAAACCTACGCCCGCCACAATGCAGCCGGCTATCCTGGAACCGGAGTGCGGGGAAAGCAGACTGTGGCACTGATCCCAGGCCTTGAGTATTACGTCGATAATGGCAGCTATACCGGGAATTCCATCTTCGGATTTGAGGTGAAGCGAAACGGCTCCAGGTTCGTCGTATCTCACATTCGTCCTGTTGGCGTGGCGACGCCTGTGCATTCCAAAACGCTGCGGTTTGCCACAGCACCGATGCGGATCGGCAAGGCCAACTATGATCTCGACTACATGCTCTCGACCTATCGTTATCTGCAACTGCGGGGTGATCGAACGGTTAACCTAATTCGTGGCCTGACGATGGCATTCTTCAATGGGGCAGCATTGGCAGACCCGAGCGGCACCTCTTATTTCTACGCTACAGTTGGTCTGGACGGTAATTGGAGCGATTTACGGTCAGCGGACGGGACCGTATATTTGGGAGCAACTATCAGTGGCGATCTGCTGACTTTCAACACCGTGAATGTTACTATTCAGCCCGAGCCAGGTTACCTCCAAGGATGGAGGCTCTCATCGGACGTGAACCATGTATATAATACGGACCTGCCGGTCACGATACCCTTGATACCTGGTCTCCTCTATTGGGTTCGACCTGAGGGATTGCCGGAGAAGTATTTTCTATTGCGCTATGGCGATACAGAGCCGGCAGTTCTCGAGTGGAGCAGCGTGAACTTCAGCCTATCTGTAGTTCCATGATAAACGGAGCGCTGGGGAGACATCTGCGAAGGTTAATATTCTATAGTCAGACGCTCTTGTCGGAATGTCCTGCTACCAATTTTCCGTCCTAGCTGAGAACTTGCCAATGAAGGCGGGATGGCGGGACGCGGCAGCCATTTTCACTCAAAGTGACTTCACTCGTAGTGTCAACGTGTGAGTGATGCCGGTGGCGGGATCGGTGGCGGTGAGGATGTGGGTGCCGGTGGTGAGGTGAATGATCGGTTCGGGGCTGGCGGGCTCGATGACCAGGGTATCGGATTGCCAACGGGCGGTGCCGGGGAGATTGGTGACGGGTCGGAGCTTGTCGGAGCCGGAGGGGATTTCCGGATCTAGCAAAAAGGTGGAGTTGTTAGCTGGGCTGATGATGCGAAGGGGTTCCCGGGCGATTTGATCCGGGTCGAGGGCGAGGTCGTTGTGGCGGAGATTGTGGCGGCTGGCGAACCACTCGGCATAGGTGGGATCGAGGAGGGCCTTGCCGGTGGCATCGTAGTCGGCGGGAGTGGCTGCGGGCGGCACTTGACCGGAAGGGGCGAGGTCGCGGCGGGCGTTTTTTTCCTGAGCGGGGATGAGTTTTCCGTTGCGCGGGTCGATGGAGATTTCTGCTAGCCCGTTAGGTTTCGCGAACCAAGTGGGTTTGATGTTTTCGTGAAGTTTAAGCATGGCGCGGTGGAAAATGGGGCCCGCTCCGGCGATGCCTGAGAGGCCTTTCATCGGCTGTTGTTCGAAATTTCCCGCCCAGACGCCGACGGTGAACTCGGGGGTGAAGCCAAGGCACCAGTTATCGTGGAAATCCGAGGAAGTCCCGGTTTTCACGGCGCAGCGGAAGGGAAGATCAAGCGGGCCTCCGGGTTGGAAGGAGGGCGCACGGGCCTCGGGATCGGAAAGGATATCGGCAATGAGATAGGCGCTGCGAACATCGAACATTTTATGTCTAACATCCAATTTTGAAGGGAAGAGAACGGGAGGGAAGTAGCTGCCTTGGCGGGCGAGGGTGGCGTAGGCGTTGGTGAGTTCGAGTAATCTAACCGGGGCATTGCCCAAGGTGAGGCCGAGGCCGTAGAGGTTCGCATCCGGCTTGAGAGTCGTGATGCCGAGGTCTTCCAGAAAGTCGTGAAGGGGCCGGGGACCGCCGAGGAAGTTGAGTTCGCGCAGGGCGGGGACGTTGAGCGAGCAAGCGAGGGCGGTGCGGAGCGTAACGGGGCCGCGGTAGCAGCGATCGTAATTTTCCGGGAGATCGAGACCCTGCGGGGTGCGGAAGGGGCTGGGAATATCGGCGAGGATGGAAGAGGGGATGCGGTGGTTCCGTTCCATGGCTAACAGGTAGGTGAAGGGCTTGAGCGTGGAGCCGGGCGAGCGCGGCGTGAGTGCGCCATTGAGCTGGCCACCGCGCGGGTCGTTCCAATTTGCGGAGGAAACGAGGGCGAGGATTTCACCGGTGGGATTGTGGATGACGACGACGGCGGCGTGGCGGAGGTTGGCCTCGCGGAGTTTCACGGTTTCCTCGCGGACGATGGCTTCGAGATCGCGCTGGAGCGGGAGGTCGAGGGTGGTGGGGATTTGGGATTTGAGATTTGCGGCCTGCGCGGCGAGCCAAGGGGCAGGCTGTGACTCGATGAGCGGGCGGAGGGTGACTGGCTCGGTGAGGGCTGCGGAAATGCGGGCGGAATCGGTATTTCCTGCGGCTGCTAGACGGCGAAGCACCGTGTCCCGGCGGACGGTGGAGCGCTGGGGATGGTTGATGGGGTTGAGGCGGGTGGGGGCTTGGGGAAGTCCGGCGAGGAGGGCGCATTCGGCAAGGGAGAGGTCGGTTAGAGGCTTTTGAAAATAGAACCGGGCGGCCTCGACGCTGCCGGTGCGGAGATTTCCGTAGTCCAAGCGGTCGAGGTAGGCAGTGAGAATCCGGCGCTTCGACCACGTCATTTCCAAGCGCCGGGCAGCGAGGGCTTCGTGAATTTTGGTGAAAATGTTGCGTTTCGCGGGTGGGGAGGAAATTTTAATGAGCTGCTGGGTGATGGTGGAAGCCCCGGAAACGATGCGCCGTCGTGCGAGGCAATCGCGGGTGGAGCGCAGAACTGCTAACAGGTCGATCCCGCCGTGCTGGTAGAAGCGCTTATCTTCAGCGGCAAGGGTGCAGGCGACGAGATCTGCGGGAATTTCCTCCCAAGCGACGGGCGCGGCGTGGGATGAGTCTGGCAGCGTGAGGTGGAGGATGGGGGTGCCGTGCCGGTCTAGCAGAACTGGAGATGCCGCCGGATTTTCCAACAGCCCGGCAGGTAGGGAAATGGCGAAGGGGAGAACGAACCAGCCCAGCACGCCAGTCAACGCCAGCGCACCCAAGGTGAGGATCGACCATCGCCGCCATTTTGATTTCAGCTTCAAGCGCCGGATGATGGCGGAACAGCGGCGGAAATAAATGGAAAATTTGCGATTGGAAAGGCGGGCGGATTTCGCTCGTATTCGCTGCGTATGAAAAAACAACTGATTCTAATGGGCTGCACAGCAGGATTGATGCTGGTGCCGGCGTGGGCGGCGGAGAAAGAAAAGACGGCGTTGGGCAAGCAGATGGAAGCCATGAACGATGCGTTCAAGGCGATCAAAAAGGAAACCGATCCCGTAAAGGGAGCGAGCGAAGCCCGCGATGCGCAGGCGGCGGCGTTGAAGAGCGCGACGGAAACTCCGGCGCTGATCAAGGAGATGCCAGAAGGTCCGGAGAAGGCGAAGGCCTTGGCGGAGTATCACAAGATGGTCGGCAAGGTCTATGTGACGCTGTGCGAGGTGGAGGAAGCGTTCATGAACGGGAAGATCGACCAGGTCGCCACGATCTTAGGGACGCTTAAAGATATGAAAAAGGAAGGGCACAAAAAGTTCGTCAAGGAAGAGGACCAATGATCTAACGGGTGATCCGATTATAGCAAAAGGCCCGGATGCGTCCGGGCCTTTTGCAATTGTGGAAAACGAGTTTTTCCAAGCTCACTCGACGGTGACGCGGGTGCCTTCTTTTACTTTCGAATAAACGATAGGCATGGTCGCGCTTGGGCCGCGGATGCAGGCGTGTGATGCGGGATGGCGTTTCACGGGGCCGATGTGGTGGCCGACGCCGTCGTTGGTGAGACGCATCCAGTAACGCATGGAAGCGCCTTCAAAGCGCCCACCCTCGGGGACGGGGTCCATGGAGAGATCGGCGTTACTGTTGATATCGTCGCCGGCGGCGTTGTAGATATGGCCGTATTTGTTGGATTTTTTATCCACGACTTTTTCGAGGATATAGAAGGTGCCGGTCGGTGTCGGGCGGGCTGGAATACCGGAGCAAATCGGATAGTCCATCGCCACTTCATCGCCGTTCATGAGAAAGCCGCGCTGTTTTTCGAGGCTGATCTTGATCGAGGAATTTCCCGAGTTAGTGCGCGAGAGGAGGTCCTCGTTTTTCCACACGGTGTACGTTTTTGGATAGTCGGGCTCGGCTTTGAAATGGTCGTAGGTGCCGGCCGGATAGGGGTTCACGGGCTTGCCGTCTTTGGTGACTTCCGTGGGAAGCTTCAAGTTCGCGCAACTCGCAAGCAAAAGCGTGGCGACGGCGGCGGTTAATTGGGCGGCGATTCGGATCGAATTCATCGGAATGAGGTTGGGACGCGGGGAATTAGGATACGGCGGTGAAAATTGCAACACTCATGCGTGTCAGGTAAAAATTGACCGCGACGCGATTTGGGTCTTTCCGTGGGTTGCGGGGATCTTCATTAAAGCAAGCGTCATGCCATTCACTATCGGTTTAGATTACGGAACGAACTCGGCCCGCGCCCTTGTGGTTGATTGCGCCGACGGGCGGGAAATCGGCACTGCGGTAGTCGATTATCCTTCGGGAAATCAAGGAATTCTGCTCAACGCCTCGGACCACCACCTCGCTCGGCAGAACCCGGCAGACTATATTTTCGCATTAGAAAAAGCGACCTTGCACGCGCTCGCCGCTGCCCGTGCCGCCGAGCCTTCGTTTTCGGAGGACCAGGTTGTAGGCATCGGCATGGACGGCACCGGCTCCAGCCCCCTCCCGGTAAATTCCGTGAATGTCCCCCTCGCCTACGATCCTCGATTTTCGGAAAACCTAAACGCGCAATGCTGGCTCTGGAAAGACCACACCAGCATCCCGGAAGCCAACGCCATCACGGAAACAGCCGGGAAACTGCGTCCGCAATACCTCGCGAAAATCGGCGGCACCTATTCGTCCGAATGGTTTTGGGCGAAAATCTGGCACTGCCTCAAGCTCGATCCCGCCGTGTTCGACGCCGCGTATTCCTGGGTCGAACTCGCCGATTTCATCCCGGCCGTACTCGCCGGAGTTACCGATCCGCTTGCCATCCGCAGAGGCGTTTGCATGGCTGGCCACAAGGCGCTCTATGCGGACGACTGGGGCGGCCTCCCCGATAAGGAATTTCTATCAGCCCTTGACCCCAAGCTCGCCGACCTTCGTGACCGGCTTTTCACCGAAGCCTACGATGCCTCCGCCATCGCCGGAAATCTTTGCCCGGAATGGGCGGAGAAACTCGGTCTAACTGCCGGTATCCCCATCGCTATCGGTGAAATGGATGTCCACTACGGCGCCATCGGCTGCGGCGTGGATGAAGGCACGCTCGTCAAAGTCATCGGCACTTCCACCTGCGATTGCGCGGTCGTTTCCGCCGAGAAAACCGTCGCCGACATCCCCGGCATCTGCGGCATTGTGAGAGGCGCGATCTTACCCGGCTATTTCGGTATTGAAGCCGGCCAATCCGCAGTTGGCGATATTTTCAAATGGTTCGTCGAAGGGGTGTTAGGCGATGCGTCCCTCCACGGCCAGCTCACCGAGGAGGCGGCGAAACTCAAGCCCGGCCAATCGGGCCTGCTCGCCCTCGATTGGAACAACGGCAACCGCACCATCCTCGTCGATCAACTCCTCACCGGACTCCTGTTAGGTCAAACGCTTTATACCACGAAGGCGGAAATCTATCGGGCGCTCATTGAGGGCACCGCCTTCGGAGCACGCGCCATCGTGGAGCGCATTCGAGAATACGGCGTGCCGGTCGAGCGCATCGTTTGTTCCGGAGGAATTGCCGAGAAGAATGCAGTGCTCATGCAGATTTACGCGGATGTCACAGGCTGCGAAATGCGCGTTTCCCGTTCTTCCCAATCCTGCGCCCTCGGCTCAGCCATCGGTGCAGCCGTGGTGGCTGGAGTACACCCGAATTTCAAAACCGCCCAAGCCGCGATGACCGGGTTGAAGGAAATCACCTACCAGCCGATCCCCGAAAACCAGACCATCTATCAGCAACTTTATGCGCTCTACCTCGCACTTCACGATTCCTTCGGCGGCGTCTCCAAGTCGGCCGATCTCGGCCACATCATGAAAAACCTGCTCGCCCTCAAAGCCCAACAATCCCGCTAATTTTATGTCTAACATTAATAACTTCGATCATCTTGAAATCTGGTTCGTCACCGGCTCCCAACACCTCTACGGCCCGGAGGCGCTCAAGAAAGTCGATGAACACGCGCAGGTCGTCGCCGATGCGCTGAACTCCACCGGGGCCCTCCCGCACAAGGTCGTTTTCAAGCCCGTTCTCAAATCCTCTGCCGAGATCACGCAGTTCGCCATCGATGCGAACTCCGCGCCTAACTGCATCGGCATCGTCGCCTGGATGCACACGTTTTCCCCGGCGAAGATGTGGATCGAAGGCCTGCAAATTCTCCGCAGGCCGCTCGCCGACCTGCACACTCAGTTCAACCGCGACATTCCGTGGGCCGACATCGACATGGATTTCATGAACCTGAACCAAACCGCTCACGGCGGCCGCGAGTTTGGTCACATCGGTGCGCGCCTACGCCTGCCACGCAAAGCCGTCGTCGGCCATTGGCAAGACCCGGAAGTCCACGAGCGCCTCGCTGCATGGGCCCGCGCCGCCCGTGGCTGGCACGCTTCCCGCACGCTTAAACTTGCTAGAATTGGCGATAACATGCGCCACGTTTCCGTCACGGAAGGCGACAAGGTTTCCGCGCAAATCCGCTTCGGTTGGGAGGTGAACACCTTCGGCATTGGCGATCTCGTGGCGAAAATCAATGCTGCCACCGAGGCCCAAGTGGATACCCTCTGCGCCGTTTATGAGGAAAAATATCGCGTCGCCCCCGAGCTGCAAAAAGGCGCGGCCCGCCATCTATCGCTGCGGGACTCCGCCGCCATCGAGATCGGCCTCCGTGCCTTGTTTGAAGAGGGTGGCTTCACCGCTTTTACTACCACCTTCGAGGATCTCCACGGCATGAAACAACTGCCCGGCCTCGCCGTCCAACGGCTGATGGAAGACGGCTACGGATTTGCCGGCGAAGGCGATTGGAAAACCGCCGCACTCACCCGCATCATGAAGGTCATGGCCGATGGACTCGCAGGTGGCACCTCTTTCATGGAGGATTATACCTATCACCTTGATCCCGCGAATCCACTCATTCTCGGCGCACACATGCTGGAAATTTGCCCCTCTCTCGCCTCGGAAATTCCGAAGATCGAAATCCACCCGTTAGGCATCGGAGGCAAGGAAGATCCCTGCCGCATGGTCTTCGACTGCGGCGCGGGAAAAGCCGTCAACGCCTCCATCATCGACCTCGGCAGCCGCCATCGTTTTCTCGTCAACGAGGTCGAATGCGTCGCTCCGCAAAACGAACTACCCAAGCTTCCCGTCGCCCGCGTGTTATGGAAACCGTTGCCCGATCTCAAGACCGCGACCGCAGCCTGGATCTACGCCGGAGGTGCTCATCACACCGTCCTTTCCTACGCTCTAACAACCGAACACCTCGAAGACTTCGCGGAAATCGCCAAAATCGAACTCAGCGTGATCGACGACGACACGCGCCTGCGCTCATACAAAAACGACTTGCGCCAGCAAGACCTCTATTTTCACCTCGCCCAAGGCATCCAAGGCTGACGCGCATGAGCTATCAATCCATCAAAGAGGAATGCCTCGCGGCCAACCTCGCCCTGCCCAAGACCGGCCTCGTGGATCTAACATTCGGCAATGTTTCTGTCGCCGATCCCGAGCGCCGCGTCTTCGCCATCAAGCCCAGCGGCGTTGACTACGAAAAGCTAACAGCCGCTGACATGGTGATCCTCGATTACGAGGGAAACATCCTCGAAGGCAGCTATCGCCCGTCGTCTGATACGCCGACTCACCGCTGCCTGTTCCTTCATTTCCCTGGCATCCGCTCGGTCGTCCACACGCACTCCCGCAGCGCCGTGGCCTTCGCCCAAGCAGGAATGGATCTGCCCTGCCTAGGCACCACGCATTGCGACTATTTCCACGGCCCGGTCCCCGTCACCCGCACGATGACCCCCGAGGAGATCGGGGGCGAATACGAGTGGGAAACCGGCAAGGTCATCGTCGAACGCTTCGCGAATCTTAAGCCGTTAGATGTTCCTGCTGTCCTCGTCCGCAACCACGGCCCCTTCGCCTGGGGACCGAGTGCGT
This sequence comes from Akkermansiaceae bacterium, assembly GCA_025362955.1. Taxonomy (GTDB): domain Bacteria; phylum Verrucomicrobiota; class Verrucomicrobiia; order Verrucomicrobiales; family Akkermansiaceae; genus Luteolibacter. The sequence continues at coordinate 14,021 of JANYFB010000034.1, forward strand.
CGAAAGCGGTGGAAACGGCGCTTGCCCTTGAAATCGTCGCGGACATGGCGCTCAAGACCCTTTCTCTCAACCCGTCCGCCGCACCCGCTCCGCCCGATCTGCTGCAAAAACACTTCTTCCGCAAACACGGCCCCGGCGCCTACTACGGACAGTCCAGTTAGTTGCCGTATTATTTAAAAAACACCTTCCCGCCGTGTTCTAAACATGGGAAATAGATTTTACCGACATGAACCCACATCACCTCGCGATTTTTCCCGTCCTTGGATTATTATGTATTTCCCTCACCCGCGCAGAGACGCCTGGAAAGGATCTGTTAGCTGATAAAACTCTTCCTGATTGGGAATTCATCACTGCTGTTCCGACAGCGTTAGACGCGACTTGCACGTTAGGTGCCGATGGCGTATTGGCGATTTCTGGCAAGCCGTTAGGTTATCTGGCCACCAAGGAAAGCCATGAAAACTATCAGCTTTTTTTCGAGTGGCGGTGGCCGGCCAACGCGGAAAAAGCCAGCAATGGCGGTGTGCTGCTGCACATCAATTCCGGGCCGGTCGCAGGCACGCCTTGGCCTGTTTGTCTTCAAGTGCAGCTCAAGCTTGACCAAGCAGGCGATTTGCTACCGATGGCCACCGCCCGCTTTGCGGAAAAACTCAGCTCCGCTCCCGATGCCAAACCGCCCCAGCTCGAGCGCAGCGGAGTCGCCTCCGAAAAGCCGAAGGGCGAATGGAATACGGGCGTTATTCTCTGCCATGGAAACGTTGTCGAGGTCCGGCTTAACGGAGTCTTACAAAACCGCGTCAGCCAATGTGAACCGGCGACCGGTAAAATTGGATTTCAGTTAGAGGGATTCCCATTCGAGCTCCGCAAGGTGCGGATACAGGTCGATGGGGTGATCTCAAAATAAGGCGGACCCCCATGGGGTTCTTGTGGGGCGAAATCGTTTGATTTCAGAAATCGACAGCCACGCTCCGGTGACAGTATTTGGCCTGTTTCCTGATGAAATTTCCAACCACCCGCATTTCCACTGCCACCATGTTCCTGCCGCTGCTTGGCGGAGTTAGTTTTTTCCCGTCTATCAGCTTCGCGCAAAATGCAGTCGAAGCAAAGCACGGATTTGAGCAAACCGTCCTGGTGGCGAGCCGTCCCGAATTTCACCCCACTGCCTTCGTCGATGAGAAGGTGGTCAATCCTTGGGGCATCGCGCTGCGGCCGCCGGGGGTGGGTGGGCACATCTGGATCAGCAACGCCGGGAATGCCTCCACCACGACTTACATCGGCGATGTCAACGGTGAGCCGCTGCATCAGGATGGCCTGAAAGTCGTAAGCATTGAGGGTCCTTTGATTTCCTATGAAGACGGTCTTACCAACGTCACCGGACAGGTTTACAATGCCGCCAGCGATGTCCCCGGCCAGCCCGTGGAGTTCCCGGTCAAGGGTCCGACCAGCAACCTGACCAGCGGCACACCCGTCCCTCTCGGTGATCTATCGGGACCGGCCAAATTCATTTTCGTGACCACCGACGGCACCATCAATGCATGGCGTGCGAAAACGGCGGAAAGCATGGACAAGGCCATCATCGTCAAGGATCTATCCGACAAGGGCAGAGATCAGGATCGTTCACTGAAACATCTAACTGCCTATACCGGCGTTGCTCTAACAACTGACGCTTTCAAGCCGGATGCCGAGGGTAAACCCGTGGCGGATAACCGACTGTATGTTACGGATTTTCAAAACAAGCGCATCCAGGTTTTCAACAATCGCTGGGAGGAAATCTCCGCACAAGTACCCTTTGCCCGTCCGCCCGGCCTCCCGGAGGAATACAGCCCGTACAACATCCAGTGGCTCGGCGACAAGCTCTGCGTCGTGTATGCTGTCGTCGATCTAACGGCGGATGAAGCGGCGGTCGATGCGCCCGGCGAAGGAGTGGGCCATGTGGCTTTCTTCGACCGCGACGGACACTTGCTCAGTGAGATGTCGGACAAGGGCAAGCTCAACTCGCCGTGGGGAGTGACCATCGCTCCGAAGGGCTTCGGCGACTTCGGCGGAGATTTGCTTGTCGCGAGTTTCGGCGATGGAACCATCGCGGCATTTGATCCTAAGACCGGTGTTTTTCATGATTTTCTGCGGGATCGCGAGGGCAAGCCTCTGAATATCGACGGCATCTGGGGTCTCGTTTTCGGCAACGGCGTGAGCCTCGGCGATGCGATGGCACTGTATTTCACCGCTGGACCTAACAACGAACAAGACGGGGTCTTCGGGCGGGTGACGGTGGCCAAATAAAATCGAAAGTGACCGCTTGCCGCACGGCGAATTGGAAAGCGGAACAGTTCTGGCATTATCCTGAAGAGGAAAGTAAACCACTGATGAATACAGATAGACATGATTGTAAGAGGCTTCTTAAAGTATTCAACTCTCACCCCGTGGGTGAGATGCCAAGTATAGCTAACTCTTTGTTTATCTGCGTGAATCTGCGTCCATCTGCGGTTCTCTTTCTCTTCTAGGATTATACAGAAACTCACTAGGTTTTGGATTTTTTAAACCGGAGATAAACAGGATAAACGCAGATGAAAAGGATTGGGCATGATTTGGTACTAGGCTCATTTCCAAATGAATTGAGGACACAAACAAGCCGATCCTGTCACCAGGATCGGCTTGCGTATTTCCGGTAACCAGTTAGCGATCAGTTTGAACGACGACGGCGGAGCACTCCGAGGCCGCAGGCAAGCACGCCCAAGAGAGCGGCGCTTGGCTCAGGAACGGCCGTGACGGAAATTCCCGAGAATGCACCGGTGCCGGAACCGTCCGCAATTGCAGGGAGGCCTGCCGAGTTGATGTCCATGGTGAGCAGGGTATCACCCACACCCGTGGTCGGGATGCTGGCGAGGCTGCTATCAAGGATCGAGAAAGAGAACCCGTCCGGAGTCGGACCCGCATCCACATTCTGGGACAGGTTCAAGTCGAAGTCCAAGGTGCTTCCGGCGGTGAAACTCTGATAGAATTCATTGAATGCGCTCGAGTCGCTCAACGAAATGGAATTGAGAGTCAAATCGCCAGTGGCGCCGCCGAATGCACTCGGGGCTCCGAAAGCAGCGCCGCCGCCGCCATAGGTGAAGCTGCTGATGACGGCGGTGTTATTGGACAGGGTGTCACCGCTGTTCAATTGGAAGTCCAGCGAGAAAGGCCCGCTGGCATTTCCGACGAGCGCGGCGGTGTTGATGCTGACGTGATAGAGCGCCGCGTGGCTAGTCGTTGCGGACAGGGCGAGTCCGGAAGCAAGCAACAGCGAGGTTTTGAATAGGCTTGTAGTTTTCATAATGATGTTTCTGGAGTAATGCAGGGTATGAAGTGTGGTTTATGGAGTGACGATGCTGTTGAGCACGCGAGTGGTATAGGTGATGGCGTTGTTATTCGAGTTGGTGAACTGCAAGCTAACAGTCGCGGTGGCCCCCGCCGCGAGAGTGCCGCCCGGAATGGTGATGTATGGCCTGCTCAGGGGAGCATAAACTGTCGTCGTGCCGTTCGCATTGAAGAGCGATGCATTCGCGCTAAGAGTATCAAGAGCCAGGTAGAACGGGCCGGTAAGCGGGCCGGCGTTGTTATTGGTGATTTTGACTTTTTGCACAAACTTGCCAGTGCCGCGATTCCGCACCATGCCACCACGGGTGACAGCGACATTGTTCGTCGGAGCAATGTCGTGAACGGTGAAGAGTTGTCCGCCCTCCGCCTGCGTGGGCGTGATGCTGGTAGTATAGTGCGCCTGGTCCGAGCTGATGTACCAAGCCTCGCGGGGATTGCCCTTGTGCTTGGAACTGCCTTTCATGATGGCTGTGATGTCGATGATGCCGGAGCCTTCCTCGTCGTTGTTAAAGGGCAAGGTTGCGGCTGTGGTGACACCACCTGTACGGTCTCCGAAGCGGGCGGGGTCGTGTCTGAGCACCTTCTTAAGCACGTCCGTTGCAGGATCGTAATCAAAGATCTTGCCGTTGTGCGCGGCTCCGCCGACGTCTTCCTCGAGCATGATGTGCCCGGTCGTTTCGTTAATGCACATGTTGTCAAACATGTTGACCTTTTCACCGGCGACGGTGCGGCCATCGATGAAAATATCAATCCTACCGCCAGCGTCAGGATTGGTGATGTCGTCGAATGTTAGACGCCACAGGCGGGTTTGGCCGATTTGCGCGCTAAAGCCGTCGGACGCTTGGTCCAAACGGTCGGTGGTCACGAAATAGTAGTAACTCGGGTTCAAGGGATCCCATGCACCATCTTCGGGACGTGAGAAGGTGGTGGAAGCCGTGCCGCTCAGGGTGAAGCGGGTGCCGTTGGTGATACCCGTCGTGCGAGTGGTGGTGTCCAAAATCTCAACGGGGTTGCCGGTGACGTTGATAAACTTCAGCGTTCCATTCATCAGGCCGGCTTTTTCCACTTCGGTGCCTGTTGCTTGTTTGGTGCCGACGTACACCGCGACGGCGTTGGACATGATGCCGGAGCCGCCGTCGCTATTTCCTATGACGACGGTCTTGTCTTGTGGATATGGACTGGCAAGGGCGTTTTCCCAAGCACCGACGCCCGTGAGACCGGAGCCGTTGGTGGTGAGGTTGAACTTGCCGAGCGTGTAGCTTTTTCCTGCATTTGCGCCGGTGACGATGGTGCCTTGTTGCCAGCCGGTTGCGCTGCCTTCTTCGCCGTGCATGAAGATGCGTTCCTGCGTGCCCTTGCCGGTAGTGGCGTTGTAAAAGGCACTCACTTGAGGAAGGTCCGCCGAGCAAAAGCGGTTAAAAGCGAGAGCGCTGGTGAATGCGTTGGACGTCTGGGTACCCGAGTTCCAGTTGAAGACCTGCTTCATCAGATCTTCGCCGGAGGTGACGGCGAGAGTGTTCTTGTTGACGACGAACTTCGAGACGTAAGCGCCTATGGCACCATGATCGCGGACCACGCCGGAGCCGCTGCCGAACTCATGATTCATGAGCAAGGTAAAGGTTCCGTCGCCATTGTCGAAGGCTCCGAGACCGTCCGGAATGCCATTCATTCCAAACGTGCCCCCGCCGACTTTCGGCACGAGATCGTCGGCAGTGGCAAAGGTGTTATCGACCGTGAGCACCGAGAGGGTCTCGAAGCCGGCGAGGGTTGGCTGGAGGTAGGGAGTCGAGGCAGTGCTCGGTCCGGTGCTCTGGCCGTAGGCGGTGTTCGCCACGGTGATCGCTGCCAGTAAGCCTAGCGACTGTTTGAATTTCGATTTGCTTTTCATGTTTTGTTAGTGCGGTGTTTTTTTGTTAGGATACGGGAAATGGGAGTGCTCAGGGAGTGACGCCGCCAAGGACGCGAGTGCCATAAGTGATCGCGGCGCGGGTAGGATTGCTGAACTGCAAGGAAACCGTCGCGGATTCGCCTGCGCTGAGGATTTTGTCCGGGCCAACATTCACCAGCGCCATCGGGCTGCCGGCTGGGGTCGTGGCGGCGGTGACACCTGCGGCATTAAATAGAGTGGCATTCACGCTGAGGTTATCGAGTGCCAAGGCGACCGAGCCAGACACCGGAGTCGCTCCGTTGTTCGTCAGCTTGACCTGTTGGACGAAACGACCGGTCCCCCGGTTGAAGACAATTCCGCCACGCGCAACCGTGACACTTGGGACCACTGCGGCGATGGAGTCGGAGGCAGCAGCATCCACCTCGAAGCTGAAAATCGTGTTAGTTTGTGGGCCATTCGCGTATTCAATTCCGGCGTTTTGGGCCGTGGCGCTCATTCCTGTGCTTCTAACCGACAAGGTTTTACCATTGGCGGAGACGTTGAAGGACGTGTAGTTGAAGGTGTCCGGACTGTAAAAATCTACCGGCTGCGGACTGGTGCCCGCAGTGACGTCTCCGAGGCGGGTGAGATTGTGCAATCCAGGATAATCCTGAAGCCCGATTGGATTGATGCCCGCTGCGATCTGAGCATTCGCGAGACTGTCGGCGATGGCCTTGATATTGGCAAACGAGTGATCCGTGATCGTGTCCGGTCCAGTCGCTCCGAGCGGACCGCAGACGATCGTGAAGCAATACGGCACCTTTACATAGCTGGACTGTAATTCCGTCTGACTGCTTGGCGAGTAGAGCAGTTCGTTGATGCGGTTCTGGTGATCGTCCGTGGCCATGAAGATCACGTTGGTGATGTGATTGTCTGCGATGAACTTGAGCAGCGCGTTCCGCTCGGCGCGGTAACCGCCCATATAGGCTTTGCCGCCGTCCGCATTCACGGCAGTCAGGGTGCCGGTGAGCGTGCCACCGATGGGACCGAGTTGGTCGATCGGATCTGAAATAGAAACGAACTTCCAAGGAGTGCTGGCATTTTGCGCGTCTAGCAATGTCTGTTTTAACCAAGCGAGCTGGGTGGCGCCGAGGTAGGTGCGGCTCGGGTTGTTAGCGCGGGGCGCGGAGGTTTCATCCGCACTTGCATTCGAGGACTTAAGGCGGATGTCCCGGTAAGAGCGGGCGTCCGTGTTGATATAAATGGCGTTTTTCCCCCACTGTTGCGCGCTGTAGAGTTGGCGTGTGTCATGGGTGCGGAGATCCGAAAGCGCGTTCACTGTGCCACGGTTCGCGATGGGCTGATAGTTCAGGAAGACGTCCTCTAACGCCAAAAATCCAGCCGAGCGGTTCATGAAGTCCGTCGTCGAAGTATTCACGTCATTCAGGTTGCCTTGGCCGGCGCGGGCATCCACGCCACGTCCAGTGGGCATGTCCGTTCCGGCAGCACCGCCCACAGAACCCCCGGCAGGAGCACCGCCGTCGATATATTTACGGTTGCCAAGTTCGTGGTTATCCCAGGTCGTATAGTTGCCTTGCGCCGCGTAAAGTCCTTGGAGGCAGTTTTGCCCGCTGTTATTTACGGGGAGGAAATTCTCGCGGTATTTTTTGGCGTAGTCGGTGCGGAGTTGCGCTTGGGTTGCGAAGGCTGCGGATGCCGGGATGAAGGCTCTTGGCACGCCGTTGAAACTCAGCGAGTCGTTAGACAAGGTGACAGAGGGAGAATTCAGCCATGCCGCTCCGTTATGGGCACCGCTGCTGGTGAGATTGCTGGCGTTTTCGTAAATCACGTCCCCGAGATTGATATAGAAATCCAGATTTTCCGCAGGGAGGGCGGAGGCCAGCGCGTAGGGGCGCATCAAGCCGTCGTTGTCGCCGCTGAAGGCGAAATGAAGGGGGGCGCTTGCGGAAGGAAGTGGCGCGGTTTTTACCTTGCCGATGATGCTGGTCTCATTCGCGGGTCCGACGAAACGGTAGTAATATTGGGTGCCGGGCGCGAGGCCGGTCACGTCCACTTTGCAGGTATAGTCCTTGGTGGAATCGGTGGAGCCGCTCAGAGGAATGACACCAGTTGCGAAACTCGGATCGGTGGTGAGCTCGATAGTTAAGGCTGTGTTAGAAGGGGCGGAGGCATCCACCGCACGGGTCCAAAGGGTGGCATTGGTGCTGGAAGCATCGCCAGCTGCCACCCCGAGGAAGGCCACGGCGGCATCCGCGCGTGGAGCAGTGACCGCCGTGAGGTGAGCGATGCCTGCGGCGAATAGCGCCGGACGGAGCAAGGTATTTTTCTGATAATTTTTCACGAATGTTTTTCTAACGGTTATTAATGGGGAAAATGGGCGGTGTCCGACGGGCACTAACGAAATCCATTCGGCGCACGGTCAAAGAACTAGTTGTCACCCTCCATCCGCACTAAATTTTAACAGTTACGACATTGTCATGTGAAAATGCCGTCACATTCCCTGCCCGTGCCAATCAACGGAATCGTCACATCAGGCCTGTGTTTCAATATTGTCGCAAACGGAATGTCGCGTTTTCGTGTGTTAGAAACCCACAATGCAAAAGGTGCCACCTATCATGAATCATGAATTCGATATTCTAACAACAAGCACGCGCCGCCGCTGGGTGAAGCGATTCATGCTCGGTACGGTCGCGACACTATCAGGCCCGCGCTGGCTCGGAACCGTGCTGGCTGACGTGACCTCCACCGGCCCCGGACCCGCTGTGATTCGTATGAAAGTGGCGGGTATCATCCTGCCGGACAGCCAAGGAGTGCCCGTGGCCGTGCTCGCCGCTCCCGGTGGCTCCGTGCAATACGAGTTCAACGGTTCGTTCAAGCACTTCACTTTGAATCGCGTGGAAATCAACCGCTTCGTGACGTTGGATTCCGTCTGCACCCATTTCGGCTGTGGAGTCGGACGTTACAAGGAACAACTCGTCTCTGGGAGCCCGACCGCTTATATGAAATGCCCTTGCCACGGCTCCCGCTACGACATCGAGGGCCGGGTTTTCCGAGATGCCAACGGCGTGTCCACCGAGCCGGCCAAGCGGGATCTGGGCCGTTATGGAACCACCTATGATGCGGCCACGGATATTGTGTCCATCACCATTCCGAACCTCGCGCTCAACATCAATTCGATCAGTGTTCAACAATCAGGACCGGGTCAAGCCACTCGCATGAAACTGGTGATCCCGGTCACCTCCTACTCCACTTACGAAATCATGTATCAGGCGGATTTTTCCTCGCCCCTTGTCCGCGTCCCCTTCGCCACCACGCCGACTGGAAGCGCGAACCAAACCACCGTATTTCAAACCTCCAGCGGAAATTTTACCGCCTACGTCGAGGCAAGCGGTCCGCACGGATTTTTCAGCGTGGGGTTGGTCATGGATGAGGTGGCACGTTGAAAAGGCATAAAAAAACACCCGCCTCCCTTGCAGGAAACGGGTGTGATATTTTCTAACGAAACGCCTACTTCGAGGACGAAGTGAAGCTCGCTTGGCTCGCGCCTTTCTTGATCTTGCTGGACTTGATCCAGCTCATCGTGGAGCGAAGCTTTTCGCCGACCTTCTCGATCGGGTGTTGCGCTTCGGCCTTGCGGATGGCGTTGAAGTTTTTATTGCCTGCGGCGTATTCGGCGGTCCATTCCTTGGCGAACTTGCCGTTCTCGATGTTCTTAAGCTGGGCGATCATCCGCTTCTTGACGGAGGCGTCGATGATTTTTGGACCCACGGTGACATCGCCGTATTCCGCAGTTTCAGAGATCGAAAAGCGCATCCCGGCAATGCCTTGTTCATTCATCAGATCGACGATCAGTTTCAGTTCATGAAGGCACTCGAAGTAGGCCATCTCGGGTTGGAAACCGGCCTCGACCAGCACTTCGAATCCAGCTTTCACCAGTGCCGTGGTACCGCCGCAAAGGACAACTTGCTCGCCGAACAGGTCGGTGACGGTTTCCTCGCGGAAGTTGGTTTCAAACACTCCGGCGCGGGCACAACCGATGCCACCGGCCCAAGCGAGCGCGGTTTGCTTGGCCTTGCCGGAAATGTCCTGATGGATCGCGATGAGGCCGGGAACGCCTTTTCCCGCAACGAATTGTGACCGGACGGTGTGGCCAGGGCCTTTCGGAGCGACGAGGATCACATCGACATTTTCAGGAACAGTGATGGTCTTGAAATGCACGGCAAATCCGTGGGAGAAAAGCAGGGTTTTTCCCTGGGTGAGGTGCGGCGCGATGTCCTTGTTATAGACGGAAGGAATCACCGTGTCCGGGGTGGCGACCATGATCACGTCGGCGGCCTTCACAGCCTCGGCGGTGTCCATGACCTCGAAGCCGAGCTTCGTGGCGACCTCGCGGGACTTCGACTTGGGATAGAGACCGATGATGACCGTAAGGCCACTGTCCTTGAGGTTGAGCGCGTGAGCATGGCCTTGCGAGCCGAAGCCGATTACGGCGAGGGTTTTCTTCTTAAGCGGAGCAATCGGGGCGTCCTTGGTGGTATAGATCTTCGCGGCCATGGCGTTTCGACAGGTTAATTTCAGTTAGGTGCGCCGCTGCCATCGGGGCAAACGGCGGGGCGGCAAGTTGTAGGGATGCTGGAACGGGGTCAAGCAACAACCGGGAAAACGGCAGGGCATCTACATTTCAGAGTTTAACCACAGATAAACAGGATGGACGCAGATGGGAATAGGGATGAAATCGCGATTTTTCGTTTCATTCGTGGTCTTTCCCGGAAAATCCGCATCTTCATCCCTCTTATCTGCGTCCATCCCGTCCATCTGTGGTTGAAAAAATCCAAATGGAGATGCCCTGGGAAAACGGCGAACCTCCATAGTGATCGACCACTTCGCGTCTCAAGCCAGACGGGCCAAGCAATGACTTTAGTTCCGGACTTCGTCGGCGGTTTTTTCAATCTGGTCGGCACGGGTTTGGGTAGCCTTGCGGATAACGTCCGCCTCATTTTCCTCATTTCGGCATCACTTTTACCTGCCGCAGAAATTGATTACTTCCAGCGTCCATGTTGTCGGCTTTTCGTTCGACAGTTTTCTCTCTGTCCTTCTCCTGTTTCGAGCCGCACGCAGGGAACCACAGGGCCAGGGCCAAGATGGCAACTACTGCGGTAATCAAATTGGTTTTCATCCTTCAGTGAGTTCCCGGTAAATCGGGTAGCAAATCCTGATCGCAGGGGCCATGCCATGATTTTTTCAATGAGTTACGGTGGAGTGGGGCAAAACCTCGTGACAAATGCCTTCTGATGCGGTGCGTTTTGCACGGGTAAATTTTGTTAGGACATCTGCTTCCGGTAGTTCTCCGTCCGAAGAAGCTGACGATTTTTCAAAGCTCTTTTGACACCTTGCTGCAATTCCGGCATAGTCTCGTTTATGCAGGCCATGCAATTCGAACAATCCGTCGTTTCGATTCTGAAACGAGACAAACGATTTGACCCTCATGCCTATTTTTTTCTTAAGGATGCCTTGGACTTCACGCTCAAACGGATCGCCGAAACGAATGGTGGTCAAGCCCGCCACGTCAGCGGGCCGGAGCTGCTTGCAGGGTGCCGGGATTTCGCTCTGGAACAATTCGGCCCGATGGCTTCAACGTTGATGACTGACTGGAGCATTCGTAAATGCCAGGATGTGGGTGATATGGTCTTCCACCTGATTGAAGAGCAGGTTTTCGGTAAACAGGACTCGGATAAAAAGGAGGATTTCTCTGAGGTGTTCGACTTCGAAGCTTCGCTCGTGACGCCATTTTTGCCCAAGAGCAAGCTGGCGGTGCCAAAGGAAATCCAGCGCACTCGACGCACGGTTTCCTGAAAAAATTCGAGATCCATTCGCGGTCCGCGGGTGGAGATGACTCTGGCATTCTTCTCTCGATCCTCCATTGACGATTTTCATGACCCCACCGGCCATCCTGATTCTCTGTACGGGCAATAGTTGCCGATCTCACCTCGCGGAAGCCATTCTGCGGGGCGCGCTGACGGATGATTTCCGCGTTGCCAGCGCCGGCTCAAAACCCGCCGGGTATGTCCATCCGCTCGCGATCCGGGCGATGGAAGAGATCGGCATAGACATCAGCATGCATCATTCGAAGCACCTCGCTGAATTTCTAACCGACGAGGTGGGGACCGTGATCACCGTCTGCGGAAATGCCGAGCAAGTCTGCCCGATTTTCCCTGGCCAAATGAATCGGCATCATTGGGGCTTCGACGATCCCGCGCACGCGACCGGCAGCGAGGATGAGCAAATGGCAGTGTTCCGCCGGGTGCGGGACGAAATCGCCCGGGTTTTCCGAGCGTATGCGGCAGGATTGTTAGACTCCCGGAAATAAGGGGTGGGCTTGCGTTTTTTTCTAATCCGCTATTGATTTCAAGCCATGGATACTTCCAACCCTTACACTCCGCCTGCAATTCCCTCGATTCCGGTCACGGATGATCTATCACGTCAGCTTCAGGGGATTCAATACCCTCTAACACTTTCCTTCAAGCTGCTCGCTCTTGCCAAGCAGGCGACAGTCGTGGATGCCACGGGTCGCACGGTGCTCTATACCAAGCAGAAAATGTTCAAGTTCCGCGAGCACGTGGAAATCTGGACCGACGCGACTCAAGGCACGCGCTTCGCGGACATCAGGGCGAACAAGGTCATCGACTGGTCCGCGCGCTACTTTTCCACGGACGCGAGTGGCGGCGAAATCGGCAGTGTCGGACGCCGCGGCTGGCGCTCGATCTGGAAGGCGCATTACGAAACATTCAATCCGGGCGACAATGTGCCGGATTTCTCGATACAAGAGGAAAATGCATGGACCAAAGTCGCCGACTCCCTGTTCGGGGAAATCCCGATCATCGGCATGTTCAGCGGTTACGTTTTCCACCCAAGCTACCTTGCCACCCGTGCGGACGGGGCACTAGTGATGCGTCTAACGAAACAACCGGCCTTTTTCGAAGGGCGTTTTAAAATCGAGAAAATCGGCACCTTGACCCCGCGCGAAGAGTTGAATTTGTTTCTCTCCTTCATGATGCTCGTATTGTTAGAGCGCCGTAGGGGCTGAGGCCCCAAAGTCCCATTGCAACCCGCAGACCGGGCACAATTTCAAGGCTGCTCTGCTAGACCTGCACTTCTCGTCGCGCTCCATCCGCAGGTCCTCCTCCGCCACATTATCCAGATCGACGATGTCGTCACGAGATCGACACCAGATCCCACAAGGTTTGGGTTCTCTACAATGACCATAGAAATTCTTGCGAATGTGTAAAATCTATCTAGGGTCTGGGTTGATTTATGTCGAAACATGTCTGGTCATTTGATATCGGAACGGGATCGTTCGGTGTAGGAGTTAGAAAAGGTCTGGTCTTTGAACAGGTGGATTCCTTGCTGGTGCCGGACAAATTCGCATCTACTGAGAGCGCTAGGACGACTCGGCGAATGTTCCGCACGCGGGAAGCTCACAAGGCTCGTGAGGAGTGGTTACGAAGCATATTCGAACGAGCCGGCCTATTCCACGCAATCCTTCATGGGCGGAAAGCAGAGCACACCACCGGCAAATGGGTTATCCATCCTGCTGACTTCCAATTGGAACGAGAATTCCCACCGCAGCTCGGCAAAAAGACCTGTGATCGCGCTCCATCAAATGAAGCCGGAGCTAATACCTGTTATTGTGGCGCGGTTTTGCGAATCCACTTGTTGCAAGGTCGCCCCTTGGCCCCGTGGCAAATTTTCAAAGCACTTCACTCCGTTATCCAAAAACGAGGCTACGATGCGAATCTCCCGTGGAAAGCTGAACAGGATCGGAAAAGCGCAGCTAATGACGAGGTTGAAAAAACGAATACGGCAGCGAACGAGGTTCAAAAGTTAATCGACGGGTTGCCCCAAGGATATCGGTTCCCCTGTTATCTGGAGGCAATATACATGGGCCTGTGGAATCCGGAGCAGCCGGATCAAACCGCTATCCGCCAGACGCACGAGGCAGGATCTGCCAAGCGAATGGTTTTTCCTAGGAACGCCGTTGAACTAGAGTTGATTGCCTTGGCGGATGCTGCTGCAAAACAGCTTCCCGAACTGGCCGGGCATGTGCGGGATCTGCCATATGGACCTGCGGGGCAGCAGTATGCGTCTTATCACCCGGAAGCTGTTGTCGAATACAAGGCTCGTACCGGAAATTCGCTCGTCCGCGGAAAATCAACGGATTGGGAGGGAGTGCTCTCCCAAAAAATTCCGACTTTTGATAATCGGGCGCTTTCGGCCTGTGCACTCATCCCAAGATTCCATTCTGCGAAATCCGCACCTCGTGAAATGAAAAACGGGACGCTTGATCTCGACTCGCTGCTCCCCGCAGAGGTCACCTTTTTGATGAAGCTCAAGAATTTCCGATTCGATGTAGCAGGGCAGGGGGAAGGAAAGTTTCCATTGGCACAGATTTGTGAAATCTATGACGCTACGAGAAAAATAGTGATCGCGAAGGGCGATGCCGCAGCTTTCAAGCTCACCAAGACCGAACTGGGAAAACTGATAAAGCGACATGGGGGAGTGGCTTTGAGAAAGGATCAAGAAGCGGTCGAATCCCCGCGTCTTGCTGGAAGATCGAGATACTCACGGTCTGCTCTAAAGATCGTGAGAAAACTACTGCTCTCCGGTAAAACACCACTGGAAGCTCATGGAGACGAACTGGAAGCTCTCGGAGGAAATACCGTTTTAACCAAAGGTCTTGTGGCTGATGATCTGCGATTTCTTCACAATATGAAGGGGACGACTTGGGAGAATTTCTATCTTCCTGACGAATCGCTGGCATTTGTGGAAAATGCAGGTGTTTCCGCTGACGAGAAAATACGTGCGCTCATTGGACGCCAAAACAATCCGATAGTGCGCCATCGGCTTGAACTATTCTGGAAACTTCTTCGGGAACTGGAAGAAAAGCACGGCAAGCCTGACCACATCGCCCTCGAATTTGTGCGTGATGATTTCATGGGGAAAGATGCCAAAATGAAATTGTTCAAATTCCAGAGCGAGCGAAGGAAAGCGCGGGAAGATGCCCGGAAAGAAGTTGGATCAGGAAAAGACGGACTTCGGTATCAGCTAATGAAGGATCAGGGTGGGCAATGCATCTATTGCGAGGCTTCCATAGGCATCCGTGATTTGGCGAATTCCCATCTCGACCACATTGTGCCGGACAAGATGGGAGGTCCGGGCGCGTTCTGGAATTTTGCGCTTTGCTGCCAGACTTGCAACGATGCCAAAGGCAAACGAACCCCATGGCAATGGTTTCACGACGATCATCGTTCCGGCTGGGATGCTTACGTCAGCCGAATTCGTTCCCGGACGTTTTTACTTCGTCCGAAAAAAGTCCGCTTACTCACTCAGGATGATGCGCCGGAATTGGTAGAGCGTTATCAAAGCCTTGCCGAAACAGCTTGGATTGCCCGTCTGGCAAGGACTGTGGCGTGTTTACAGTTCGGTTGGGCGCTGAATTTCAAGGATGATATCCGGCGGGTTGTCGTTCTGCCCGGAGGACTCACCGCTAGGGTGCGCAGAAAATACAAACTCAATTCATTGTTAGGTCAGGATATCGCAGACTTGGAGAAGACATTGAATGAAAATGGTGATGCTAAAACCGAAGCCGAAATTGACAAAAAGTGTCGTGCCGACAAACGCCACCATGCGTTGGATGCCATGGTGCTTTCGTTTCTTCCGCAATGGACATCCGATCCCACAAAGAGAGTTCAGGTTAAATTGCCGGAGGGTATCCATCGCGAATTTTTTCGTGACTATCTAGACGATGTGATCCCTACCAATCTGTGTTTTGAACGATCAGTGCTAGAAGAAAGTATCTACGGGCAAAGACGGTCTCAGGAAACGGGAGTTAAAGTTGCCACAAAACGCATGGAATTCGCCAAACTAGGTTTTGTCATGGTTAAACAAAAACCGGTGTTTAAATTCAGCAGTTTGAATACACATATCGCCAAAATCTATGATCTCCATCTTAGAGGTATTCTCCAGAAATTTGTAAGTGAGACAGAACCAGATGAAGCCGCTTGGAAAAATTTCACTGCGGAATTTCGCATGCCATCACACAAGGGTCAGGGTCCGCTGGTAAAGTATGTTCGTCTCGTAGTTTCTAACAATCTCAAAGAATACAAGGATCTCTCCAAAGGTGACAAGCGCCCGGCATTACGGAAGGGGGAAATGCATCGCGGTTACTTCTTGTCTTTAGACTTATCAGGAAAGCCCCGTGTCGACCCTGTTTATGCTTTTGAGTCCATATCGATGATTCGCATGAGATTGGAAAATAAAGTGGGGATTGAAGTCATGGAAGTGATTGGCTTTTTCCAAAGTGGTTGCCGTGTAGTGTTAGATGCTGCATGTAATCACTCCGATTTGGTCCTACTGGCGGGGGATTATATTCTCAGGTCTATCGAGGCGGATAACGCAAGAGCATCCTTGACCTCAAACACTGGAGCAAAGTTTGAAAAAATACCGTTAGGAAAGCTCTTGCGATCCGGCTTTTACAGAAAGGAATAAATCGATGTCCCACCACATTCTGCATATCCTTCAACACGGTTCAATGATCGGAAAGGATCGTGGCTTTTTGACATGCCGCCCACCAAAGGAATGCGATCAGACGGAACGCCGGATGCCGCTTGAAGATATTCGGGCAGTTGTCATTGCTGCCCGCGGCGTGACCCTGAGCGCAACTGCCATTTCCGCATTGCTGGAACAAGAGGCAATTATCCTTCACTGCAACGAAAAATACGAGCCTTGTGGCGTCACGGCTCCGTTGCCACGGATTGTTGATTTGAAGGTTTTTCTCAATCAAAGCTCCCGCCCGGTTCGCCTCAATCAGGCTTTATGGCACCAACTCCTGACGGATAAAACGCGCAACCAACAAAGTGTGCTCCAGCATCAGGAACTGTTTTCTACTCACTTGGAAAATGCATTAAAGAGGAAACGCATTGATGAGGGGAACTGTGCCCGCAGGTATTGGCAGTTGTATTTTCCTTCCATCGGCTGGGGAGGCACACGCCGGGACCGCACCTTGGATACGCCTCCGAATCGAATGCTCAACTATGGTTACACTGTATTGGGCACGCTTTGCCACCGCGCCTTACTTGTTCACGGACTCAACCCGCTTTTGGGCGTTGGTCACTTGCCTCGCTTCCGCTCGTCCCCATTGGTTTACGACATCATGGAACCCTACCGGCCTTTCGTGGATTGCATTTTGGCCGAGTTCATGGCCCAACCTGGCGAGATCACACCAGAACTCTGGGCTCGATTCATTGGATCTCACCTCAAAGATCTGCGGGTTCAACATGAACGCTTCAGTTTGAAGCTGATGGACGCAATCGACAAATCTGCGTCGAGCCTTGCTCGCTGCTACGCCGATCTAGATCCAAGTCCTTTGTGGATTCCGAAAGTCGCAGCATGATTCTCTCTTTTCCGCCATGCAGAACATTGAAAAACAATCTCCTTATAAAATGGGCTGGTTACTCGTCATGTTCGATCTTCCGGTGATAACCAAGGAACAGCGAAAACAAGCTTCGGATTTTCGTGCCGACTTGCTTGATGACGGGTATTTCATGGTTCAATTCAGCGTGTATGCACGCGCATGTCCTGATCCGGACAGAACAAATAAACATAGGGCCCGACTCAAAAAAATCATCCCTCCCGCAGGTAACGTCAGAGTTCTTTTTCTGACTGACGTACAGTGGTCACGAGGCGAATGCGTCTGTGGACCAGATTTCAACCAAGGAAAGCGACAAATGGAACTGGATTTGCCGCCGCAGACCGAGTTCTGGTGAGAAAATAAAGCCAGCCGGACGTGCAAGGCAGTGGTCCGGCTGGCTTTTAATCAGTTAAGACTTCCAAAAACATCCTTGGCGGGGGGAATCGGAATGCAGAAGTTCATTATCTTTAACGGCTAATGTCAACCTATTCTGATTCCCCCCGCCAAGGATGGAAGTCAAAAC
>JANYFB010000076.1 GCA_025362955.1 Akkermansiaceae bacterium
GATCCCCGCCCCTTCAAACGCGCCATTCTCAAACTCAGCGGTGAAGCTCTGCGTGGACCGGGATCGAGGGACAATATTTCCCCTGAAATCGTGGACCGGATCGCCTTGGAAATCCGCGAAGCGGTGCAAGGCGGCCTCCAACTCGGGATCGTGGTGGGTGGCGGAAATTTCTGGCGCGGGGCCAGCGCCTCCGCCCGTGGGATGGACCGCGCGACCGCCGATTACGTGGGAATGCTTGCCACCGTGATGAACGCGCTCGCGCTCGAAGGTGCGCTGGAACATCACGGCGTCACCTGCGTCGTGCAGTCTGCTATTGAGATGAAAAACGTCGCGGAAACGTTTATCCGGCGGAAAGCAGAGAAGCAGCTCGACGAGGGGAAAGTCGTAATTTTCGCCGCAGGCACTGGCAATCCGTTTTTCTCGACCGACACCACCGCCGCACTCCGCGCCAGCGAGATGGGGGCCGATGTGATTCTCAAGGCGACCCAGGTGGACGGGGTGTACGACAGCGATCCACGCCACAATCCGGATGCCGTGCGCTATGAGACCGTGACCTTTCAGGAATGCCTCTCCAAACGTCTGAGCGTGATGGATGCCACCGCATTCAGCCTGTGCATGGACAACCATGTGCCGATCATCATTTTCGATCTCGCCCCCCACGGCAATCTTTCCCACGCATTGCGCGGCCTGCCAATCGGCACGTTGGTGCATGGCGAGTAACATCTTCTAACATTAACTAACATCATCATGGACGCTGAAGAAGCTATTTTCGAAGTCGAAGACGCGATGACCAAATGCGTCGATTACCTCATCCACGAGTTCGCCGGTGTTAGAACCGGCAAGGCCAGCCCTGCGCTGATCGAAAACTTGGACGTCCATGTCCAAGCTTATGGGGCCGTTTCCAAACTTAAAAGCCTAGCGGTGATTAACTCACCTGAGCCGCGAATGCTGATGGTCCAGCCCTTCGATCCGGCGACGACGCGGGACATCGAGCGGGCGATCCGTGAGTGTAAGCTTGGTCTGAATCCCGCCGCCGCGGATCGCTCGATCCGGGTGCCGATCCCCGAGCTTTCCGAAGAACGCCGCCGGGATATGGTAAAAATGATCAAGCAGCTTGCGGAAGAGGCCAAAGTCCGCCTCCGCGCCGCCCGTAAAGATGGCATGGACACCGCGAAAAAGATGAAGGCGGATAATTTCATCACCGAGGACGGGCAGAAGGATTTCGAAAAAGAAGTCCAGGATTTGACTAACAAGTTCACCAAAAAGATCGAGGAACACGCCGTGGCGAAAGAAGCGGATTTGATGAAGGTGTGATATCACCTTCATCAAATAAAGTGACCTCTAATTGAGGCGTCAGCTCAATTCGAGATTTGGTATGATTGGCGAACGGTTCGGGTTCGCTCGCGAACCGGGTTCTCTTGTAGCATTCGCGCGGACTATCGATTCTAACAATTTTTTGAAACTGAGATCAAAAAAACGCCCGGACTTGCATCCGGGCGTCTTTTGAAAACTTCTTCTGGCGTGAACCGGAATTAGCGGGAGTAAAGTTCGACGATGAGCTGCTCGTTGACGAGCGGGTCGATGTCGGCGCGGTCTGGGATGCGGGAAACGGTGGCTTCCAGCTTATCCTTATCCACGGTGAGCCAGTCCTTGATCGGCATGGCCTGGGTGAGGTCGGTCATGCGATTCACTAACTGCTGCGAGGATGGCTTGCCGCCGACCTTGATCACGTCGCCGGGCTTCACTTGGAAGCTAGCGATGTCAACGGTGCGGCCATTCACGAGGATGTGGCCGTGGTTTACGGATTGACGGGCGGCTTGGCGGCTGTTGCCGAAACCCGCGCGGTAAACCACGTTGTCCAGACGGCACTCAAGGAGTTGCAGAAGGATGACACCGGTGACACCACGGCGGCGGGCAGCTTCTTCGTAGTAACCGCGGAATTGCTTTTCGAGCACGCCGTATTGGAAACGAAGCTTCTGTTTTTCGCCGAGGGCGACGGAGTATTCACTCTTCTTCTTACGACCGGCACGGACGCCATGCTGGCCGGGTGGAAAGTTGCGGCGTTCAAATGCCTTGGATGGGCCAAAGAGAGAGACACCGAAGCGGCGGCTGATCTTTGCGCGTGGACCTGTATAACGTGCCATATAAGAATTTCTAAAAGTGTTGGATTAAACGCGGCGGGCCTTCTTCGGGCGGCAGCCGTTGTGAGGAATCGGTGTCACGTCGCGGATCGAGAGGATTTCAAGACCGAGACCTTGGACAGCACGCACGGCGGACTCGCGGCCAGAGCCAGGACCCTTGACGCGCACATCGACTTCCTTGAGACCGTGTCCCATCGCTTGGCGGCAGGCGTCCTGCGAAACCACCTGTGCGGCGTAAGCAGTGCTTTTCCGCGAACCCTTGAATCCCATCTTGCCGGCGCTGGACCAACCAATGGCGTTGCCACTTGGATCGGTCACGCTGACG
>JANYFB010000091.1 GCA_025362955.1 Akkermansiaceae bacterium
TTTGCCGTGACCGCAGGCATCGTCGGACTAGCCATGGCTCCCTTCGCGGATCGTTTTGATCGGCGTAAACTCCTGCTATTTTGTTATGCCGGATTCACACTTGGAACCCTCGCCTGCGGTCTTTCTAACAACGCCGCGACTTTATTAGTCGCCCGCGCGATCTGCGGAGCCTTCGGCGGGGTGGGCGGTGCTACGATCATGGCAATCGTCGCGGACGTGGTTCCGCCAGAGCGGCGGGCTCGGGGCATGGGCATCATCATGACAGCCTTCTCGGCAGCTGCCGCGCTGGGAGTTCCGTTTGGGCTGAAAATTGCGCAATGGTGGAAATGGGAAGCTCCGTTCCTCGTGGTCGCGGGGATCGCCACAGTGGTGTGGATCGGACTGTTCCGCATCCTTCCACCGGTGCGTGGCCATCTTTCGGAAGGTAAGGTGACATCGGGCAAAGATTTCCTGGAACTGTTGAAAAATCGCAATGCCTGGATCGGACTGACCTTGATGATGGCGATGGTTTTCGGTCATTTCACGATCATTCCTTACCTTTCCACTTATCTGGTGGGGAATGCCGGCCTACCCGAGAAAAGCCTATTTATGATATACCTAACGGGTGGTTTGGTGACGATTTTTACCGGCCCCTTGGTGGGCAAACTCGCAGACCGGCACGGGCGGTTTCTTATTTATGTTATCCTCGTCATCGGTGCCTGCACGGTCATCCGCTTGCTAACCACTGCCGGGCCGATGCCGGTGTGGCAAACATTGATCCTCGCAGGGTTCTTTTTTGCGTTCGCGAGTGGTCGCTTCGTGCCGGGGCAAGCGGTGATTTCCCTCGCCGTACCTCCTGCACGTCGCGGTGCATACATGAGTTTAGTGGCCTGCTCGCGGGATCTCGCCTCCGGCCTAACCGCATGGTTGGGCGGGCAAGTCGTCACGCGAGGAGCGGGTGGGAGCTTATCGCATTTCGAGCGCCTCGGGTGGTTAGCCATCGGAGTGAGTGTCGCGAGTTTGTGGATTTTCCGGGCTGTGAAATCCGCAGAATAACGCTGAGAGCGTGTCTTTACACATCTTTTACAAAAAGCTGCTTAGTTCCACATCCACGCTTTACGCTCATGCCTTCACCTTCGGGGCATAAGCCATTTCAAACCCATGTATCGCCGCATTTTACTCTCGCTGTTTGCCTCGCTGATTTCCGCCCATGCCGATCCGCAACTGACTTCATGGTTCACTGCAAACTCTGGGCAATACGCCCGCCTCTATCAGACTACAGCAGCTCAGACCGCAGCCACCAAGTCCACCACCTGGAGTCGCGGTGCGGGCACTCAAAGCAATCCCGTTTATGCCGATGTCAACGAGGTCGCCTATTCCACAAGTTGGGTTTATATCCGCAGCAGCGGCCTCGCCAGTCACATGATGGGGCCGTGGTATCTGGATGCGGCGAAGACACAAAACTTCGGTAATTTTCCGTCTAACACCGCATCCATTTACCGCATACCGCGGGTGCCGACGATTCCAACTTCCAAAACTTTAACCCCCGGTGGTGCCACTGGAGTCATGGTCAATGGCGTGTCGCTTTTCGACATGCGGGATACCTTTTCCTACTCCAGCACAAGTAGCCAGGATGCCATGCCAACCAATACCGTAACTGGCGATAGTGTATGGAATCGTGAGGCTTATGCGAACGAAGCGGTTACCTTTGATGCGGCGCTCGCCCACCAAGCGGGAAACAACTATCACTATCATGCCCAACCCATTGCATTGCGCTATCAGCTTGGGGATCATGTGGACTATAACTCCTCCACCAATGTCTATACCGAAAGTGCCACTACGGTCACGCAGCACTCACCCATCCTCGCATGGGCGGCGGATGGATTGCCCGTTTACGGACCCTACGGCTACTCAACTGCTACCAATGCGGGTAGCGGAGTGCGGCGCATGATTTCGGGATTCGTCTTGAGAAATGGATCTAACGGAACTACGAATTTAACCACAACTGGCCGTTCGACACTGCCTGCCTGGGCAACCAGAATCCAGACTGTTGCGTTTAAAAATGGGCCCGCCGTCAGCACGGCCTACGCACTCGGCCACTATCTTGAAGATTATGATTATTTAGGCGACCACGGATATGTCCAAGGCACCACCTACGACTTAAATGAGCAAAACGTCCGATACTGTGTGACTCCCGAGTTTCCCGGCGGGACTTATGCTTATTTCACGACCATCAATACCGATGGAACGCCCGCCTATCCCTTCACCACGGGACGCCAGTATTACGGCTCTCCCACTGGCGGCTCGACCACCATTTCAGAAACGGTGACCACCCAATTCATCGGCGGGGCTAATAAACCGCTTACGATCAATACTCCCAACGTGTCGGGCACGGCGATCACTCTTACTTGGAGCGCCGTCGAGGGCGGCACCTATTCTGTTGATGCTTCGCCGAATCAAACCACCTGGACCAGTAAGGCCACGGGCATCGTTTCCAGCGGGATTTCTAGCAGTTCAGCATATACTGCGGTAGGCACGGCCGGCACTGAATACGGACGAGTCAATCGCACCGCTATCGCCACTTACGATAGTAATGGTCAGTCCACCGCGACCACCGCTCAGGCCACGACGACCAGCTATACTCTTGGTGGAAATGCGGCGCCGACGATCAGTACTGTAGCCAGTCAATCGACTCTTCAAAACATAGCTACCGGAGCCATCGCCTTCACCGTGGGAGATCAGGAAACCGCTGCGGCCAGCCTAACAGTCAGTGCCAGCTCATCGAACACCACCCTCGTGCCCAATGCGAATCTCGTCTTCGGCGGCAGCGGTGCCAATCGGACCGTTACCATCACTCCCGCCACCGGACAAACGGGAACTACGACGATTTCTTTAAATGTCTATGATGGCACGAACACCACCAGCACTACATTTTTACTGACGGTGAGCGTGCCGAACACAGCGCCTACGATCACTAGCATTTCGGCCCAGTCCACCACGCAAAACACGGCGACCAGCGCCATTGCCTTCACGGTGGGTGATGCACAAACCGCCGCCGCGAGTCTTGCAGTCACCGGCGGCTCGGCAAATACAACCCTCATCCCAAATGCGAACATCATCTTCAGT
The DNA here is from genome assembly GCA_025362955.1 of Akkermansiaceae bacterium. Classification (GTDB taxonomy): domain Bacteria; phylum Verrucomicrobiota; class Verrucomicrobiia; order Verrucomicrobiales; family Akkermansiaceae; genus Luteolibacter. The sequence goes on from JANYFB010000091.1 coordinate 3,106, forward strand.
GGTAGTGGCGCTAACCGCAGCGTCATCATCACTCCCTCGGCCGGGCAAACGGGTTCTGCAGTGATTACCATCACCGTCAGTGATAGCGCACTAACAGCGAGTGCCACATTCACTCTCACCGTGATTCCGAGCGTCCCAACGATTGCATCGATCACGAGCACGCCCGCTGCCCCAACCGTCACCACCCCTGTCACCATCACGGCCGCAGTCGCTCCACCTTCTGGCCGAACGATTACCAGCGTGCAATTGACTTATAGTACAGGGGCCAGTGCTACGAATACAGTCTTCAATGAAACCATGGCCGCTGCTGCAACCACAGCGTGGGCCGGAACGAACACAGTCTATCCTTGGACCGTCGCATTCAACGGTCCGCCCTCCACGCCCTTCAGTCAGACGGCAGCGGCCAATCATACAAGCGGTGGCACAGGAAATCAATTCGGCATGGAGGTGAATTCAAATCCACCGGACCTCACCAAGGCGACCATCACGACCACCAACGCGATCAACGCCACAAGCACCTCGGGATATGTCGAGTTCTACATGGCCACCTCAAACTTGAGTAGCCCGATGGGATGGGACTTTCAAACCTCGACCGATGGTACAACGTGGACGACCCGCTCCAGCGAACTCACCGGAGCAAATCATGGCTACCAGGTTTTCCCCTACACTTTGGCAAGTGCGGAACGGGTGAGCACGCTGAAACTGCGCTTCCGCTTCTATGGCTCAGGCATTGCCGCGACGCACTCCTTGATCAGCCTTGATGATATTAAAGTCGTCACCACTACTGGAGTTGCGCCAGTAACAGTCACCATGCTGGACGACGGCACCCATGGTGATGGTGCTGCGGGGGATGGTATCTATGGTGTCGTTCTCCCCACTCAAACACTTAATACTACGGTAAGTTATACAATCGCTGCTACGGATAGCGCGGCGGTCACCACGACGAGCACTAGCGCATCCTATACCGTGGGAACCGGTGCCGCAGCGATGACAGTCACACCTGCCTCCGGCCTCAGCCCAAGCGGCCCGGCAGGCGGGGCGTTTTCACCTATCAGCACGACCTATACAATCGCGAATACCGGCACCGCTGCCATGAGTTGGACTGCCAGTAATTCCGCCTCATGGCTAACCCTTGGTGCAACGAACGGCACCCTCGCCGCCGGAGCCAACACCACCGTGACCGCCACTATCAATGCGGCTGCGAACGGTCTCGTAGCCGGTAGTTATGCCGACACACTCGTCTTTACGAATAGCACCAATGGCGCGGGAAATGCCACACGGGCCACGAGTTTGACGGTTCTTTCTACCAACGCCAACTTATCCAGTGTCTCACTCAGCACCGGGACACTTTCCCCGATATTTTCCAGTAATACTCTAAGCTATACCGCCAGGGTTTCGAGCACCAACTCCAGCATCACTCTCGCGGCTACGGCTGCGGATGGCAATGCCACCGTGCGCGTGAATGGACAGATTACCATTGCTGGAACCAACATCAGTTTGAGCACCGGAGCTAATACAATTAATATCGAGGTAACGGCGCAAGACGGGGTTACCACGAAATCTTACTCCCTAATTATTACGCGACAAACCGCGGTCGAAACCTGGCGGCAAACTTGGTATGGAACTCCGAGCAACACTGGCAATGCTGCGAACTCCGCTGATCCCTATCACACGGGTATTCAGAATCTGGCCGTCATTGGATTTTTGGGCATTGATCAAAATCCTGCGCAAGCCCGGATCGGGATGCTGCCACAGGTCCAACGCGCCAGTAATACTTTGTTCTATTCCTTCACCGAGCCACCCGGCATCAGCGGCATCACCTACGGAGCTGAGTGGAATAGTAATTTACAATCCGGCTCTTGGTCCCCCGTCAGTGATACTGGTAGTGGCTCCGTGCATATCTTTAGCCTACCGATTGGCAGTGACAAAAAATTTCTGCGACTGAAGGTGACTGCACCCTAACCAATATTGATTATTCCCAGATCCCGCGCACCACGGTCTTCCAAACTGAGAAATCCTTATCGAGTATTACCAGGTCTGCGTGATACCCAGCCTCCAGTTTTCCAAATCCTGATAGCCCGAGCGAGCAGGCTTGATTCCAGGAGGTCGCCTTGACGATCTGGTGCAACGGCAGTCCGGTGATTTCCGCGACGTTTCTGACTCCCTCGTTGTAGCGCAATGCCGAGCCCGCGAGCACTCCTCCGTCCGTCAACCGAGCCGCACCATTTTGAACGGTCACGGCAAGACCGCCTAACATTACCTCGCCATCACCCATCCATGAGGCTGCCATTGAATCCGTAATCATCATCAATCGTTCGATTGGAACGAGTTTGAAAATCAATTTCAACATGTCCGGACACAGATGGATGGTGTCGCAGATGAGTTCGAGTTTCAGCGATTCATCTAACAACCCCCTTCCTACCACACCGATCTCGCGGTGATGGAGCGGCGTCATGGCATTGCAAAAATGCGTGAGGTGCGTGAGTCCGGCATCTTGGGCGGCTTGGATGTCCGCAGCCGTAGCCGCGGTATGCGCGGCGGAGCTAACAATACCAACCGCCGCAGCCATACGAATTAAATCAAGCGCCCCCACCAATTCCGGCGCGAGGGAAACAATCAGCACCGGGGCAATCTCATGAACCGACTTCAGTTCGTTGAAATCCGGAGGACGGATGAATTGCGGATTTTGCGCCCCCGCATTTCGCGGATTGATGAACGGCCCTTCGAGGTGAATGCCGGGCATGCGGCAAAACACCGGGTTTGCGATGTACCGGGCGCATTTTTCTGCGATTTCAATCAGCTTTCCTTGACTCTGTGTTAGAGTAGTCGGCAGCCAGGTGGTGACGCCTTCCTCAAGTTTCCGCTTCGCGATGTGGGTTAACGCGTCGAGCGAGTTATCGCAGATATCGTGCCCATCCGCCCCGTGGGAATGAATGTCAATGAAACCTGGCATCATCATCCGGCCCCCGCCGTCGATCACAAGATCCGCGATCGGCAACGGCTCGTCAGCGCCAGTTAGGGAGAGAATCCTGCCTTTTTCCCACAGCAATGAGCCACTTTCGATTTCGAGATCCGGGGAGATGGCACGGACATTTAGGATCAAGGTTTTCATTGTTTCACTTCCACTGCTTCATGGATTTCAGATACCAAGCGAATAATTGTCACCAAATCGTCACTGACAAGCCGCTTCATTCCTTCTTTGATCGCGCGAATGACCTCCCTCAGTGATGAAGTGGCTGCGTTCGCCCGCGAGCAACTCGTAACCGGTTGCGACTTGATGGACCGGCGCTTGAACGGCCTGCTCGACTCGAAAGGGCGCGTCGCCGAGGAGGTCCATGCCATCCGCAAGCTCGGAAAATCCTTGCGTGGAGGATTTTCCCTTTTTCGGCTAGGGAAAAATGCCGCACTGGAGATCCAAGTGATCGGCAGGCTCCTGTCCGGCCCGCGTGATGCGGTTTCCCGCCTGAATACTTGGAAAAAGTTGGCATGGATTGGAGATGTTTCCGCCATGGCCGCCATCGTTGGCCTACTGGACCAGCAAACCCACTCGGCAGCCCGCCGCCCCCCGCCGGATACCATCGCGTGGTGCATCGAGCGCGTCGCCGCCGCTCGGCAAAATTTGCTAGAACTGCCCCCTGATAAACTAACAGACCGACTTGGTCTGGGTATTAAAAAGCTGGGAAAGCAAGTCGCCAAACGCTGCCGGAAACTCGAAAATCACGGGGAGGAGGATTTCCACGATGCGCGCAAGGCGCTCAAGGCTTACCTCGGCGCCCTTGGTTTCCTGCCTGAGGAAACAGTGGCTATGGATTCCAAAATGACGAAACTCGCCGAGCTGTTAGGGGATGAGAACGATCTTGCCACCCTCGCCGATTGGCTGGAGGAACACGGCTTCACCCGGCATTTTGTGCCGACGCTCTGGCAGAAACTCACGGAATCCCGCAAGCATCTGCGGCAACGGGCGATCAGTGACGGAGCCCTACTGGTTCATGTCGATGGCGAAGTCGCGTCCAGCCCTCGGTAGGCGTCGTCCGCTTTTTCCCGAAAATCCTACGGCGCGGGGTTGCGCCGGGGGCGATTTCCTCTATGCAAAGGGCGTTCCGATTGGTTTCACCCCTTCCATCCCACAATTTTCCATCCATGTCAGCCCGCCTTGATTTCCGTAGCCGCCACCTTGGTCCCGTGGGTTCTGACCGCGATGAAATGCTCCGCGAAACCGGCTTTCCGTCTCTCGCCGCTCTCGTCGATGCCGCCGTCCCATCGGGCATCCGCATGGACAAGGCGCTGGCTCTACCGCCAGCCCGTTCTGAGAATGAAGCACTTGTGGAGCTGAAGTCGATCATGGGGAAAAACCGCGTGCTCAAGTCGTTCATTGGCCAAGGTTATTATGGCACGCATACGCCCGGCGTTATCCAGCGGAACATCTTGGAAAATCCAGGCTGGTACACCGCCTACACGCCCTATCAGGCGGAAATCGCCCAAGGTCGGCTGGAGGCCTTGCTGAATTTTCAGACCATGATCACCGATCTAACTGGATTGGATGTTTCCAACGCTTCCTTACTCGATGAAGGAACCGCCGCTGCGGAAGCAATGAGCCTTGCGCTCGCTGGCAAGCCGAGAGGCCGGGCGATTTTCATTTCGGATCGTTGTCATCCTCAAACCATCGACGTGGTCGCGACACGGGCGGAACCATTAGGCATTGAGGTGATCACGGGCGATTGGCAAACCTTCGATCCTGCGGCTTGTGAGGGGCTGTTTGCCGTGCTGGTGCAGTATCCGGACACGCGCGGTCGCATCGACGATTTCGCGGATTTTTTCGCGGAAGCGAAAGCCACCGGAGCCTTGGGCATTGTGGCCACGGATCTCCTGGCGCTTACACTTCTCAAGCCGCCCGGTGAGTTCGGTGCTGATATCTGTATCGGAAATTCGCAACGTTTCGGCGTGCCGCTGGGCTTCGGCGGGCCGCACGCTGGCTTTATGGCATGTGCGGATGCTTTGAAACGCAAAATGCCAGGCCGCTTGATCGGCGTCTCGGTGGATTCCCGCGGCAAGCCTGGCTATCGCCTCTCGCTGCAAACCCGCGAGCAACACATCCGCCGCGACAAGGCGACTTCTAACATCTGCACCGCGCAGGTGCTGTTAGCCGTCATGGCTTCGATGTATGCGGTCTATCACGGGCCGCAGGGGTTGAAGCACATCGCCCAAGAGGTGAACCGCAAAACCCGTATCCTCGCCAAGGCGCTCACAAGTGCAGGCGTTGAAGTCCTGCCCGGTTCCTACTTCGACACCCTCGTCGTTAGAATCCCGGAGGAATCCGATGATGCCGATGGGATTTGCAAGACTGCGGAAATGAATGGAGTGAATCTGCGCCGCATCGATGGCCAACTTGTGGGGATTTCTCTCGATGAGACTGCAGTGGATGGCGACCTTTATTTCATTGGAGGAGCACTTGGAATCGGTGAAATCGATTTCCACATTGATGAATCGCTCTCGTGGTCGCCAGCTCACTCGCGCGTCAGTGGTTTCCTAACGCAAAGAGTGTTTAATAGTTATCACTCGGAGACGGACATGTTGCGCTACCTCAAGCGGCTTGAGTCAAAAGATCTCGCGCTCAACGAATCCATGATCGCGCTCGGTTCCTGCACCATGAAACTCAATGCCACCTCGGAAATGATTCCCATGAGTTGGCCGGAAGTTTCCTCGCTCCACCCCTTTGTCCCTGCTGACCAAAGCCAAGGTTATCGGAAAATGCTGGCGATGTTAGAGGATTGGCTGGCCGAGGTCACGGGTTTCGCGGGTGTTTCCCTTCAGCCGAATGCAGGCTCACAAGGAGAATACGCCGGGCTGTTAGCCATCCGCCGCTACCACCTGGCGCGCGGGGATTCGCATCGTAATATCTGCCTCATTCCAGTTTCTGCCCACGGCACGAATCCCGCCTCGGCGGTGATGGTGGGAATGAAAGTCATCGGCGTGAAATGCGATGATAAGGGAAATATCGATGTCGCGGATCTCACGGCACGGACCGCAGAACATCGCCTCAATCTAGCGGCCTTAATGGTCACCTATCCTTCCACGCACGGCGTGTTCGAGGAAACGATCCGTTCGATTTGTGATATCATCCATGAAGCAGGCGGCCAAGTTTACATGGACGGCGCGAATATGAACGCACAAGTCGGCCTCACTTCGCCCGGCCTCATCGGCGCGGATGTTTGTCATTTGAATTTACATAAAACCTTCTGCATTCCCCACGGCGGCGGCGGACCAGGCGTGGGTCCCATTGGCGTGGCCAAACAACTTTTACCCTATCTCCCCGGCCACCGCGAACTTGCGACGAAGGAAGGAGCTGTCTGTTCCGCCCCGTGGGGAAGCGCCTCGATCAATACCATATCATGGATGTATATCGCGATGATGGGCCCGGACGGACTCACCGAAGCCACCGAGGTCGCGATCCTCAATGCGAACTATATCGCGAAACGCCTCGCCCCGTTTTACCCGATTCTCTATACCGGAAATAACGGACTCGTCGCCCACGAATGTATTATTGATGTTAGGCCGCTAACCGACGCCAGCGGCATCACGGTCGAGGACGTGGCCAAGCGGTTGATGGACTATGGTTTCCACGCGCCGACCATGAGTTGGCCCGTCGGCGGCACTTTGATGATCGAACCGACCGAGTCCGAATCCAAGCCGGAGCTGGACCGCTTTTGCGACGCGATGATTTCCATTCACGGAGAAATCGCCTCGGTAATCAACGGCGAACTGGATGCGAATGACAATCCGCTCAAGCACGCGCCGCACCCGTGCGAGGTTGTTTGTGGGAACGATTGGCCGCACGCCTACCCGCGCGAGCAAGCGGCCTTCCCCCTGCCCTATCTGCGGCAGCATAAGTTTTGGCCAGCCGTAGGTCGAATCGACAACGTTCACGGCGACCGAAATCTCGTCTGCACTTGCGACTCAGTGGAAGCCTACGCTGCCGAGAACGGCCAGCCCTAACGTATCATTCATGCCTGCCCCATCACCCATCGACTGGACTTTGTGGATTGGCGAAATGCCCGCTACGATTTTGTTCATCATCCGGGACGGCCAAATCCTTTTGATTGAGAAAAAGCGCGGCCTAGGTGCCGGAAAAATCAACGGACCGGGAGGAAAAATCGATCCTGGTGAAACTCCGTTAGAAGCCGCGATCCGCGAAACCCAAGAGGAGCTCCTCATCACCCCACACGCGCCTAGGAAACTGGGCGAGTTGCAATTTTCCATGTCGGACTGCCCGGACA
>JANYFB010000118.1 GCA_025362955.1 Akkermansiaceae bacterium
CGGGCACCAACCCACCGAGGTGGATGATGTGTTCAACCGTCACGGTCGCGCCTCTGCGCTCGCGCAGGTAGTCGATGACAGCCTCGTTCAATCCCGCGTGCGGTTGGGCGTAGCCGAAAATACCATGGTCCACCCGCTTGCGCAGGGCCTCTATAATCACCGGGGCCGAAGGGAAATCCATGTCCGCGACCCAAAACGGATCGAGCTCCGGCCGGCGGTCATACTTGATGCAGCCAGTGCCTTTCCGGGGGATGGGAGTGTCGAAATCGAAAGTCATCGCGCGGACTTTTCGCCGCTGGGCAGGGAAGTATCAAGCCAGACCTTTGAAGTCCGCCGCTACGGGAGTGGCCCGCCCTTGCGTTAGGACCATGTCTGGGCTTTGATGCGCCTATGAAAACGTCAGCCATTCTGATCGGGTGCTTCGGCTATTTTACCATCCTCCCGGCTCCAGCGGAAACTCTCCAAGTGGACGCCACCCGGAGCCGCATTCAAGTCGATGCCAAGGCCACGGGCCACGAGTTCACCGGAAACCTAGAAAAATACACAGTGACGGCCGCAGGTGATGCTGCCAGCCACAAGCCGACCACCTTGGATCTAACGTGGGATTTCAACGACCTCAAAACCGGCGACGTGAAACGCGACAAGGAAATGATCAAATGGCTCGGCGGAGGCACACCCAAAGGCTCATTTTCGTTTCAGAAATCCTGGGACGAAAAGCCGGATGGCGGAAGCGCGATGGGCACTCTAACAATCCACGGAATTTCCAAAACCCTGTCATTTCCCTACACAGTAAAGCGCGAAGGCGAATGGGTTACCATCGACGGCAAAGTCTCGATGGACTATCAGAATTTCAAACTACCCCTCATCCGCGCGATGGCTTTGATGACGGTGGACCCGAAGCTGGTGGTTCGTTTCCATCTGGTAGGGAAGGTTAGATGAGTTAGACCGACGCGCGAGCGACGATTTCCTCCATCGCCCTCATGTTTTCCTCGAGTGCGCGGACAAAGGCGAATTGGTTGCGGCAGCGGTCGAGGTTGTGGCCTTGGCGCTTGATTTTGAAATAGGTATCACCGTCGAGATAATCCGTTAGGAACCGGATTCCACATTCAAGGGTCAGCAGCTTGCCGGAGAACGCGAGGTGGGTGCGCTCGGAGTGGTTGAGAAAAGTCGCGGTTGATAGATAGCCGCGCACCAGCGACTCGAAGCGATCAAGGCGGACGCCGATGTTTCCCGCCTCCGGGTCGTCCTCGCGGGTGGTCGGAGCGGCGGTGCGGATCATGTCGCCGAAGTCATAAAGGGCGGAACCTGGCATGGTGGTGTCGAGGTCGATCACGCAAATTCCTTCCGCCGTGGTTTCATCTAGCAGGACGTTGTTGAGCTTGGTGTCGTTGTGGGTCACGCGTTCGGGAATCGCTCCAGAGGCGATCAGATCTGTGATCCGCGAACAATCTGCGGCACGGGCACGAGCAAATTTGATTTCCGCTTGGACAGAGGCGGCGCGTGCGGACCTATCATTTTCAATCGCAGTTTCTAATGCTAAAAGGCGCTTCGGGGTGTGGTGAAAATCGGGAATCGTTTCGTGAAGCCGCTGGCCAGTTAGATCGGCAGTGAGTTTTTGGAACGCGCCGAAGGCCTTCGCGGCCTGATAGGCCTGCTCGTTGGATTCGATTTCGTCATAGCCCCGCGCACCTTCGATGAACGGATAGGTCCGCCAGAGGTTGCCTTCGGAGTCGGCGGCATAGGGCTTCCCGTCATGCGCGGGGATGCAGGTGAGCGTGCGCCGGTGTGCCTCCGGGTGGCCCTCTGCGAGCAAGCGCTCCAGCGCATGGCGGGTCACGCGGGCGACGTTTTCCATGACTTGGACGGGATTTTTGAAAACGTGGTGGTTGATCCGTTGGTGGATGTAGCGGATGCGGAGACCGGCCTGATTATACCACGCGCAATAGGTGTCATTGATGTGACCCGAACCGAACGGCAGTGCTTCGACAAAATCGGCGCGCATCTGAAACAGCAAGGATATCGCGCGGAGATCGTGCATGGATCAGGTGCTAGGAAAGGGCCGCCGGATACTCGCCATTCGCGATCAGCTTGCGGATGGAGGCGACAACGTGCTGCTTATCATCCGGATAGGTGACGCCGAACCAATGGCTGTTCGTATCCAACACCGAGCAATCCGCTTTTCCCGCGCGGATCAAGGCATCGACCACGGTCGGAATGTAATACTCGGATTTTTCCACGTTGCCGAATTCTGATAGGAAGCGCACAAAATCTTCTTCCAAGTGATCGTAGAAACAATGGGTGAAGGCCCAGAAATTCATGGAAACCGGCGACACCTCGCATACTTCCTTGCGCACACCGTCGAGCGCGTTGCCGCGGACGACGCCGTCCGCATCGCGCTCGATTTTCACGTATTCCTCAACACCGGTTAGGAGGCCGTTTTCGCTGCGGGCACAGATGCCGCGGTTCACATCGCCGTGGTCAGAAAGCGTGTTGATCAGCGGATAGCCCACCATCGCATAATGCGCCCGGTCGTTTTCCGGACGCGGGGCTGCTAGAAAACAGGCGGCACGCTCGTAAGCATCGCTGCCATAGAAATCATCGGCATTGATCACCGCGAAGGATTCTGTCACCAAATGGCGGGCGGAGCGGACGGCGTGGGCGGTGCCCCAAGGTTTTTCCCGGCCCTCGGGAACGCTGAAGCCATCTGGTAAATCGTCGATTTTCTGGAAGGCGTAGTCCACTTGGATGCGGTTGGCGAAACGCGCCCCCATGCCCTGCTTGAAGGAGTCTGCGAAATCCTCGCGGATGATGAAAACCACCCTCCCGAAGCCCGCGCGGATTGCGTCATAGACCGAGTAGTCCAGCACGGTTTCGCCATTGGGACCCATGGGGTCCATCTGTTTGAGGCCGCCGTATCGGCTGCCCATTCCGGCTGCGAGAACAAGGAGTGTGGGTTTCATGAAATGAGCAAGGCCCCAGCGGCAGCGTTCCGGCATCCGCAATGACGGACAAGTTTTGCCAATTGCCCGCTCCCCATGCAACCCCTCATTCGAGGGGACGTGTGGTTCGTGGTAAATTCAATCCACTTCACCAATGATAAGTCAGGATGAACAGGGACGGGGGAATTATTTCACCTCGTCGTCCTCGTCGATGGTGTGGGTGAGGATGAATTGGAGATCGTCGAGCCCCAGGTTAGAGGCGAATCCTTCGTCTCCAAGCACGTTGGTGACGAGCTGGGTTTTTTGGTGTTGAAGGATGCGGATCTTTTCCTCGACCGTGTCGCGGGTGAGCAACCGGTAGGCAATGACCTTGTTTTTCTGGCCGATCCGGTGAGTTCGGTCGATCGCTTGATTTTCAACTGCAGGGTTCCACCATGGGTCGTAGAGGATGACGTAGGATGCCGAAGTCAGGTTTAGGCCCGCACCTCCCGCCTTGAGCGAGAGCATGAAGACGGACGGGTCCTTGGTCGTCTGGAAGCGCTCGATTTCGCCTTTCCGGTCCTTGGTTTGGCCGGTGAGGTAGTTGTAAGGGCGGTTGCTGAGTTCGAGACGGGCTTTGATAAGGTCAAGCATGGAAACGAACTGGGAGAACACGAGAACCTTGTGGCCTTCCTCGTGGAGCTGGTCTAGCAGGTAGAACAGCGACTCCATTTTCGCGGATTCCTCCTTGAGATACTTGGGATCAATGAGGCCGGGGTGACAGCAGATCTGGCGTAAACGCATGAGACCTTGGAGAATGGCGAAGGAGTTTTTCTTCACCGCTTCGTCGGAATCGAGCCCTAACAATGCCTTCTGGATCCGCTTGAGTTCGTTCTTGTAGAGCTCCAACTGGATGCCTTCCATTTTCGAGTAAACTTCTTCTTCGGTCCGCGGAGGCAAGTCTTGGGCGACTTGAAGCTTGGTGCGGCGGAGCAGGAACGGACGCAAGCGGGAAGCGAGGCGACTCTGGCTGAGAGGGTCCTTGCGCTTGTCGAAGCGTTTCTTGAAATAGGCGCGACTGCCGAGGACGCCGGGCATGGCAAAGGCCATGAGGGACCACATGTCTAGCAGGCGGTTTTCGATCGGTGTTCCAGTGAGAACGAGGCGGTTCTGGGAATCCAACTCACGGGCGCACTTGGCGGCCTTGGAGTCTGGGTTCTTGATTTGCTGGCCTTCGTCTAGGATCGTAGTGAGCCACTTGATGCCGTTGAGTTCCTCCCCGCAGACGCGAAGTTGGGCGTAGTTGAGGACGAGGATGTCGATGTTGTTCTGGATGTGTTCGACATTGATATCGTCGCGATTCTTGAGGATTTTCACGCGCAACTCGGGAGTGAATTTCCCGGCCTCGCTATACCAGACATCAAGCACGGATTTTGGACAAACCACGAGGGCTGGCTTTTT
>JANYFB010000124.1 GCA_025362955.1 Akkermansiaceae bacterium
GATATTCACCCTCACGGGCGATTTGACCTAACGATAAGGGCAGCGGTTCGCGGGCTAATAGTACCAGGAATCTTCCGTCTTTTTGGATAATTTCTACGTCGCGTCGTTTCACTTGTTTTGGGGGAGGGATGGACGGATGAAGCTTCAAACTAGCCATATTGTCAATTGTTTTTAATAATCAGGGATTCTCACAAGTTATTTTTTGAAATTCAATTCACTTTTCCTCCGCTCACCCGGAACCTACCGATGCCACCGATCTCCGGGGTTTCCTTCATCCAATCGAGATGCGTGGTGGTGATCCACTTCTGGGCAAGCGTTGGGAGGTGGTTCATCAACGCGTTGCGACGGCCCGGGTCCAGTTCGCCAAAAATGTCGTCCATCAGATAGATCGGCAGTTTCCCACCATGGCGTTCCAATAATTTCCCCTGAGCGAGTTTCAAGGCGAGGGCAATCGTGCGCTGCTGGCCCTCGCTGGCGAAGTCCGCCGCCGGCATGCCGTGAAGCCGGAGATCGAGCTCGTCGCGGTGAGGTCCGACGACGGCCTGGCGCAGGCGGGTTTCCCGTTCCCTCGCATGGAGCAGGGATTCCCGTAGATCCGGTCCGCTGCCAGGGAGGTAGTTCAATGTGAGTGGCTCGTCCATGCCGCTGACTGCCCGTTGCGCTTCCGCAGCGAGTGGCGCGAGTTCCGCCACCAGCCGGACGCGGGCTGCCATCAGAACGCTGCCGTGTTCGATCAGGATTTCCTCGTAGGATGAAATTTCCGCATCACGCGGCCGGCCTTCCTTGAGCAGCAGGTTTTTCGCGCGCAAGGCTCGCCGGTAGCGCGACCATGAACGGCGGTATTTAGCATCCACCTGCGCTCCGATGAAATCCAAATACCGCCGCCGTCCTTCGCCTGGACCGCGCACCAGTTCCAGATCCTCGTTGCCCATCCATACGACCAACCCGCCGTCTTCGAGGTAGCCCGTCTGAGTGGGGCGCATTTCCTCATCTGCTTTTAACACCATTCCCTCGCGCGAATACCGCACCTGTCGTTCACAGCCCCAAGGATCTCCGGCGATGCCGAACCCCTTGCTGCCAATGCGCCCGAGCGTGCCCAAGCGGTGGGTGCGCGGCGAGTGCAAGCGGACCAGCACGCACAAGGCCTCCAGCACGGAGGTTTTTCCCTGGGCGTTGTCGCCGGTCAAAATCGCGCCCTCCGCCGGCACCTCAAGGTCCAGCGTTTCGAAACAGCGGAAATCCATCAAGCGCAGCGAACGAAGCACGGCGGAGAAGTAGAGTGAAATCCACGGACTGGAAAGGGATGAGTGGCGACGGCTGAAAATTCAGCGGGGGATTTCCGAAACTTTGTCCCGGTCTTCGTATGACAACGCACCCGGACGGATGAAGTCACCGGCTCGCGGCATCCAAAGCTTGTTGGATTATACCGGCGGATTCGGGCCAAATTAGAAGCAGGATTTTGAGTTGCGCGGGATGGAGCAAGCGGACTTTTGCCAAGAGGGGCCACCCCGACTTATCGAATGGATCATCACCAGTGTAGGGAAATTTTTGGAGACTGAGAAATGGGAAAATAAAATTGGCGACAATGAAGTCTCTTTTAATCAGGTAGTCCTTGCGGGAATTGGAGGGATCAGGAAGCAAGAACTGTGGTATTCCGCGTTTTTTGATAGTTTCCGCATCGGGCGGGGGCGAGGACTTCTCTTGATCACGCGCGGTCTCGTTCCAGGCAATCTTAAGCCACCGCTTCCAAGTGATCTCCTCTTGGTCGGGTGTTAGTGAGCAAAGATTCCAAGGCTGATATGAGTGATTGGTGGCAGGCGCATCGAGCGGATCGCTTTTGTTTTTCAGCCAAACTGATGCGCTGGTAAAATCAGCTATCAGGCCACCGTTCGTGTCCTTCCAAATACCGTTAATCTCAGCAAATTGGGGTCCGCCAGTCGCTTCAATGTAATCCGCCTTCGCCGAATCAAACAGTTCCCCCAGTTTTTCCGTCACCTCGGCCGATTGCTCTGAATTCAGCCGAAGCCCATCCACCAAAGCGTCATTATACCATCGGTGCTGCGCGTTGCGGAAAGCGAAAATTTCCTTCTGAGTCATGCGGCCCGCCATCCCGACATCCAACCCCGCGTTTTGGAAATCCTCGATAATCCAACCGATTTTCTGGTCGGTTAGACCTTTTTCGCAGCGGGCGATGTAATCTGCCACCGGATCGCCCGCCCACGGCATCACCTCAGGCCGGATGCCGTAGCGGGTTTTCAGCGGCGGAGGCAGTGTCTGATGCCGGGCCCTGGCATCGCGCTCCACGGCAAGTTGCGCCTGCCACCAAGCGACACCCATTACCAAAGTGGCGCACACGATCCAGGCAATGGTGTTTCTAATCTCCTTGTTCATCGGTGGATCTCCGGCTTGACCTTATCGGCAGTGCGAGGAGAAGCGACGGGAAAGTCTGCCTTTCTTCTTGGCAGGCGGGCTTGGCTGGCTTGAATGGCGGCACTTTGGCTACCGTTCCATTTTATCCGCCTTTCGATCATTGGATCTGGCTCATTCCCGCGTTCTTGATTGGAGCCTGTATCGGCTCGTTTTTGAATGTCGTGATCTACCGCTTGCCGCTGAACATGTCGGTGAACGAGCCGAAGCGATCTTTCTGCCCGCTCTGCAAAAAGCCGATTCCCATGTGGCTGAATTTCCCACTGGTGAGCTGGCTGTGGCTGCGGGGAAAATGCCGGGAATGTCATGCGCCCATCGCGTTCCGTTACTTCGGCGTGGAGCTTCTAACTGCCGTTCTGTTCATGCTGGTTTGGTGGCTTTTTGCACCGCTGTCGGTGGGTGTCATTCTTTTCCTGTGGGTATTGTTAGCTTTGCTGATTTCGATCACTTTCATCGATGCAGAACATTTGATCATCCCTACCTCGCTGACTTGGGCGGGCACCGTGGTCGGCCTCGGAGCCTGCGCGGTGTGGCCGCAATTGCCGATCATGGCGGGCGAGGCTGGCAACTGGCTTTCCGGTTTGAAACACGGTGCTATCGGCTGGGTCGCGGGCTTCGTCGGCTTGTGGCTGGTAGTAGAGTTGGGGAAAATGGCCTTCGGGAAAAAGTCGCTGAAATTTGACAAACCGGTCGCTTGGTCGCTCAAGGAACCCGCAACCGACGAGGATCCCATGCTTTTCATCGTCGATGGCGAGGAAATCCCGTGGTGGGATATTTTCTCCCGCAAAACAGATAGATTGTTAGTGGAAACGACCGACATCCGGGTCAGCGGCGAGTCAGTCGGCGGCGGTGCATTGATCATTCGCGAGCTGGAAATCCAGTTGGCCGATGGCACGATCCATCCGTTGGCGTCGATCAAGTCGCTCGACGGAATGGCGACGAGTGCCGTGATCCCGCGTGAGGCGATGGGCATGGGGGACGTGCATTTGCTTGGCATGATTGGGGCATTTTTCGGTTGGACGGGCGTGTTTTTCTCCCTGTTTGCAGCATCGATTTTTGCGATCATCGCGGCTCTGATCGGGCGCATCGGTTTCGGCAAGCAGCTTCCCTTCGGCCCCTTTCTCGCGATGGGTGCGGCGGCGTGGATGTTCGGCGCGTGGAGACTTTGGGAGTGGTATTTGAACTCGCTTGCCCCGCTCGGGATGTAGTAACTTTCTATCAATGGCGGGGAAAAAACCGGGAAATTGGTCCGATAGTACCGCCTTGGCACGGGCGATTCTTCATGATCGCGCCGAGCGGCGGAAGTGGTTGGCATGGATGGCGGTTCTGCCGTTAGGAATGATGGCGGCGGGCTTGTGGGTGATCGACCAATGGATTTGGGAAAATCCGTGGCATGTGCTTTTTTGGTGGGGCGGCTGCGCGGTGGCCACCTGCGTGGTGATCGTTTTCGCGCTTTACGACGCCTTGGCGGTGATTCGCGAAGAGCGGAAAAAGGGTGATGTCGGCAAGCGCTGACGGTTTATGGATTTCTGCGAGAAACCGGGAAAAGTTTTCATTCCCATCCCTAGGCTTGCGGAGGGGGTTGCCTTCGGTGTTGTTATGGGTTTTCGAAACCCATAAATCACGACGATGACCGAAAAACCGCCTTTATCATTTTCACAAATTTGGAACATGTCCTTCGGCTTTTTCGGCATTCAGTTCGGCTGGGGTCTGCAGATGGGGAATATGTCGTCGATCTATGAATACCTCGGAGCGAAGGAAAGTGACCTTCCGTTATTGTGGCTGGCCGCCCCTCTAACGGGGCTGTTGATCCAACCCATCATTGGCGCGATGAGCGATCGCACTTGGCATCCGGTGCTCGGTAGGCGGCGGCCGTATTTCTTAGTCGGCGCGCTGCTGGCGTCGCTCGCCCTGTTAGCCATGCCGCATTCCAGCGCGTTGTGGATGGCGGCGGGCTTGTTATGGATTCTCGATGCCTCGGTGAATGTGAGCATGGAGCCGTTCCGCGCATTCGTCGGGGACCTGCTTCCCGCGCGACAGCGGACTGTGGGATTCGCCATGCAATCGGTATTCATCGGGGCTGGGGCGGTCATCGCTTCAAAACTCCCCGGCTGGTTGCGGGACTACGCCGGAGTGAGCGCGGAGACGGGAGTGGGCCAGCCTATTCCGCAGACCGTCCATGTGGCGTTTACCGTCGGGGCGGTGGTGTTTTTCCTCGCAGTTTTGTGGACGGTGTTCACGACCCGTGAGCATCCGCCGGAACCCGACGAGCCTAAGCACGAACTTAGCGGATTTGCGGAAATCATCGACGCATTGAAAAAAATGCCCGTCCGCATGAAGCAGCTCGCGGTTGTCCAGTTCTTCACTTGGATGGGCCTGTTTTGCATGTGGATTTTCTTCAGCGTAGCGGTTGCTAGAAATATCATGGGAGCCACGGACACAGCATCGAAGTTATACAAGGACGGCATCGACCTCGCGAATAACTGCTTCGCCGTTTACAATCTGGTGGCCTTCGTCGCGGCCATGGCCTTGCTGTGGGTGGGCCAAATTTTCCCAGCAAAGTGGATTCATTTTTTCTCGCTGCTTGCCGGTGGTCTGGGTCTGGCGTCCATCGGTTTCGTGAGAGATCCGCTCGTCCTCCAATGGGCATGTTTCGGCGGCATCGGCATCGCCTGGGCATCCATTTTATCCATGCCGTATGCCATGCTGTCCGGTGCGCTTCCTTCGAATCGGATGGGCGTTTACATGGGGATTTTTAATTTCTTCATCGTCATTCCGCAGATCCTCGTGGCCATCGTCCTGAGCCGTTTGATGGAGCACTTTGCGGGGGTCAACCGCCTAACTGCGGTCGTTATCGGCGGCGTTTGCATGTTGCTTGCTGCTGGCTTTACCTTGTTCGTAAAGGATGACTCCAAAAAATCACCCGTAGAACCCCTATGACAATGACTTGGCAAATCCTCTCGCTCGGTGTTGTGATGGCCGCGATGACATCGAAAAGCCCGGCAGCCGCTTCGCCCCGCCCCGTGATCTATCAGCTCATGGTCCGCACCTTCGGCAATACCAACGAGACGCGGAAAATCAACGGCACGCTCGCGGAAAACGGCTGTGGGAAATTTTTCGACATCTCGGAATCTGCGCTGACTTCACTCAAACAAATGGGCTTCACCCATATCTGGCTGACCGGAGTGCTCGAACAGGCAAGCGGCACGGCGTATCCAAAACGACCTCCCGATGATCCGGATATTTTGAAGGGCATCGCCGGCAGTCCTTATGCCATCAAGGATTATTTCGACGTGTGCCCGGATTATGCGTTAGACCCCGATAACCGTATTCTGGAATTCAAAGCTCTCATCCTTCGCTGCCACTCGCTCGGCCTCAAGGTCATCATCGACTTCGTGCCCAACCACGTCGCCCGCTCGTATGCGTCTGATGTGAAGCCGGAACTCTCATTCGGCCAAGGCGATAAGCGCGGCGTGTTTTTCGACCGCGATAACCATTTCTACTACCTCGGCGCGGACGACGCCGGTGGCGGGCCGCCGCTTAAACTGCCGACCACTAACAAGCCCGGTTGCGACGGGAGCTTCGGCGGGGAAACCAGTTTCGGACGCGTCACGGGAAACAATGTCATTTCATGGAGCCCCTCGATCAATGATTGGTATGAGACCGTAAAGCTCAACTACGGCCACGATTTCACCAAAGGCCGCACGACCTCCGATCTCCCCGGCCCCGATGCCGCGCCTTCCGAAGTCCCGAAAACCTGGCGGACGATGGACGAAATCCTCGCCTACTGGCAGAAAATGGGCGTGAACGGTTTCCGCGCCGACATGGCCCACATGGTGCCGATGGAGTTCTGGCATTGGGCGGTGAAGCGTGCTCGCAGCAGGGAAACGAACGCGTTTTTCATGGCGGAAGCCTACGACAATGATCCCGCCAAGCTAACCGACGGCCATGTCTTGGATGAACTTCTCAACGCGGGCTTCGATGCGGTGTACGACGATCCGAGCTATGATGTCCTCGAAGGAATCTACGATTCCGGAAAATGGGCGAACGACCTTGATCCTCTAACATTCACCGGCAGGCGCTTCCACCAATCCCTCCGCTACGGGGAAAATCACGATGAAGTCCGCCTCGCCAGCCCCAAGGAATGGGGTGGCCTCGGTATGAAAGTAGGCCGACCCGTTTCCGCCGTGCTCTTCGCCATGGGCCGTGGTCCGGTGATGCTCTATCATGGGCAGGAAGTCGGCGAGCCCGCTGCGGGACCCGAAGGTTTCGGCGGCGATGATGCGAGAACCACCATCTTCGATTATTGGTCGATGCCTGAGTTCACCAAATGGGTGAATGGCGGAAAATACGATGGAGGGCGCTTAGGCGATGAACAGAAAGCCCTGCGCGATTGGTATGGCAAGCTCATCCGCGCCACCCAGTCCGCCGCCTTCACTGAGGGCGAATTCTACGGTCTCAATCATGCGAACAAAGAAAACCCGGATTTTGGCAGAGTAGGGGGAGAAACTGCCTCTGGGCACTGGCTCTACGCATTCCTCCGTCACGATCCCAAGAGTGGTCAATCGTTCCTGATTGTCGCGAATTTTCATGGCTCCGAAACCTTGCGAGGTGT
>JANYFB010000143.1 GCA_025362955.1 Akkermansiaceae bacterium
GACTGGGCATCATCGCCCACCGCCATCAGGCTGTTTTTCTCTCCGACTAACAAATCAATCATCCGGCCCTGCACCGAGTTCGTATCCTGGTATTCGTCCACCAAGACATGGCGGAATTTTTGTTGATAGAGTTCCAACACATCGGGCCGTCCCTCGAACAAGCGAACCGTCATACACAGTAGGTCATCGAAATCCATCGAGTTCGTCTCCAGCTTTTTCGCGATGTAGCCGGTGCGCACGAGTTCGATTTTTTCCATCCAGTCATAGAAATGATCGTAACGGGCGACGATCACTTCTTCTAACGACGCACCGGTATTTTCTATCAGACTGAACATGGACGCCAGCACATCGGCTTTTGGAAAACGGCGCTGTTTCGTGTCGATGTCGCAATTCGCGATCACCGAGGAAAGCAGGGATTTCTGGTCGTCGCGGTCGAGGATGGAAAATGAGCGATTGAAGCCAAGGTCCTCCGCGTGGCGACGCAGGATGCGACTGCCGATGGAGTGGAAAGTCCCGGCCCACAAATCCGAGGTATCATGCGGCACGAGGTCGCGCACCCGCTCGATCATTTCCCGCGCCGCCTTGTTCGTGAAGGTGAGCAGCAGGACTTGTTTCGACTCGATCCCATGATCTAACAACCAAGCCACCCGATACGTCAGCGTCCGGGTTTTCCCCGAGCCGGCCCCTGCGATGACCAGCGCTTTTCCCGGCGGGGAGGAAACTGCCTCGTATTGCTCCGCATTCAACGCCGCCACGTAGTCGATGCCGGATGAAGCGACGGGAGCCGTGCGATGAAGGGTGTATTGACGAGCCATGAACGCGCGCAACCTGACACCGGATTTTCCTCTCGGCAACCCTGCGCCCGCGCGCGTTCGTTGGATGCATTTTCAAATCGAAGGATCGAAGGGGTTTTCAAGGTCGAGTCCAAGATTCTCTGCGGTTAGACGGGGCAACCAACTTTCTTGAATAAGGACGAGGTTTTCGCTACCCTCCCGCCATGAGCGATTCAGAAATGGCTGGACCGGAGATTCCGAGCCGGCATCTGTGCAATTCCGAAATTTCCTTTTCCCGCGTGAAGGTCGCAGGCAAGGCCATCGCTCTAACATTTGACGACGGGCCGCATCCTAAAAACACGCTGAGGCTGCTGGAAATCTTGCGGGCACGGGGCATCAAAGCCACTTTTTATGTGATCGGCAGCAATGTTGAGCGTTATCCGGAGGTTCTGCGCCGGACCATTGCGGAAGGTCATGAAATCGGCAATCATACCCACACCCATTGCCGTTTAAGCGAGTTGGGAGATGCTGAGCTGCTTACAGAATTAAGGCGTTGCCGGGATGCCATTCGAACTGCTGCGGGGATCGAGCCCCGCACGATGCGTCCACCTTACGGCACCCTGCTTCCACACCAACGGGAAAAGGTGAATGCCGAATTGGGTTACCCCACGATTCTGTGGTCGGTCGATCCTCGTGATTGGCAAAAGCCGGGGCCAGAGGCAATCTGCTCCCGCATCGTCAGTGGTGTCTCGGCGGGCGGCATCGTCCTCGCCCATGATCCTCACGATGGGACGGTGGATGCGATGCCTGCCACGCTGGATTCCCTGATAGAGCTGGGTTACGAGTTCGTGACGGTCTCGGAGTTACTGGCGATGAGGCTGTCGCGGGGACCAATGCCAGAAATGGCGGTGGTCGTACTGTCAGTGGGAGCGCCCCCGGAATTAGGGAGGGCGGTGGCGTCCATTCTCGATCAGAACACGAAGGTGGAGCTAGTCGTCGTGAACTCGGGAGGCGGGGATGTGCAGGCGCGCCTTCCCGGCGGCGAGCATGGGATCAAAGTGCTGTCATTTGAAACTATCCTCGGGCCGGGGGAGGCAAGAAACCGGGGGATCAAGGCCAGTGAGGCACCGTTCATCGCATTTCTAGCAGCAGATTGCGTGGCTGAAGGAAATTGGGTTGCCGCCCGGTTGCGACGGCACCGTGAAGGGGCGGAGGTGGTGGCGAGTTCTGTGGTCAACAGCCACCCCCGCAGTGTGGTCGCATGGGCTTCGCACCTTGCTTTATTCAGCCGAAGGCTTCCGGGCACGCCGGCAGAATTCGCGGTAAAGTATGGGGCAAGTTATTCGCGGCACTTGTTCCACCATCACGGTCTATTCGATGACATCAGGATCGGAGAAGACACGGAATTCCACGAGCGCATCGGCCCAGACATCGTCCCCCGCTGGGCACCGGAGGTCCAAACAGTGCACGCCAACCCCACCTCGCTCATCGCCGCATGGAGAGATCAATATCGGCGGGGTATTCGAAGCGGGAAATTCTGGCCACAAAATCACATGGGGCGGACCTTGTACCGATCCTGGCGGAAATTTCGTAGCATTTTTCAAATCCTGGAAATTTCTCTCCACGGGTATGAAAGGTCGATTGCACATTTCAGCCTACCGCTCATTGGCCTTAACCTCCTCATCTACGAATTGGGAGCAACTCGGGGAAAACGCCGTCCAGATCCCGTGTCGATCCAGCACCGCAAAGCCTGTGAGGCCATAAAATCCAAATGCTGGCAGAGTGCCCATGCTGCTTGGGTGGAAGCGGATCGGCTCGCCCCAGGTCGCATCGCCCCATTGATGGGTCGAGCGAAAGCTTTGATGAAAATGAATCGCTTCTCGGAGGCCGAGCGGGTGTTTGAAGAATTGCTCCGGCATTCGCCCGAACTGATCGCCGGACACCAAGGAATGGCCATCGCAGCCGGTAAAATCGGCCAATGGGAGGGCGCGCTAGCTGCTTGGTCCACCGTGGAGCGGTTAATGCCCGGGAAACCGGGACCAAAGCTTGGGTTGGGGATGGCGCTCTTGGAACTCCATCGGATCGACGAGGCACAAGCGGTTTTCGCATTGCTGTCCAAGGCCTTTCCAGAGCACCCTGGTGGCAACCGTGGCATGGCAGCGGTGGCCATGTTGCGCTGTGACTGGTCACTCGCCCTTGTGATTTACGAAAATCTTTGGACCGGATTCGGTGATGTCGAGGCGGTCAGAAAAAAGGTCGTTCTTCTAACGGGATTGGACCGGTTTTCGGAAGCCGAGGCCGTTTTGGAATCACTCCGATCGCCCGCAGTAAAACCCATCATCCATCTGAATGCGGCGTTGGCATTTCTCGAAGCAAAGCATGACTGGTCTGCGATCATGAAACTCCTTGAGAGGAACCAGCAGGGCCTGCGGGATCACATCGGACTCTTGCAGAGATAT
Source organism: Akkermansiaceae bacterium (assembly GCA_025362955.1). Classification (GTDB taxonomy): domain Bacteria; phylum Verrucomicrobiota; class Verrucomicrobiia; order Verrucomicrobiales; family Akkermansiaceae; genus Luteolibacter. The sequence goes on from JANYFB010000143.1 coordinate 3,233, forward strand.
GTCAATGCTCTCTCGATGCTGGGCCGGGCGGGAGAAGCCTTGCCGATGATCCGACATAGCCGGGCAGGTGCCGCTAATTCCCGCGAAACACTGCTTCTCACCGCGTTACTCAGGGATCGCCAATATAACGAAGCTGGCAAATATCTCGAACGAATCTGGAGCAACAAACGAGTGGGAGAAATTCCTGTCTTTCTGCATTCCTCCATGGTCACCGCCGCGCTGGAGAAAGGGGGCCCGGAACTGGCGATTCGCGTGCTTAACCGGATTGAAGTTAAAGCCCCTCTGAATTCAAACGGTAATGGGCTGAGGATGCTGGGAATCTTTCATCGGGCGAGATTGAAACGTCTGGCAGGCCTCGCTTCGCCCGATTGTCTCCATCCGGCCAACCCGCCTTTCGAGTCCCAGATTATAAAAATCCTGGCCTGGGATTCCCGGCAAATTTCCCCATCGAACGGGGCGAGCATTCAGGAAATTACCGATGAGTTCGTGCGTTGGCGTAAAACGCACCCGGCATTTTTTCCAGATCCGTCCTTCGTCCTGAGAGATGCCTTGGAGGTCGCTTTTCGCATCATCCAAGCAGTCGATGCACACCAGCCGTTTGCCCTCCTCCGGCTGGGAGATGGCGAAGGCAATCTACTCCCCTACCGAAAACCCTGGGAAGCCTTCTCCGAGGGCGACCGCGCCGCGACACAGCGCAGTTGGTGGGGTCACCGCGCCCCTGAGGATCATGACATAGCACTGCCGGACACCCTCTGCGACGCAATCCGGGTCGCCGATGTCGTCGGGATTCCCGATCTCCACCGCGTCTGCGGAGTGATGGGAAGCGACCCAGTCATGACGCTAACAGCCAACGGTAAAAACGCCCGCGGCCTGTTAGCAATTCTCGATTTCATTTCACGGTCATCTCGTAGTCCTTCACAAGTGCTCACCTCCTGCCACATTCACCAATCCCTTTCCTACTGGGGCCTCTGGGATATCCTGCTACCGCAGATGGGTCCCGTCTCGTTGATCACCTGCCACGGCGAACTCGCAGAGATCCTTGCGACCCGCCATGGAATCCCGATTGAGGGCGTCCACCTGATTCCATCCGAGCAGAAATTTTCGGATATTTTCAAGAACACCGTGATGGGTCGGCATTACCCGGATTTTTATCAGGATTTACAGGGGAAACTATCAGGTGTTCGCCGTGGCCAAGTATTTCTCGTGGCTGCGGGAATGCTGGGTAAAATCTATTGCAAATGGATCAAGGAAGCCGGAGGAATCGCCATCGACGTCGGTAGCGCGGTGGATTTCTGGTGTGGTTACGAAACCCGCGGCTTGAACGAAGTTTCCAATTACCGAGGCCCCACCGATATGGCGCAGCGTTTGGAACATCTTGCTGACCACGACTCGCGCCTCGCTCGGCTCGTCAGACCGATTTCCCAGAAAGTTCCATCAAACAAACTACCCACTGCTGCGGTGTAATATTTGTGATATTCCGTTTGAGCATTAGCTACAGCAACCGCCGCCACCGTGGCCGCCGCAGCATCCGCCTTTTTCCACAAGGTCGTCTGCGGTCGGCACGCGACCGAGTTCGATGGTAGCGCCCACGTATTTGCCGATTTCCTTCTGGAGCGTTTCTAACTCACGTTGGGCGGCGAGAAAATCTCGGGCGATTTCATTTTCAAACAGGGCATCGCGGGCGCTCTCGAACTCGCGGATTTCCGAGGCTCCCAGCTCGACACCGGCGTGCTGTTTGTGGTGAAGTTCTTCTCCACGCTCATGCACGCTTTGGTATTGGAGGCGGGCGGAGTCGTCTGCGAGGAATCGCTCAACATCGGCTTGGAGCTTGAGAAATAAAGGATCCTTGGCGATTTGGGCGCACAGCTCCTTGGTTTTCACGATCACAGCGGAGTCTTCGGCAAGGAGCGACATGGTAGGTTCAGCGACGGCGGACATGCTGGGTCAATAACCTTGTAAGCCCGGGCTGGCAACGGACAATTGCGGGAATTTCACAGCGGGATTCCCATAACAAATGCGTGACAGAAGCTACTAGCCCGCGTTTCGTCTGGGCACGCGCATGGGCATCGAACCTCTTAAAGACGGCATCCGCTCGAACGTGCGGATCGACTTCTACGGCCACGTCCACAAGCGCTTTCGGGGGACGGATTCGGACAAGCGCTACGCCATGGAAGTGGAAGTCCTCAAGGTGCTGGAGGATCGCGGCTGCCCCTACGTGCCAAGGTTGTTGGAAGAGCATCCCGACGAATTGTATTTCGTCTCGACGAACTGCGGTAAACCCGCGCCGCAGCTTTCCAAGGAAAAGTCCGATAAACTATTCGCCAAGTTGGAGCGCGAATACGGCATTCGCCACCTGGATGCCGAGCCGCGCAATATCACCTACAACGACAAGCTCGGTCACTTTTGCATCATCGACTTCGAGCTGGCGGAAATCCTTCCCGCACCGGAAACGTGATGACTCCCTAACTTTTCACCTGGAAAAAACCCACCCGTGCCCGCCGCCATCCTTCATTGGGCCGCCCTCACCCACAGCGGGACGAGAAAACCGCGCAATGACGATTCGCTCATCGCCTTTGCCTCCGGGCCGGATGGAGCCGAGCGCCTCGCGGATACCGGCAGTCATCCACTTGCCAGCCATGACCTGGTTTTCGCCGTTTCCGATGGGATGGGAGGTGGAAATGCGGGTGACATCGCCTCATCCACCATTCTCCAGCAGATGGCCGAGATCATTCCAGAAACTTTCAAAGCCGCTGCTGCCGGATTTTTCCCGGACTCCCTCGCCCACCTTGGAAATGCGATCCGTTCCGTACATGAAAAAATCAACTCCGCCGCCCAAGGTTGCCAGGACACCTCCGGCATGGCCGCTACGCTCGCCCTCGCTTGGTTTACTCCAGAAAATCTTTACCTCACCAATGTCGGAGACTCCCGAATCTATCGGTCCCGAAACGGAGTCCTGAACCAACTCAGCCGCGACCACACCGCCGCCTGGGGCCAGTGGAAACGAGGCGAAATTACCGAGATCGAATATCGCTCCCACCCGCGACGGGCAGCGCTTTACGAAGTCGTCGGTGGCGGACATGCGAGGATCACCCCCCATTTCGCCGCCATCGCCTATGAACCGGGCGATCGCTTCCTGGTTTGCTCAGACGGACTCATTGACGGACTCTGGGAAAGGCACCTTTCCAACGCCTTGGCCAGCTTGAATGATCCACACGCCACCGCTCGCGGTCTGCTGACAAGATCGCTCGGGAATTCCGGGATCGACGACACCAGTCTGATCGTTATTCAAGTGACCGCTGGACGCTGAAACGGCTCGTAAAAACGCGGCCTGTTTTGGCACGCATGATGCTTTTCGTGAGTGTCAGTCATCTTTGGCGGCTGTGGGTGTACCTTCATCCTCAGGGATTACTGAAACAAAATTAATATACTGCAAACCACCATCATCATGGCCAAATACAAATTGGAATACCTCTGGCTCGACGGCTATACCCCCGTGCCAAATCTTCGCGGAAAAACCCAGGTCAAAGAATTCGCCAGTTTTCCAACACTAGCAGAACTTCCGCTCTGGGGCTTCGACGGCAGCTCGACGCAACAGGCGGAAGGCCGCAGCTCGGACTGCGTTCTCAAGCCTGTCGCCCTATATCCGGATAGCACCCGTAAGAATGGTGCAATCGTGATGTGCGAGGTCATGATGCCGGACGGCACCACCCCTCACCCGACCAATGGTCGCGCCACCATTCTCGACGATCCAGGCGCATGGTTCGGCTTCGAGCAGGAATATTTCTTCTATCAGGACGGACGTCCGCTAGGCTTCCCTGCCGACGGCTTCCCCACCATCGGCCAAGGCCCATACTATTGCGGCGTCGGCTACAAGTTCATGGGTGACATCGCGCGTCAGATCGTCGAAGAGCACCTCGACCTCTGCCTCGATGCCGGCATCAACCACGAAGGCATCAATGCCGAGGTTGCCAAGGGCCAGTGGGAATTCCAAATCTTTGGTAAAGGCTCGAAGAAAGCGGCCGATGAAATGTGGGTCGCTCGGTACCTCCTCAACCGTGTTTGCGAAAAATACGGCATCGACGTGAACTACCACTGCAAACCCCTCGGTGACACCGACTGGAACGGCTCCGGGATGCACGCAAATTTCTCCACGGACTATCTTCGCGAAAAAGGCGGCAAGGCCTATTTTGAAGCCCTTATGGCCGCATTCGCGGACAACGTGGAAGAACACATCGCCGTTTACGGACCCGACAACCACATGCGCCTCACCGGGCTTCACGAAACCCAAGCAATCGACAAATTCTCATACGGTGTCGCCGACCGCGGTGCCTCGATCCGCGTCCCCCACAGCTTCGTCAAGGGCGACAAGTATCAAGGCTATCTCGAAGATCGCCGTCCGAATTCCCAAGGTGATCCCTATCAGATCGCCTCGCGTATTCTCAAGACCATCTCGCTCGTCCCCGCTCCCTGAGCTGGCCACGACGGATTGTCCCTGAATGATTGATTTGAAATGCCGTCCTCCTCTCCGGGAGGGCGGCTTTTTTCGTTCCTCCCTCCGCCTTTGGCTTGCGCGGGAGGCGCGGGGACTCCATGGATGGGCATGGACCGCTGGTTTCTGATCGCCGCCACATTGCTCGCCGCCGTCGGCGGGGCTTGGGGCATGATTTCGGTCCACCAAGGGAAACGCAGCCATTGGACGGTGATTTGGATGATCGGGGTGTTTTTGTGCCAACTCGGCTTTCTCGCGGTGCGGGGGCAAATGCGAGCCGCTTGTCCCTTAATGGATCGCGGGGAAATCCTGTCATTTCTCGCATGGTCGCTTACCTTGTTTTATCTACTGGTCGGCCCCGCTTACCGAATTTCGCTGTTGGGGGTTTTCACCGCCCCGGTAGTGGTGCTTTTTCAAGCGGTCGCCCTCATTCCTGGGACACTGGTGGTCAATCCTCCAAAACAGGCGGGCGGAAATGCGTGGCATGAGACTCATTCCGCGATGTCGGTTCTGGCCTACGGGGCGCTGGCCTTGGCGGCGGTGGCGGGCGTGATGTTTCTGGTTTTGGATAGACAATTAAAAGAACACCACTTGAAAAGCGGCTTGTTCCGAAACCTGCCGCCGGTGCGCGAACTACTCATTTCCTTGGAGCGGCTGCTATGGCTGGGCGGGATTTTATTGACCATCGGAATCATGGCGGGATTCCTCATGCCGAGGACGGAGGCGGCGTGGGGCCACCTGATCGCTGCGATCGCAGTGTGGGCGGGATACGCGCTGCTCTTGGGAGTGAAGCAGGTGCGGGGATTGACGGGTCGGCGGCTCTCGCTGTCGGCGGTAGTTTTGTTTGTCCTGTCGCTGGTGGTTTTCGCATTCGTCTGATGGATCTTCTCTGCCTCGGCCTCAATCACCGCACCGCCCCCGTGGATGTGCGGGAGCGGTTTGCCGTGAGCAGCACCAAGCTGGGCGCTGCGGCGAACGAGTTGATCGCCCTGGCGGAAGCCTCCGAGGGTGTGGTCATTTCCACCTGCAACCGCACGGAGTTCTACCTCGCGGCGGAGAACGCACGGGATTCTTTTGAAAAGATCGAGACGCGCCTCGCGGAAAAGATCCAAGTGGACTCCAGCGTCGCCGCCCATTTTTACCGAAAAGAGAAAAATGAAGCGGCAAAACACCTCTGCCGAGTAGTCAGCGGCCTCGATTCTATGATGCTCGGAGAAACGGAAATATTCGGGCAAGTCAAACAGGCTTATCAATCCGCCTTGGAATCCGGAGCCACAGGAATAGTCTTAAACAAAGTTTTCCAACGAGCGTTTGGGGTGGGCAAGAAAGTTCGCTCGGAAACTTCAATTCAGGAAGGATCAACCTCCGTTGGAAACGTGGCGGTCGATCTGGCAGAGAAGATTTTCGGCCACTTGAAAAATAGCGAGGTGATGATTTTGGGCGCAGGCGAAATGAGCCGGATCACCGCTCAGAGCTTGGTTTCCCGTGGCGCGAGGTCGATCTTCGTGGCAAACCGTTCGTTCGACCGGGCGCAGGAACTCGCCACGGAAATGGGCGGCAGCGCGGTGCGTTTCGACGATTGGCAATCCGTCCTTTCCCGGGTGGATGTGGTCATTTCCTCAACCGGTGCGCCCCATGCCATCGTCCACCGGGCGGACGTCGAAAAAGCCCGGCGGGCGCGGAAATATCGGCCGCTGTTCTTCATCGACATCGCCGTGCCGCGCGACATCGACCCGGCGGTAGGAGAAATCGAGGAGGTCTATCTTTACGACATCGACACGCTGGAGCAATTGGCCGAAGAAGCGCGCACCCGCAGGCAGCTCCAGATCGAGCAATGTGAGCGGATCATTGAAATGGAGTTGGATAAATTGAATTTACCCGGAACTTGAAATGAGCGATTCCCCCACCCCCATTATCGTTGGCACGCGCGGCAGCGAGCTGGCTCTTGTGCAGGCGACAACCACCGAAGCGGCGCTGGCAGCGGCATTTCCCGGCAAGAAGATTCTGCGGAAAGTCATCAAAACTACCGGCGACCGACGGACGGATGTGGCGCTTGCCGAGGTGGCGAAGGCTGAGGGTACCTTCGACAAGGGCGTGTTCATCAAGGAAATCGAAGACGCGCTGGATACGGGCGAAATCGACATCGCGGTGCACAGTTTGAAAGACTTACCGACGGTGTTGCAGGATCGCTACGTGCTAGCGGCGGTGCTGGAACGTGCTCCGGTCCGGGATGTGCTGATCATGCGGGAAGCGGGCGGAATGTCCGCCTTGCCGGTGGGTGCCACGGTTGGCACCAGCAGCGTGCGACGGGCGAAGCAGATCGAATGGCTGAGGCCGGATGTCACCGTGATCGACCTGCGCGGCAATGTGCCGACCCGTTTGCGAAAGCTGGCAGAGGACGAGAAATACGATGCTATTTTACTCGCCGAAGCTGGCTTGGTAAGGCTCGGCTATATCACGGAATCCGATAAAGCCGAGATGGCGGTGGGAATCCCCGGCTTGTTCGTCACGCGGCTGCAAGAAAACGAGTTTTTCCCCGCTGCCGGGCAAGGGGCGATTGGTCTGGAAGTCCGTGCGGGCGATGCGTCGAGCCGTGTATTTGCAGAAGCGATCAGCCACCGGGACACTTGGCTCAGGATCACTGCCGAGCGCGAATTCCTGCGCTTGCTGGACGGCGGTTGCCACACGCCAGTCGGAATTTTCTCCTCGATCTCCGGCACTGAAATTTTCCTCAAAGCCCGTGTTTTTCCCGAAGCGGGAGGCACGCCGAAATCCGGCGAAGCCCGTGGCACCGATCCCATCACTCTCGCACTCGAACTTTTCAACTCCCTTTCATGAGCAAATCTGGAACCTGTTATCTCGTCGGTGCCGGCCCCGGCGATCTCGGCCTCGTCACCCTCCGCGCCAAGGAATGCATCGAACTGGCGGATGTGTTAGTCTATGACGCCCTCAGTAGCCCTGAATTGCTCAACTGGACTAAAGCGGGTTGTGAGAAACTTTACGTAGGAAAGAGAGCCAAAGATCACTCGGTCCCGCAGGATGAAATCAACGGCATCATTGTTAGAAAAACCAAGGCCGGACTCAACGTGGTCCGGCTCAAGGGCGGGGATCCGATGATCTTTGGCCGCGGCGGCGAGGAGGCTGCTGAACTGGCGGCAGCGGGCGTGAATTTCGAAATCGTGCCGGGGATCAGCTCGGCCATCGCTGGCCCGGCCTACGCGGGAATCCCCGTCACCCACCGCGATCACAATACCCAGCTCACGATTTTCACCGGCCACGAAGATCCGACCAAGGGCTTCAGCTCGGTGGATTACGCACAGCTCGCCAAAGCTCCCGGCACCAAGGTTTTTCTGATGGGCGTGGCCCGGCTCCGTGAAATCACTGGCGCATTTATCGAAAACGGAGCCGCTGCCAACACCCCCATCGCCCTCACGCGTTGGGCGACGACCGGTTCGCAAAAAACCATCGTAGGCACGCTTTCGACCATCGCAGACATCGCCGAGAAAGAAAATTTCACCTCTCCCGCCGTGGCGGTGATCGGCGATGTGGTGAAGGAGCGGGAAAATATCAACTGGTTTGAAAAGCGGCCCTTGTTCGGCAGGCGCATCGTCGTCACCCGTACCCGCGAGCAAGCGGGCGAACTCAGCAAAGCGCTCCGGGATTTAGGGGCGGACGTTATCGAGCTGCCGACGATTCGCATTGAGGGCCCGCCGGATCGCCACGAATTCGCTGAGCTCGTCACCCACGCCCACGAATACGATTGGCTCGTTTTCACCAGCCCCAACGGTGTGGAACGGTTTTTTGACGCATTTTTCGCATCCTTCGCGGACGCCCGGAGTTTGGGAAATCCAAAGATCGCGGCCATCGGTGAAAGCACTGCGAAGAAAATCCGCGAATATCGTTTTGCCGTCGATCTCATCCCGGAACGCTTCGTGGCAGAAGGACTCATTGACGCCTTCAAAAAAGAAGACATCGAAAATCTAACAATGCTATGGGTCAAGGCCGACGAAACCCGCGATGTGATTGGCGAAGGACTCACCGCCCTCGGTGCCATCGTTGATAATTGCGTGGCCTACCGCACGGTGGCGGAAACCGAGGACCCCACTGGAGCGCGCGCTCGCCTTGTGGAGGAAGGTGCGGATTTAATCACCTTTACCTCGGGTTCCACCGTGGAACACTTTTTCGCACTCGGTCTGGATTGGCCGGAAAATTGCGCGGCTGCCAGCATCGGGCCAGTCACCAGCGACAGCCTCCGACAACAAGGCATGAAGCCCACATTTGAGGCGTCTAAGCATGACATTCCTGGACTGACTGACGCCATCGTCAAATATTTCCACGGGAAACGCCGGTAATCCCACCCCATTTGCGTCCATGCGGATTTCCCCCTTGCGGGTTATCGGTGGCTCTGGTTTGTTGCGCTTCGTCCTGTGAGACGCCGCTGTAGCTCAGGGGTAGAGCAATTCATTCGTAATGAATAGGTCGTCGGTTCGAATCCGACCAGCGGCTCCATTTGAGAGTTTGCAACACTCTGCGACAGAGGCCGACTAAGCGACCCAACCACCGCACTTTGCGGGATGACTTCAAGACACTCACCCAGGGGGGATTCGACTTAAAATGACCCGAAAATACTGAATCGAGTGATGAATCCGGTGACAGCCAGTTCTCGGAGCGATCAAGGAGGCACCTGCTTGTGTTTTTGAAGTGTTATTTTTCATTCTGTAAGCCTAATTCGGGAATCCGATGAATTCGAATTCCCATTGTCTGTGTGTGAAAAGAACGTGTTTCCCTGAGCGGGTTTGCGGCAACGGCCCTACGCCGGACGACTTGTAGTCACAGCTCAGGGACGCGCCGCGCACGACGGATACCCCCCCGGGCGCCGCGATTGGGGACACTGGGACCGACTCGAACATTCCACCCCGAGAGGAAAACGATTGATCCGTCAAATTTTCGCTAACAGTTTGAATCCGCTTCGTGGTCAGGCGGGTAATTAAGCGTCATCGAACTTTCACGATGAAGTTACCAGTTTTCCATGATGCCTCGGTAACGCCAAGGCGCATACCCATGTTCTTCCAATTTTCCGACGATGAGCCCGCAGGCGCTCACTCTCCAGACAGGAAAAGGGCCGGCTTCGTAAGCTGCAATTTCTTTGCCGGGCACAGTCCATTTCACAAATAGCACAACATGCTTGTCATTGAGTAAAATGTCGCCCGCCCGCAGTTCGTCCCACGAGGTGAGAGGATCACAAATCTGGGGAAGCTGGCGGGTAGAATAGGGACGGGGGAGATTCCAGCATCGAGACACAAAGCCTGAGCAGTCGATCCCGCAGGATTCTGCGCTGGTTCCTGAATCGCCGAGCTTGCGTTTGGCATCATCCACAGCGTCTCCCGCCTTTTTTCCGGCGGCTATTTTTTCCAAGAATGTCTCTGGTGTATCGAAACCACCCCACTGATAAGGCATACTTTTCGCGGGCACACCCGGCTGCCACCAGCCACGGTGATCGCCATATTTGGCAAGGGTCCGGTCCGGCGTATGCACGATGATTCCCTGCGAGTCCGGGCCATGGCGGATATTTTTTTCCTCTGGTATCCAACGGACCTGAGTATAGCGGTATGCTGTGGCGAGCACCTCGCTCCGCTTCACTTGGGGAAAGCACGACGATAGAACTAAGGTGATAGAAAACAGGTGGAGAAATTTCACGCGCCGCAGATATAGTCCCACCTCGCTGAATTGGTCACGGAGAAATCCAAAGACCTCAGACTAAAAACTGGTCAATCGCAAAACTTGTGCTTATATAACCTGCTCTTATGAATTTGCTCCCCCCCCGCAATCTCAAGGTCCTGTCACTTGCGTTGATCTTTGCAACACCGGCGATGGCTCTCCAAATTCGCTGTTACTCCGCTGCTAAAAATGATCGCCTCATCGACTTCCCGGGCGCACCTGTGTATGATCAGACGCCGGCAATCAATCCAACCTTCTCCCCCTCTGCCGCGCTATTTCTTGGCGTCGGCTGGCCCGCCCACCCCACTGATTGGACGCGGCAGATGGCGCTCGTCTCGCCACGTCATTTCGTCTATGCCACGCACTATCCGTTAGGTGCGGGTTGGCGGATCGCATTTCTTGGAACCGATGGGAAGCAACATACCTATAAACTCAAGAGCCAGGTGCCGATCATCAACGATCAGGGGCAGACTACAGATCTATTGCTCTGCACCTTGACCACCTCGGTTCCAACCAATCTGGGCATCACCCCATTTCCCGTGCTTAACCTTTCCAGCGAAGCGGACTACATGGGGCAATCCATGATCGTTTGCGGGAGCTTCGTCCATGCGGGGAGAATGCCACTCAATGGTTTCACACAACTCACCAATGATCCGGGGTTCGATACCACCCGCTTCGGCTATTTCGATTACAATCTAACCGCCGGGGGGCAGAACGATTGCAATTATCAAGGGGGCGACTCAGGTTCCCCCACCTTCATGATGGTCAATGGCAAGCCCGCCCTCATCGCCACCGCCAGCGGCCAAGACCAGCTTCCTAACAACATTTCCCGGAATTACCTGAATTTCCTGCCACATTACCTGAGCGAATTGGATACGTTGATGGAGGAAGAAGGATATCACATCAAGCGCTTCTACCCGGCCTCTACTACGCTTACTACCGTAATCTCAGCGCACGGTCCCTTGCAACGCATGGCTCCGGGAAGCATCACCCTGACGACCCGGAACAGCCCGGCGGCGATGGCGCATAACATCACTCTGGAACTTACCTTTTCCATCGCTCCAAGTGCGCTAAGCGGCAAGGGATGGATCTGTCAGGAGTTGTCTCCGGTGGTCTGGAGTTGCCGCCGGGGCGGGTTGGCGACCGATGCCCATTCCACTCTAACCGCATCCTGGAACTCCTTACCTAACGTGAACAACGTGCAGATCGCCACCGTTGTGTCCTACGAGGGCAGCACACCCAAAACGATCAATTCCACGTTCCCCATCTTGTGATCTATCATGAGTCCGTCTTTTAGCCATGATCATGGGTGTTGATCTAACTCTTCTCACTCAACAGTCGGCCATTTACTGAAAGGCTGCGTCGCCAGACACGCGTTAAAATACCTCGCATCCAAGGAAACTTCTTCCCCCACCCATGGCGGAAGATCGGGGGAAATTGACTCGTCGGCCAGTTCCACTTCGGCGATCACGAGGCCCGCGTTTTCACCATGGAAAACATCGATTTCCCACACATGCCCGCCGTGGCAAATGCGATGCCGCGTTTTATCGATCACCGAGGGCAGGCACATTTCTAGCAATTTCCGCGCGTCATTCTCTGGGATTCCGTATTCGAATTCCGCCCGTGTGATGCCTTCCGTGCGGCCTTTGATTGTTAGCCACGCGTTTTCCCCGGCGAGGCGGACGCGGACGGTGCGATCCGGGTCTTGGGAAAGATAACCTTGGGAAATTCTAACTCCTGACGATCCGTCGTGCCACGAATCGTTCATGATGAGGAATTTGCGTTCGATTTCGGAAGGCATATAAAGCAGTGTGGTCCTAGCTTGGAAACTACCTAATTCCCTGACCAAGTAATATTGAAGAGGCCTTCACCCAACAGGCTCAAGGCGACGATTACGAAGATGAGCCTCAAAGCGAGCAACGTTTGGTTCATCATTGATCTTACCTCAAGGCTTCTTGCCCGCCGGATCCGTTATTGCCGACCAATCCGCCGCGCCATGATCCAAGCGTTGGACTTCGCTGGCATAGACGGCATCCTCGTTTTTCGGGTCGAGTTCGGCGGCGAGCTGGATGAAATAGCGGGCTAGTTTTTGATTTTCCTCGCCACCTTGTTTTGAGAGAAGTTGGCCACGCGTCAGAATCAGTCGGGCGAAAACCGGGGGGCTGTAGTTGGCCGCGGCCGCTTCGGGAAGCACCCCTTTCGAAAGTTGAAAATTCACCACCACCGCATGTTTGTTGCGCGGGGAAAGTTGGAGCGCGAGGGAAAGAATCCTCCTTGCATCCGCCAAAGACGCGGGCGAGGCCTTGGCCGCTGCTAATTTGTTAGATGCAAGCGTCGCTAGATTCGTCGCGTATTCATCGCGCTCGGAATCCAACATTCCAAGATCCTGAGTAAACACACTTGCCGCGATTTTCGGTGCATCCCAAGTGAACTTTCCCGCTTCCTGTGCGCCAAGAAGCGAGGCCGACATCAAAAAAACCGCTGCTGCTTGCCAAGAACGCATGATCGGCGCTAAGGATGGAAGAAGACCGATTGTTAGCAAGTGGCAATTCCCGAATCATCCCCCGAAAAATCCCAGCTCCGTGCAATGATGCGACGGAACTTGCGCGGGATGACGGCGGATTCCGGTAAAAGCTGCGCTGCCCTCGACCAGTGGCTGGATAGGCATCCCGCACTTCGCAACATCGCCGTGTATTCCCCGCTTCCCGGCGAGGTCGATCTTTTGCCAACTCTCCAGCTCCATCCTGATAGACGATGGCTCTATCCAAAAGTTTGTCATCTTGAACTCACCTTCCATGAGGTGAAAAATCCTGACGCCGAGCTAGTCCCCGGTGCGTTCCAACTCCTCGAACCTATCGACGAATTACCCGAATTCCCGATCCGCGAAATCGACGCCTTCCTCTGCCCCGGACTCGCCTTCGACTCGCACGGGGGTCGCCTTGGCCGGGGCCGTGGATTTTACGACCGGATGTTAGCCAAGGCTCGGCCCGATGCGATTAAGGTCGGGGTTTGCTTCGAGTTTCAACAGGTGGACGATACGTTTCCAGAAGCTCATGACATTCTGATGGACGAGGTGATTTTTTAAAATGTTGATCGCAAAGAAAAAGACAACTGCCTCCGCTTCTACTATCAACTCTCAGCTATCAGCTTTCTTCAAGCCCACCCAGGCACTTCTAACCGGAACTCAGGAATGCGCGAAAAAATCCATTCCCCCGCCGCGGTTTCACCGAAGAATGCCCCGGAAGCGCGTGCTCCCCGCGAAACGACGTGATAGCTGTTATATGAAAAATGTCCTCCTGGTTCGATCACCGGGGTCTGCCCGACTACTCCGTCTCCTTCCACCACGGTGATTTCCCCCTCGTCCTCCTGGACTACCCATTTGCGACCGCGGATCGTCACGGGCACCGGTGAGTCGTTATGGATTGAGATGAAATAGACGAAGGGATGAGGCTTTTCCTCGGGTGCATCCAGGCTGGGCATGTAAATCACGTCATCCACTTTGACGCGAAGGCCTTCATATTCCCGGATTACCCCTGCCATGACGCGTATCGTTCCGTGAGTTCTGGAAACTGCCAAGCACGAAACAGCTTCGCGGAGCTGCGAGTTACTTATTCGCCTATACTTTCGTCCACCCGAAGCACGTCCACTGCGACATCCAGTTTTTGCCCACCCGCACCGAGCGTGACCCCGCGCAGGGGGCTGACATCGGAGAAGTCCCGGCCCCAAGCGACAGTGACGTGGCGGTCGCCGGGAAGGATATTGTTCGTGGGGTCAGTGTCGATCCAGCCTGCAGGTTCCCCACAGAAAACGGAGACCCAGGCGTGTGAGGCATCGGCACCTGTTAGCTTGATTTTTCCGGGCGGCGGCGCGGTTTCCAAATAGCCGCTGACATAGCGGGCGGGCAGCCCCAGCGAGCGGAGGCAGGCCAACATCACATGGGCGAAATCCTGGCAAACCCCGGCGCGTTTTTTCAATACCTCGGCCACCGGCGTGGTGACTTCTGTGGCTTTCGGATCGAACATGAAATCCTTATGAATGCAGTTCGTTAGACCCAGGACCGCTTCAAGAATGGGTCGGCCGGGATAAAATTCGCCGCCAGCGTACTCGGCGAATTCCTTACCTAACGGAACCATCGGCGAGCTAAAACGGAATGCGCCTGCCTCAGAACCCGGAGTGAGTTTTTCAAACTGGCACGCCTCGCGGATCAGCTCCCATGGCGGAGTTGAGCGCGGGTCGCGATAGATGGCGGGCGAGACCTCCACGAGGCTGCGGGAAATGACTTCGAGCGTTTCGTGTTTACCCTCGATCTCGAAATAGGTGGTTTCATTTCCAAAGGAATCCAGATGCACGCCGCGCCCCACCGGTGTCGGGTGAATTTCTAACTCGTGCCACGGACAGTTCTGCCCCGGCAAGGTCCGGGGAACCAGTCGGGCCATGTGGTGCGAAACCGTGACCGCACCTTCATAGGTGTATCTCGTGCGATGAATGAGCCGGTATTTCATCTCAATAAACCCGTCTAACGGAGTGGCTGAAGTAGTGCTGGGTGAGCATGTCCGCGAAGACTTCTAACGAGTCGAAAAGCGCGTCGAGTTCTTCCTCGTCGGGAGGGGCGGAGTTGGAAAAACGTTGGTGGAGACCCTGCAAGTGCTCGCGGATTTTCGGCAGCAGACCGAACTCCGGATCGCCGGAGAAACGGCTAATTTCCCGGTCGAGGATGTTGAACTGATAGGCCACCGAGCGCGGGTTCGTGGGATCGAAGAATATCAAGTCGATCACCGCATCCAGGCGGGGACGGGAAAAATGGCGGCGGCGGTAAGTCATCACGCTATCGCAGGTTTCTAACAATGGATCGAGTAGCGGCGACTCTCCATTCCCCTGCCCTGCCGCCGTGCGGAGGAGCTTGATGCAGCCAAGGGCGCGCTCAATCCGGCGTCCCACTTCCAGGAAGCGCCACCCTTGGCCACGGGTCATATTTTCCGCTTCCATCCCCGCGAAGGCTGCTAGATGGAGGACGAGAATATCCAACGTCCGCAAGAGGTCGGATGCGCTGTTCACTCCGGGCGGCGCGTGGACGATGCCTTCGAGCCGGTTGAAAAAGCGCCAGGTGTCATCGGACAGGCGGTCGCGGGCCGCAGCGGCATTGAGCAGCAGTGATCGCGTGAGGCTGGGGATGCCGCCACGCGCCGCCTGATCGTGGATCAATCCGGCCAAAGTTTTCAAGGTCTGGGCGGGCGGAATGACCACGTCCTTACGAACGAGATTGCAGCCGCGAATGAGGCTTAGGCAGGCGGCGAGGTGTTCCTGTTGGAGATGCCCGGACTCCCCGCTGAGGTTGCGGAGGGTGACGCGCAGCACACGGGTGGCGAGTTCGATCCGCTCTGCATAGCGACCGACCCAGAACAGCTGCTCGGCGATCCGGCTGGGGACTTCCAGCGCGGACGGATGGCGGTCTTGCAAAGGACGCGGGCTTTTCACGTCGGTTTTCGTCATGAAATCCGCTGCGTTGTCTGGAATCCAAACGTCCTTGGTAAAGCCCGCATGACCCGGCCATAGTTGCGGGGCTTGGGCGGTTTTCCCGACACGAGCAAGTCCACCGGGCAAGACGACTGGGCCGCCCGCCGCGTTGAGCGCGAATGCTCGCCAGACGACCGGGCGCTGGCGAATGCCACGGGCTTCCAGTGACGGAGCCTCACTGGGGGTAATGTCTAACTGCGCGACGAAATCATAGGGCCGCTCCTCGATGATCGCCATCCACTGCTTGCGAGCGGAGGGCGAAAGGCCGGCACAACGGATCGGCAAATGAGAGTCGCGATTGAACGCGGAAAGCAGGACATATCGGTGGAGTTGGTCGAGCACGCGGCGACGCACGGCAGGCTGGCTCAACCACCAGGTCTCGACGAAAGGCAGCTTGATTTCCTCGCCGAACCATTTGCGGCAAATCCCCGGCAGGAACGGCATCAACGCGGGGGTTGAGGCAAATCCCGCACCCGGTGCATTGGCCAGCGCGACATTTCCCGTCCGCCAGGCTTCCAAGATTCCCGGCACGCCGCCGCCGCCACGGACCCAGTGTTCCAGAGGGTCCAAGCCGTCGTCGTCGATCCGGCTGGCGACCCCGTCGATCCGCCGCAGGCCCGAGAGGGTTTTCAAAAACAAGCGGCGCTCCCGGACCGTCAAATCGGCGGGCTCGACGAGGGGAAATCCTAGCAACCTCGCCTTATAAGCGTGCTCGAAATACGAGGGATGGCGGAAACCGGGCGTGAGAAAAACGACGTTCGACATTTCACCCCGGGCGGATTGGAGCGATTGCAGCGTCGAGCGTTCGAGATCGAAAAACGCCCCGAGTCGCGCGATCCGCAGGGCTTCAAATTGGTCGGACAAGAGACTGGAGGAAACATTGCGATTTTCCAGCACCTGCCCCAGTCCGCCCGGCGCGCTCGTGTGATCGCGGAGGACGGTCCAGCGACCGTCGGAGGCTCGGACGAGATCGCAGCCAGTCGTTACGACGAAGCGCCCGCCGACTGGCTGGACCCCACGCGAATATTGGAGAAATGCCGGGCTGGAATGCACAAGATCCGGCGGGATCAGACCTTCCCGCAGGAGTTGCTGGGGGCCGTAGATGTCAGCGAGAACGGCGTCGATCAGCCTCATCCGCTGGGCCAGTCCGGCGGAAACCTGCGCCCAGTCCGAGGCGGAAACCAAGAGCGGGATGGGATCGAGTTCGTAAGGCTGACCGACCCCACCGACGTCGCTGTAAACGTTAAAAGTCGTCCCGAGATCCGCGATCATGCGGGCGGCGGCGGCGGCGATGGAATGGCGCTCCTCGGAGGTCCAACGCTGGATTTTCACCGCCAGACCCTGCCAGTGCGGCCTTACCTGGCCCGGCGGATCGTTCATTTCATCCCACACCGCGCCAGCAGGCCCCACGACAGGCTGCGGCGGTAAGGCGGGATTGGTGCGGAAACTTTCAGCCATGAATCGGTGGGTTCACCCGTGGGGTGATTGCGATACAGGCTTTATGGGATCATCCGCAAGTCCAGAGTGAAGGGGAAATCCGGGCTGACCGGTGCTTCCCGCGCGAACATTTTTCCTCCCGTGTGACCGTGCTCGAAGAAGCGGGCAAGCCTGCGGGCCTCGGCTTCATAAGAGTTTACGGGGAAACTTTCATGGCTAAGGCCGCCGGGGTGGGCCGCGTGGTAAGTGCAGCCGCCCATCGAGTGGTCGTTCCAAGAATCCAGTAAATCAAAAACCAGCGGCGTGTGAACAGGGATGGTCGGGTGCAGGCAGTTTGGCGGTTGCCACGCCCGGTAGCGCACACCAGCGACGAATTCGCCGTGGACGCCCGTGGAATGCAGCGGCACGCGGATGCCATTGCAAGTGATCGAGTAACGCTCGCCGGTGAGACCCTTGACCAGAATTTGCATCCGCTCCACCGAGCTATCCACATAGCGCACCGCACCTCCCGCCGCTCCAGACTCGCCGAGAACGTGCCATGGCTCGATGGCGTGGCGCATTTCCACCAAGACCCCGCGTTGGGTAAATTCTCCGATCCTCGGAAAGCGGAATTCCAAGTGAGGCGCGAACCAGTCGTCCTCAATCCAATAACCTTGTTGGCGCAGGTCAGCAAGCACGTCGCAGAAATCCTGCCAGATGAAATGAGGCAGCATCCAGCGGTCGTGGATTTCACTATCCCAACGCACCAACGGCTTGGTGTATGGCTCGCGCCAAAACCGGGAAACCAAGGCCCGCAGGACAAGGTGCTGGGCGAGGCTCATCTGATAGTGAGGCGGCATTTCAAAATTCCGCATCTCTAACAATCCCAAACGCCCGGTGGCGCTGTCCGGGCTGTAAAGCTTGTCGATGCAGAATTCCGCGCGATGGGTGTTGCCGGTGGGGTCGATGAGTAAATTCCGAAACGCGCGATCCACCAACCACGGCGAGGGTATGCCCTGACCTTCAAGCGTTTTGAACGCAATTTCTAACTCATGGATCGAGTCATTCCGCGCCTCGTCGATCCGTGGAGCCTGCGAGGTCGGCCCAACGAACAGGCCGGAAAACAAGTAGCTCATCGACGGATGATGATTCCAGAATGTGATCATGCTCCGCAGCAAATCCGGCCGCCGCAGTAGCGGGCTGTCCGAAGGCGTTTCCCCGCCGATGATGATGTGATTGCCCCCGCCAGTGCCGCAGTGGCGACCATCGACCATGAATTTCTCCGTGGCCAAGCGGCAAAGGTGGGCCTCCTCGTACAGGACCGAGGTATTTCTAACCAGTTCATCCCACGAGGCTGCCGGATGAAGATTCACCTCGATCACGCCGGGGTCTGGCGTGACTTTCACCACACTGATCCGCGAATCAAAGGACGGCGGTGTCCCTTCGAGGATCACCGACATATTTAAGGAAACGGCTGTCCGCTCGATGGTGGCCACGAGATCGAGGAAGTCCTCGGTTTCATCCACTGGCGGCAGGAAAATATGCAGACGACCCTCGCGAGCCTCGATGCAGAGCGCACTGCGGGTGATCCATGGTGCGGATTCCAGCTCTTCGGGCTTGCGCTCCCATGGGCGGTTTTCAGAGGAATCATCGCCTTCACGATCCAGCCGTGCGGTGGCCTTATCTAACTCGCGGCGTTGTTCCGCGAGGACCGTGCCGGAAACGGGCGGGAATTTCGCTAGATCCTGCGTGGGATCCTTGGGAATGTGCCATGGGTATTCGGAGTCTAACACGAAGGGCAGCGAGTCTAGCGGCAGACGATACCCCATCGGAGAATCACCGGGTAACAGATAGAGAGTTTCATCCCGCAGATACCACGGACCCGTGGTCCAGCGCAATCCTTGCGCGGTCATCCGGCGTTCTAACGGCAGCGCATACCCGACCACCTCATCGATGCCTTGTTGAAAAAGCCGGGTGAAACGATCGCGCTCGGTTTTGTCTTTCAGGTTAGATCTCAGCGGATCGACATTTCCCGGTAGCCGCCGCTCCCGCCACATATAATACAGGGAGTCCTCGTAAGCCGGGATCAGCCATTTTGGGTCTGCGCCGAGCGCTCCCGTCAGGGTGATGCCGAAGCGTTTCGCGTGGGTGGCATTGTGTTGATAATCGTGCGACTCATCCGCGATCAGCGAGTCGTCCTCCCAGATCGGCAGGCCGTCTTTGCGCCAATAACACGCCAGCGACCAGCGCGGCAAGATCTCACCCGGATACCACTTCCCTTGGCCGTAAAATAGCAGTCCGCCCGGTGCGAACTTCGCCCGCAGGCGCTTGATGAGCTGACCGGAGAGTTTGCGCTTCG
>JANYFB010000153.1 GCA_025362955.1 Akkermansiaceae bacterium
CCCAAAGTGAGGTTTTGAGTAAGTGTAGTGCCGAAGTCACCCCCAAGGCGGACTGCCGACGCACCGAAGTTAGAACCCGTGCTGGTGACGTTCAGCGTGCTGCCGTTCATCAAGTAGAAATCCCCCGAAGTGAATGCGCCACTTACGGCAACGGTGGCGGCTGAAGCTCCGGTCGTGGCGAACCACTTGCCAGATGCACTAACCGTGTTGTTGAAGGTCGTGGTCTGGCCAGAGCCAAACATTTTGATACCAGCGACTTGTGAGCCATTCACCGTCAGCGCGCCTGTGCCAAAGGTGAGGCCGCCGCTGACCGCGTTGATTTCGCCCCATGCCGAACCACCAGTAGCCGCAAAGGTAATTGGCGCATTGATCGTCACCAAACCCGAGCTTTGATTCTCAATTTTGGCCGCAGCTCCGCCATTATCAAAAAGGCTCAAGACCGTGCCGCCGCTGTTGCTGAGCGTCCAAGCACTGGAGCCAGTCCACAACAACTGGTTCATCGACGTGATGGAATTGTTGACGCTGGTTAAACCCTGCACGCCGCCGGTCGTGAAGGTGAGCGTGCCGTAAGTCGGAGCACCACCGCCCCAGTTGTTATTATCGCTCCAGTTAGTGTTCGCCCCACCACCGGTCCAGGTGTTGCCCGCCTGAAGGAGTGGCGTTGGGATTGCTGTTAAGCAAATAACCAGAGCGCAAGCAGCTTGGATGCGGGATGGACTGGAAAGAGCGAACTGATTATTGCGGGGTTTCATAATGAAAAAGTGATAATCTGATGGCGGAGGGATAAACGATTCTCAGACCTCTCAGAAAAAGATCATGTCAACCTGAGCTGGGGGGGGAAGGGGTGAAATGCGGCGGAGGCGGGTAATTTTACGGCAGATACGGATCGATTTACGTCGCATTCAGGGTGGCGGAAACCGGGCGACCGGACTTCGAAGGGCGGGGAGATGGCTTCGCCGGACTCCCCGCCCCACGCCGATATGGATCAGGGCTGTTTGACGGCTTTGAGACGGGCGAACTCCTTGGGCTGGGCCGGAGGCAGGGTGTAGGTGATGGTCAATGCCGGGTTTCCGGCTGCTTGGGTGACTACCGGTGTCCAGGTGGTTAGATCGATGGACTGTTCGATGATCCAGCTCACGTCGCCGTTGGCGATGGCAGCGGTGCCTTTGGTGTAGGTAACAACTCCATCGGCAAGCGTGCCCGGAGGCTGGCTTGAGACCAGAGGATTTTTACCGAGCGCGTATTCGGTAAGATTGCTGAGCCCGTCATAGTCAAAATCGCCGCTGGCGGGCTGTCCAGAGATGCCATTGGCAGTGGCCCATGATGTGAAGTTGCCCGTGACGGTGATCACAAAAGTTTTTGAAGTGCTTAATGCTCCGTCGCTGACATTCACGGTGACCGTGGCTGTGCCGGTGAGGCCGGAGACCGGAGTGACGGAAACCGTCCTGGACGCACCGCTGCCACCAAAGACGATATTCGCATTCGGCACCAAGGTCACGTTTGAGCTGGTCCCTGAAAGCGTGAGCGTGCCGGCGGGGGTTTCGGCATCGCCGACAGTGAATGCAAGCGGACCTGTATTGGTGCCGGACGGTATTGATAGATCACTGATCGCGCTAATGGTCGGAGCAGTATTTCCGGCAGCGGCTTGGTAGTCACTGAGAGTGATCACCCCTCCTGTTTTCGTGACAAGGAACGATCCTTCCGCACCTTGGGTGGTAATGCGGCTATTGAAGGCGACGTTGGAAAACGCTCCAGTCACCGAAAGCGCGGTTGCGGCACGGATGATCGTGAACGTATTTCCGTTTGCTGGATTGAACCCCCCTACTAACGATACTTGGAGTGTGCCGTCCAGCGAAAGATTCGCAGTGCCAAGCAGCACGTTGTCATAGGATCCGGTGTTTTGGAAGCCTCCAGTCTGATTGGTACCGCCGATGTCGATGGCGAGCGTGCCTCCAACCTGCTGGGTGTAGTCGCCGGCAATCTTAGTGAAGCCAGCGGTGCCCACGTCGCCTGGAGCAAGGGTACCGCCGCTGTTGACTAAGCCCGTGGTCGTGATTCCTCCACCAGCAGGATTTGTGAAATTGAGGCTCGGGGTGATTTGAAGGGCCGCGAGGCGGCCTCCAGTCCAGTTAAAGATCTTGGTCTGGCCCGTACCTGTGCTTGCCGCGATGCCTGTCGTGCCCCCCACTAACAACTTGCCGCCAGTCAGGTTTACCGTGTTGGTTTCAGCCGTTGCCACCGCTGTGGAACCGACGGAGAGCAGGCCGGAGATAAAGGAAGCGGTTCCTCCATTCCCGATGGTCAGGAAATTGTTTTGGCTCGAAGATGCCACCGCACTACCGAGTGTTAGAGAGCCCGTCGAGGAAAGCTTACTCCCCGAACCACCGCCACTGTTGTCCACTGTCAATTGCAATGCTGAAGCAGCGGCGGTGGCGAGTCCGTTGCCCTGCGCGATGCTTCCGGCGAAAGCCATGGTGCCGTTGGTGATGTTCCAATTACCGTGTTCGAAACCTGCGTTTGCAACGTTGAAGATGGAGCCATTTGTGAGCGTGTAAGTTCCGATGGTAGTGCCCCCGGAATTATTTTGGCCAATTTTGCCGATATTAAAAGTGCCCCCGTTAAAGGTCACACCCGCCGTTCCACCGGACGTATTGTTATAGCCAAACCATTGGAAGCTTGTGGTGCCATTTCCAACAACTTGCAGGATGGATGTAGCGGTTCCAGTCGTGTTAGTGGGGCGGAAATAAGAAAAGGCGCTGCCTGCGGCCAAAGTGAGAGTTTTGGTGTCGGTGTTGGCATCGTTGAAACCACCGAGGCCGCCGGATCCGCTGATGGCACCGATCGCGGTGATGGGTGCGGCACCGGATAGAGTCAATTGCCCGTTGTTCGTGATGCTTCCTGTGCTGGAGCCTGCATTTAGCTGAGCAAGCCCCGTTGTTATGTTAGGCGTGGCATTCGGATTGGGGCTGGCCGGGCCGGTGCCGGCATTGATCGTGACCGCGCCGGCGATGTTCCCACTGTTGATAACATTGGCAGTATTTTGCCCTGTGGAAATCTGGGCGGTAACTGTGCCATTGACCGTGCCACCGGAGTTCACGTTGAGGGTACCGCCGGAAACTACGGTGACTGCGGAGGACGCCTGGGTGCTACCTCCGCTGCCTATCGTTAGAATGCCCTGGTTGACCGTCGTCGCACCGGTGTAGTTATTTGATGTGGTTAAAATTAGCGCACCGGTGCCGCCTCCCGCCTTGGTGAGCCCGCCGCCTCCGCTCACGCTGACGGGAGTGCTGATGGTGAGTGAACCGGTGCTGGTGACGTAAATCACGCCCTCGTTATTGCCCAGATTAAGGCTGGTGAAACCATTGCCCAACGAGGCGTTGTTACTGTTGATGAGCGCCACGGCGCCGCCTGCCACGGTGAGAGTTCCATTGCCGTCCAGCGCACTGGCGGTGGTAAAGAGCAAAGAGTTCAAACTTGGACTCGGGGCGGTGATCGAACCGTTGAATGCCTTCACGTTTTCCCCGGTCCCGGCATAGCCTGCCGTTAGCGTCACGTATTCAGTCGAAGCCAGTGGCCGCAGTCCGGCGGTGGTGTCGTAGGTCACGAAGTTGATTCCAGGACCGGTGGCACTGGCATCGCCGATGAGCCAGGGAACAATTTTTAAATCTTTGGCTGTGCCAGGCGAAGCTCCGTTAGCAGTCGTGGTGCCGACGAATGTCAGTCCGGAAATACTCGTTAGAGTGAGACGCGTGGAATTTGTCGCCGTCTGGCCGAGATTGGAGCCTCGGACAAGTCCTGTGCCCGGATTGGTGCGGCTGATACTCGCTGCGGAAAGTGTATGGGTGATGCCCGCCGCGATTCCTGATAGAGACACCGTTGAGCCACCTGCGCCAAAGCCGAGCGCACCGATGGTTTCGGTGGTACTGAGAGTGGCATTGCCCACCAAGCTCAGGCCACCGCCGGCTGAAAGCGAGACACCGGCCGTGTCCTTGACCCGGTTTACGATCGCCGCAGTGTTGTCAAGGGAGAGGGTGGAGGCCACTCCCGCACCGCTGATGGCGATGTCTGATGATAGATTGATTGTTCCTGCGGCACCCGCAACACTTACCGTTCCAGCCGATACAGTAGTCGTGCCGCTGTAGGTGTTGGCACCGTTGAGGGTCAGCGTGCTGGTCCCGGATTTTGTAAAACCAAAGCCGCCGCCTGCATCGCTGAGGACGCCACCCAGAGTCATGGTGTTGGAGGTGTTGATCGTGCCGCTTGCGCCCAGGATCAGGTTTGGATTGATGATCAAAGGCTGGCTGCCGGAGTTGGTGAGATTGCCTGTGGTTAGCGTGATCTGGGTGCCGCCGCCGGTGTTCACCGTAGTGGCCGTGCCAGTGACAGTCTGGGTAATCGCATTCGCGGTGAGGTTTGCACCGAGGGTGACTGTGTTAGTTCCCCCCGTCTGAAAAAAAGCATCATCTCCGGTCGCAAACGTCGTCAACGCCGTTCCTGCAGTTGTAGTACTCCAGAGCGATGTCGTGCCAACATCCCATGTGCCGGAGCCGGCTAAAAGTCCGGCAGCGCTGGTGGTGTCCCAATATTTATTGGCTGCCTGAGCAACGCCTGAAGCAAATGCGATGCAGATGAGGGCTGGTGTCGCTTTGAGAAGCGCGGTCCGCGCAAAAAATGAGAAACGTGGTTTCATGGGTTTTCTGGAGAGAATTTGGTTGATAGGCCGCAAATAAGATTTGCCCGAAGCTCAATATCAAACAATGTCAGTCTCCCAGATTTCAAAAGGGGTGATTTTGCGTCAAGGGCGGATGATTTTACGTCAACGTCCAAAAAAGCGCGGCGAGATGTGGATATTTTTTAGGAAAAGTGATCCGTGATTGCTTTTCCTCATCGGACCAGCCGGAACGTCTGCTCAACGATTGCTGCGGTTTTGATTTTAGGTTCGGAGCTTTGGCCCCATTGCCACGCGGCCACTGTAATTTCTACCGGAAACCTCGTGCGGGGCGGAATTGCAGTAAACACCAGTTTTCCGCCTTGAATGATGGCGGGGCCTGCAACTACAAAAAACGAAACCGGCAGACCGGCATCGGATTTTGCGGTTAGATCGACCGAGATCGTGCCTGCTTTCACCTCCGCGACGGGATCGAAGGTGATTTTTTGTGGCACGCCCTCATTGTTCCGCAGCGCCTTGAGATCGACGCCCGCCGGTTGCACGATCGCACGAATCGACTCCGAGCCTGCCTGCCGCAGGGCGACGTAAGCTGCCCCTCCGCCGAGCCAGACCCGATCCAGCGCGATGCGGAAGCGTCCACCGCCAAGTGGCTCGATAGGACCACACAACCATTCGACAGCGGGCTTCCCAGGTGCTTTGGCCAGTTTTTCACCCGCTCCTACAAAACCTCCGGGGATCGTGTCGAGAAGGCGACCACGGACGGCGAACGTGAGTCCGTCCGCTTCCATCTTCGCGGTCTGAATGCTGGTGATACCATTGAAGGTATGAGGGAGATCATTGCCTAGATCATCAATAAATGCTGGAAGTTGGGTGTCCGCCTTCCAATTGATCGCGGCGATTGACTGGGCCTCCTTGGCGGCGGATTCGTCGAAATACCACGGCAGGGATCGTTCTTCTTTGGAGATGTTAGCAACGGCCGCGACGGGTTGATTTTCGTGGCCGGGCACCGGGAGATCTGCGACGTAACCTTTCTCGATTTCCACGGGTTTGAGCGTCGGGCTGCCGTCGTTTGAGAGGCGGGCCTTGGCTACGAGGTCGATGTAATGAGCAAAATACCGGGTTAAGCGATCAGAGCAATCGAAGTGACCGCTGGTTCCGTCGATGACAAAACTCAGGGGCCAGCCCGGATTGTTTTTGCGCTGGTTGATGATGCCTTGGTAGGCCCCCCCGACATCGTTCCACTTGCTGCGGATGTCGGTTTTATCTTGCGACCATTCTTGCGCGGTGCCGTAGGCAACCAGTGCGGGCACCTCGCGGTTTTTGGGCGGGAGGTGATTGTTCTTGATCCAAATGCCCGCGATGCAGCGCTGCGGCATGGCCTCCACCAAGGCGTCCACCATGAGCAAATGACCGGACTCCCCCATCGGCAGCCAAGGCACGCTGGCTATTTCGCCATAGCCGGATTTTTGTGCGAGTCCATCCAGCAATTGTTGTAGAAAAACCACCGACGTGGCGTTTTCCTCGGCCATCTTTTTCTGGCCAGGTTGCTGCCGGGCGAAGTTCATGAAAGTCGGCGTGCACCAGACAATCGCGAGGTCGTTAGATCTGCAAACTTCGCGAATGGCAGGATGGCCGACTAGGCCGTGTTCGGGCACATTGGCGCAAAGGATCAGCAGACCGCGGATCCGTTCGCACTTCTCGGGAACCCACAAGTAGGCGGTGGCATCATTTTTCGAGCCATCACTCCAAGCGGTGCAGGTGGCGCTTTGGGCAAACTGGAAAACCTGATTTAAGGGCGTTGGGAATTCCGGCTGCGACCGTGCGGGCGGCATGGACGTGACGAGTGGTTGTCCGTCCGCGGATGTTAGACAAAACCCAAACGAGACCACGGACGCGGCGATGACTAAAATGGATTTCATGGAATCAGTTTCCCCTTGGCATCAATTAGATCTCCCAGAACAAGGATCTGACCGACTGAGAAGGTGTTGTTTTTGTATTTCTCAGGATGGTCACGGAAGTCCTGATCCGTCTTTTTCACGGTTAACATTTTTTCCTTGTCCGGCACTTCGTCCAGCAGGGTCCAAGTCACCGTGTGGTCGCCCATCGGCACGGCCGGGAGTGGTGCGCCGACATACACCCAGGCAGTGGCATAAACGGTGAACAGAGTTTGTTTAACTGCCTGCTGATCATCCATTATGACACTCACCACTCCTGAATCCGGGCCTTCCATGCCTTTGATTCCGATGTGAGTTCCCCGAAACCTAACAGTGACTGACGCCCCGGGAGTGCCGGTGCGATAGAGGTGTGGAAACCAAGTGTAGAAGTCTTTGCCAAAGCGACGGCATGAGGGACCGTTAGCAGCGGTGAGTTGCTCCCAGGTGCCGTCGAATTTCGCGTTCCCTTCGGCAGCGAGGGTCTTGGCTTTTTCCCACGGGATGGCGGAAAGTGCCGCAGACAGCTTGTGGGGGCTGGCGGAAATGTTAGCGCGAATTTCCTCCAGTCCCCTGATGGCAGCCGCACCATTGAGGGCGTGGCCGGTCTCCGACGG
>JANYFB010000189.1 GCA_025362955.1 Akkermansiaceae bacterium
AGCGCAGAATCGTTAGAATCAAAGGACAACGGCACCGCGCTACCGGATTTAAAAATGGCAGCAATGCTGCGTTGTCGGGTGCGGTATTTCAGCGATGGAGTGGTGATCGGGAGTAAGGAATTCGTGAACGAGGCATTCGCGGCGGCGAGAGAGCGATTCACGGAGAAACGCAAAGACGGAGCGCGGAGGATGAAGGGTGCCGGGAGAGAGGCAGCAGGAATCCTTTGGTCCGCACGGGATTTGCGGGTGAATGTGTGATGGCAGTGATAGGAGTTAGCGGCATCGCTTTTTCGTTCAACTCTTCAAAATTCCCAAGATTCGCAATAACTTTCCAAACTTCCCGATCTTGAATGTTTTGCGGCAACTTTCCAGTATTCGCCGCGTGTCCCGGAAGTTCCTGCCCGATCTGATCTGCCTTGCGCTGTTTGCCGTGGCGGGGCTGGTGATTTGGGAGCGTGGGCGACCGCTGGCGGAGGTCGATGCGGATGTCCCGTTGGTCATGCCGGGGAATGGCGAGGTGGATCACCGCTTCGATTTTCCCGCAGCTTGGGACACGGCGCGGATTCCTACCGCCACGCGGTTTGACCCGCCGCTCGGCACGGAGCATCTGGGCTTGGTGTATAATGCGCAGAAATTCTGGGAAATGAACGAGGCGCGTGGCGGGCATCATACGGGCGATGATTTGAACGGCATCGGCGGCATGAATACGGATCTCGGCGATCCTGTTTTCGCGACGGCGGACGGGCTGGTGATTTATGCAGGTGAGCCATCGCAGGGTTGGGGAAAAATCGTGGTGATCGCGCACAAGGTCGCGGACGGGCGGACGCTGCATTCGATGTATGCGCACCTATACCGCATTGATGTCTCCCTAGGTGCTCTTGTCTCGCGCGGCGAAAAAGTGGGCATCGTCGGCACGGCGAACGGCTACTACCCGGCGCATCTGCATTTCGAAATGCGGAACGGCGAGGGGGTGGACATCGGCGCGGGCTATGCGACGAACCCGCTCAGCCACCTTGATCCGATGGGTACGGTGGCCTCAATGAGGAATGCGGCGGTTGACGATCTATCAGGCTCGCCGCTCGCCCGCGTTCTAACGAAATAATTACTGCGAGCTCGGTTGGAAATTTTCCGCCGTTAAAAATGCCCGCGCCTCGCCGACGAGGAAGAGCGAACCTGCCACGAGGACCGGATCTCCATGTGAAATCGCGGCGGCGAAGGCTTCTTCAAAAGTCCCAAAAATCTCATGCGGCGGCGCGTCCGTGGGCAGGCAGTTGGCCAGTTCAGCGGAGAGAACTGCCCGAGGCGAATCAACCGGGCAGATAAAAATCCGCGAAGCCAGCGCCGCGAGGATTCCGAGGATGCCTTGGATGTCCTTGCCTGCCACGGCACTGAAAACCAGCGCCGCCTTCTTAGCGGGAAATGTCAGGTGCCAAGTGGCTGCTAGAACTTCCGCCGCCTGGGGATTATGCGCGCCGTCTAACACGACACCGGGCCGGATCATTTCAAATCGGCCAGGCCATTTGACGTGGTTGAGTCCATATCGCACGCTGTCCGAGCTGAGAGGAATTCCCGCACGATGTAGCGCGGCCACGGCGACTGCGGCATTCCATGCCTGATGCCGGCCGGCGAGCGCGATCGGATAGCCTAACATGGGCGCGCTGATGAATTCCAAAGGAGTGCGACACTCGTTAGCTTCTTTTTCTAACACCATGCTAACTACGGCATCCTGCGGGGCGGAAATCGCAGGCTTTCCGCGCACGAAAATCCCAGCTTTTTCCATGGCGATTTCTTCAAGCGTATTCCCTAACCATTGCATGTGATCGAGGCCGATGGGCGTGATCACGCAAATGTCCGCTGGGACCGCCGTGGTGGCATCGAGCCGTCCACCCATGCCGGTTTCCAAGACGATCATTTCGCACTCGCGAAGACGGAACCAGCGCATCGCCAACACTAGGGTGATTTCAAAAAACGTCGGATGCGGCGCCATTTTTTCGGACAAAATCCGCAATTGGGTTAGCATCGCCGCGCACGGATCCTCAGGAATTTCCTCGCCGCTTACTTTGATTCGCTCACGGAAGTCGATGAGATGGGGCGAGGTGAAAAGCCCGGTCCGCTGGCCGCACGCGCGGGCGATGCTGTCGATCATCGCGCAGGTGCTGCCCTTGCCATTGGTGCCCGCCACGTGGATTACTTTCACCCCGTGCGCCGGATAGGCGAGGTAGTCCTTGAGCAACTGGCGCGACCCTTCCAGCCCGAGTTTGATGCCAAACATCTGGGTGGAAAACAACCAATCAATTGCCTCGCGGTAGTTCATTGTGACGCACCATCCATCACCCGGATTTCATTTCCTGCCAAGCAGGCAATTTTCACCAATCCTCGTGGGAGGCCGGAACGTGGTCGTCTGAAACGGAAAGCGAACAGGTCACGTAAAGCTGGCCGACGAGCGGGAAAATATCGGGTACCGCACGGGTGTAGATTCCTCCAGCCGGGCAGGGAGCCGCGCTGGTCACCTGTTGGTAAAGTTTCGCTTCAATATATCCCCTGGCATACAATTGTTTCGCGATGTCTTGGGTTCCATTTTCCAAATTCGGATGACTTCCATAGGTGTAACCATAAATATTCTGATAGGATCGAGTCGCGACCTGCACGTTGTGGAGCGTCAGCACGCAGCCGGCTCGGTCGCAGCCGCGTTTCCAAGCACGCGAGCCGATGAACAGCACTGAGACGAGCACGAGAAGCGTTGCGATGACTACCGTGAGTTCGAGCAAAGTCAAACCACGGTGCCTCACAACTCCGGGGGGAGAGTTGTAGATCATAATTGGGGGGAGAAGACACCCACACGGTATCCGATAAGTGGCGAGTGGAAATTACGTCATCACGTAGATGTGGCGCGATCTACAGAATTTCCTCAAAGATCTTTGGAATACATCTCGCCTATCCGTCCTCTGGTAATCAGCATCACCTTATGAATACAAACTGCATTGATAAAATCGCCTGCATCCATGGACGTCTCAATCCTTGCCTGCAATTCGCCGTGTTGTTGTTTTTACGCATCACCATCGGGTGGCGGTTTTATCTATCAGGCAGCGGGAAGCTGAGGAATTTCGATTCCACTACCGAGTTTTTCACGGGCCTTCACATTCCTGCTCCGGCTTTCCACGCAGGGCTTGTCGGTTATACGGAGATGATTGGTGGTGTGTTATTGATCGCCGGCTTGGGGACTCGTCTTGTATCGGTGCCACTCATCATTTCGATGATCGTCGCCTATCTCACTGCCCATCGCTCGGAGGGATTTGCTAGCCTCTATGATTTCACGGATCAGGCCCCGTTCATGTTCCTCTGCGTCACCTTGGTCACTCTGGCTTTCGGTCCTGGGAAAATCTCACTCGATGCCGTTATCGCTCGCTGGTGGCATAGCCGGAAGCTATAACCAGAACATTGACCTGACTGGGGATTTTTTGAAACGCGTCAGCGGTTCGCCGCAAGCGCATCAATCAAATACCGCGCAGGTCGGAAATTCTCGATCAGAATCTCGCTCTGCGATCCCCGTTTCATCCTCACCTGACTGATGTTAAAATTCGGTGTCTTGTGCGGAGCGAAAAGGATGTCGTCGTGAGTGGAGTTCTCGTGCTTTTTGAACATGCTAGGCAAAATGTCCCCGCCGAGGTGGTCGTCCCGACCAGTTGCTAGATGACAAGTGCCAAGAACCTTTTCGTCCTGAATGTCCGCGCCTGACACAGGAAGCACCTGCGTGCCAAAGCCAAGCTCACCCAAGGTGCCGGTCATCGGATCATCCGCTAGACGGGCGTTATGTGAGGCAATCGTCGCGGGATTTCCCTCAATGAGCGTGGAGTGGATGATGCAGCGATCCACCACATCTAACACACCGAGCGTGCCATCTTCATACTTCATCGGAAACTGCCCACGCGCATCACTTGGCACGAAGTAAACCTCACCTGCAGGGAGATTCGCGATGTCCGGGGTTTTACCCAAACATAGGCCATGGGACTTCTGGGCGTCCTGGCCGTGCAATCCGAGCCAGGCCGTTAGAACCCGGCCATCCTCCAACGCGAAGTCGATTTCTATCGAGTCCGCATTCGTAAGAGCGAGGCGCAGGCGCTCTGCATCCTCG
Organism: Akkermansiaceae bacterium; assembly: GCA_025362955.1. Taxonomy (GTDB): domain Bacteria; phylum Verrucomicrobiota; class Verrucomicrobiia; order Verrucomicrobiales; family Akkermansiaceae; genus Luteolibacter. The sequence continues at coordinate 4,133 of JANYFB010000189.1, forward strand.
GACACCTCGTGGTAATCGACGGCGAGGCCGGAATTGAGAATTACATCGTTGAGGCCATGCAGCGTGGCTCCCCGGAATCCATACTCCTTGCACTTCGCCGTTAGCGGAGCGGTCGCCGAGAAGGTGGAAATGCACAGAATCAAATCGTAGTTCGGATAGATATCTTTATCTAACGAAAGAAGCATTCCATGGTGATCCCAGACATCGTCCGCCAGATCGAGATTTGAACCGTGGGTGCAACGGAATGCGAACATTTCACCCCCCGTCATCCCCAGATCGTCGAGCGCCCCGTTTTGAAGTCCCTGATAGAAATGCTTATAGGCGTTCTTCTGCACCGGGAATCCCGACCTATTGAGAAAGTCAAAATCCTTCATCAGCAATTCCGGTTCATCAAAATCGATCAAAATGCAAACCCGGCAGCCTTCTGTCGGCTCGAACACGGTGCCCAAGAGCCGGACAAGATCGAACGGTGGAAACTCGCGGTTTTCCGGATGAAGTAAAATTTCCTCGTGAAAGTAAGCGGGAAGGGCGGGGGCTGAGATGCTCATAATGGTTCCGAATCCTAAAACCGCATGGGTGTGCCGCAAGGTGCGATTTCAGAAAAGGCCCAAATCGGGGGTGTCACTCTCATCTGCACCGCCACTGCTTTCACGCATTTCGCGAAGGACCCCGGTCATATCCTCCAGCGCTTCCCACAGCTCTCTAACCACGTAAAATGGGGCGCCACAGCGAACGACGAGCGCCAAGCAGTCAGAAGGCCGCGCATCAAGTTCGACGATTTTGCGCTCCATGATCTCGTTCTCCGCCTCTAAAATCAATCGGGCGTAATAAATTTCCTGCTCCATCCGGACGATCACCGCCCGCGAAACCTTCGCGCCAAACGTCTGAAGCGTCAGGAGGAACAAATCATGCGTCAGGGGTCGAGGCGGCGCTTGCCCGCTCAACGAGGCATTAATCGAAGCCCCCACGCCCGGATCGATGTAGAAGACAATGGCCTTTTTTCCGTCACCAAGGAAGACCGCACATCCCGCCTGAGTGGGAAAAAGGGCGATCGGCTCTACGCGAACAAGGTCTGGCATCGGCGGGAGTATCGGCGCGGTGCTTGATTTTCCAAGGCTAAAGACGGTCTTCGCGACTGCCAAAGCAAACGATGCAAGGTTGATGCACGCTAGCTCTCGGTCCTTGCCATTCCTACACGGAAGCAAAGTTAAAAACTTCCAATTTTAGAACCTCGGATCACCCGAGATTTTCAAATATCTCATTCATTTCCAACGCCTTGAGTCGTATGATAAAAAAACTTCAACAAACCCCACGAAATGGATTGACCCGAGTCGCGTGGGTGGCCTAGGTTCCGCCCGTCGCCACGACGGAGGGTGACCGAGAGACAGAATGTCGATCGCGGTGCTTACGTAGGATGAAGAGTCCGGTAAAACCACCCGATCGGC
>JANYFB010000190.1 GCA_025362955.1 Akkermansiaceae bacterium
CGTAATCCCAGCGTGCCAGCATTGCCTCCGCCGCTTCGGCATCTGCGGTAAGCCGTTTTTCCAAAAAATCGGCGGCGGAATGTTTCAGCTCCGCATTCTCGGGAAACGAGCGGATGGCGGCTTCCGTGAGCTGGGTAGTGAGTTCAGGCATCGCGCAAGGGATAGATTTTTGCGATAAAGATGGGAAGTGGAGATTCGTCCAGCTTCTCGGAGAGTCCGAAAGTGTCCGCAGACGTCCGGCTGGCTTTCCCGAGAGTCCGAAAGTGCACGGGAAGGCCCGGCTGGCTTTTCGGAGAGTCTGAAAGTGTTTACGGACCCCCGGCCGGCTTTTCGGAGCGTCCGAAAGTGCGAAAGGATGGCCCAACCGGCTCTTCGGAGCGTCCGAAAGTGTTTACGGACACCCGGCTGGCTTTTCGGAGAGTCTGAAAGTGCGCTAGGAAGTCCCATCCGCCTTTTCGGAGTGTCCCAAAATGCGGGCGGGGCGGCTTTTCGGCTAGATGGGCTTCAGCAGATACCCGCCCACCCAGCCTTCCTCGCCGCGTGCGTTCCGACACCAGTGCCAGCCGTGGATTTGGCGGAGGGACTCGATCTTGTCCCCACGCTTGATGGTGAGGACGGTGGGATCATAATCCTCCAGCGCAGCGAAGCGGCCTTCGCCCAGCGGTTCGAGGATTTCCTGGGGGACGTAGCCGTCGTTGCCGTTGTTATCGGTCGCCCAGACCCAGCCGGGCCAGGCATGGTCGGCGACGCCGGTGGTGATTTCATCTCCGGCGTTTAGTTTGATGGGATCGCTGTCTTTTTCTTCGTAATCAGCGTTTGCGGTGAAGGTGGCCATGGTGCGAGTCAGGAAACCAGATAGACTTGAAAAGGCGAACGTTCATTTCAGTCTTGCCTTGCCCGGGATCTTGTCGATGTGGAAAACTCCTGCATGAAATTCCCCACTCTTGCGATTCTCTTGGTGTCAGCCGCCTCCTGTGCGCCGAAGCCGGTCCAGAAAACCCCCGCGAGGACGTTTCACCGGCAGGTGGGCAATCCGGCACCGCGGATCGCCGCTTTTTGCGGCTCTAAATCCGGCCAGCAGGTCGGCAACGGCGAATGTTGGACGCTGGCGGACGAGGCCTTCCGATCCGCCGGAGCAAGGCGTCCGGGCATCGACCCCCGCGTGTGGGGCCGCACGGTCAACGCCGCAAAGGAGGGACTCAAACCGGGCGATGTCATCGAGTTCCAAAGCGCGCGATTTCCTGATGGTACGGTCACTGGTGCGGCGCACACCGCCGTCGTGGTGAAGGGCGGGAGTTGGGAAAAATTCACCATCGCCGAGCAGAACTGGGGCAGGAAAACGGTCCGCGTGCGCGAGATGAACCTGAAAGCCCGGCTCTCCGGCAAGGTCACGGTTTATCGCCCGCAGTGAGGAACCGGCCTCTCAACGGTCGGCCTCGTCCACCGTTTCGTCGCGCTGATAGATCGGGAGCTGGCGGTAGGGCACGGTGAAGGCGAGGACCATCATGGCGGTGCCGTAGATCCGCCCGGCCTCGCGGCTGTCCCATGAGCCGTCGGCTTCCTGTTTTTTCAGATAGACGCCATACATCCACGGCGCGTATTCCTCCCAATATCTGCCGCCGATCTGGAACAGGCCTTGGGCGTTGTAGTAGTTCCCGTAATACTCGAACTGGTCGCCGGGCAGCTCGCGGAAATTTTTCATGACGTAATCGGCGGCTTTGATGGTTTCCGGGCTGCCGTGTTTTCCAGAAAGTTCGAGGCAAAGCAGGCCCATGCCGGTGAGGGATCTTTCGTGATCCTCCAGCCCGCTGTAGCCGAAGCAGCCGCGCTTTTCATCCTGGTGGCGTTTCAGGTAGGCGACGGCATCATTGATCGCGGCATCCGGGACGGAAGCGCCGTTGAGCTTGGCGGAACGCAGGGCCATAAGCGCCCAACCGCTGCACGAGGTATCGCTATCCCGCGAGCCGGGGCTGTAGCGCCAGCCGCCGGTGTTGCGCTCGTCTTTTTTCACGGCTTGGGCGCGGAGGATGAGCGAGAGGGCTTTGGGCAGGGCCGTGCTGATTTTTTCCTGCCTGCCGGGATCGACCATGCCGCTGACTTCGGATAGAAACAGGGTGGAAATGTTATGGGCATACATCGGACCGGTGCCGGCATGGCCTTTTTCAAACAGTCCGTCGTCCTTTTGATTGGCCAGGACGAAGTCGATGCAGCGGTTCAATGCCTCGGCATACGAGCCTTCCGTGGGTAGATGTCCTTTGGATAGAAATGTCATTCCCACCAGCGCGGGAATGCCGGTGGAGTCGCCATAGCTTTCAGGAAATGAGCCGTCCTGCCGCTGGACGCGGGCGAGGTAGCGGAGAGCGTTTTCCACCGCCGGGTCCACCTTTTCCCGCCATTGGGCGAACACTAGGTCGGGCTTTTCCTGGGCCGGGGCCGCGACTGATAGAACGATGAGGGCGGCGAAAATTCGGATAGAGGATTTCATCGACGCTCAGTTTTTGGTGGGTTTTTTCGTCATGCTCTCGAAGTAGCCTTTCACGAGTTCCCGGTATTCCTCCGGCACCGCGCCGCCTTCGCCAGCGCCGACGTCGGACTTGAGGGTGGCTTGGATTTTTTCCCAATCCGCCGAGCTGATTCCGAGCTTGGCCAACTCCGGCGGCACTCCCGGATCGGCTTCCGGTGTGCGCGGCCCTTCCTCCGGTTTGTTTCCGGGCTGGTTTCCGGGTGCGCCCGGCAGCGCGGGGAGGCCGGGGGCGTGGCCTTGCATTTTCTGCCGTCCGGCCTGCGCGGATTGGGCGAGGGACTGCGCGGCGTGGGCGGCCTGGGCAGCGGCTTCTGAAGCTTCGGGATTCGCGGCGGCTTGGGATGCTTGCTGGAATGCTTCTGCTAGTGCCTTAGGAGAAACCTGCGCCCGCTGTGGGTTCGGCGATTGGGCGGCGGCCTCCTGGGCGGCCTTGGAAAATTCCTCGGCGGCGCGGGTGAGAGAGTCCGCGCTTTTTTCGAAATTCTGAGCGGATTGGTCGTGCTGTTCGGACGCTTGCTGTTGCTGGCTTTTTTGGCCCTCGGCGGCTGCCGCTTGGGCTTGCTGGCTACCTTGTTTGCCGGAATTTTTCGCTTCTTGCATCTGGCCGTTGCCGTCGAGTTGCGGCATGGTTTCCATGGCCTTGGCCAAATCTCCGGCGGCCTCGGCTTGGGCGGCTTGCAGATCCTTCAAGGCTTCGGCAGCATTTCCTTTCGCGAGGGAATCCATCGCTTTCGCAACTTGCTCCTCACGGGCTGCTAGTTTTTCCAAGGCTTTCGCTTCGGCAGCTTGCGCTAACGATTTCTGTCCGGGGTTGGTTTTTCCAGAGTCGGCTTTCTCCGCTTGGGTGGCGGTTTTTTTCATGGCCTCCGCCGCCGTTTTGGCGGAATCCGCTGCTGACTGAGTTTCGCCTTTTTGGATTTCATCCCGCGCTGCTTCCGCTGCGGAAGTGGCTTCGGGCAGGGTGTCGGCCAACTCATTTCTCGCTTCCCGCGCCGTGGCGAGTTCGGCATTCGCCTGATCCGCGATCTTTGTTTGTTCCGCCGCCAGCGCCTGTCGCAGGGATTTTTCGGAAATCTGGTGGGCTTGTTGCTTCAAGTTTTCTTGAGCCTTCGCCGTCTCGTGCGCTTGCTCGGCGAGTGCCTTCGCCTGCGCGGCCTGTTCCTTCAATGCCTCGGCTTTTGCCTCGGGCCGCTCGCGGAGTTGCTGCTTGAGCGCCTCTTCCATCGCCCGCTGCCGGTCTTGCCAATCTTGCGGCAGTTGCTCCGCTGGCGTGGTTTTCGTGAGATTCTCCTCCGCTTGGCGTGCAAGTTCTTGCTGCTGCTGGGCGAGTTCTTGGATGCGTGCGAGGTCTTCGATTTTTTCGCGGTCACGGTCCATTGCCCTTTCCACGTTTTCCAGTTGTTTCACCACTGCGTCCGCCTTGTCCCGCGCTTGGTCCAGCAAGGCATTCCGGTCCACCGCCTCGTCTTGTAAAGGCGCGTTTTCTAAATCCTCACGGGCCTTCGCGACTGTCTCGGAGGCTTGCCGCACATCATCGGATTTCGCAGCATGGATGCCCTCCTTCATTTGCTTGGCCAGCTCTTTCAGCTTCTCGTCCGTCTCTGCAAGCTTCTCGTCGGCCTCGCCTAAATC
>JANYFB010000292.1 GCA_025362955.1 Akkermansiaceae bacterium
ATGAATAAAAGCCGGAATGAATTCCGCGGTCCGTGGCTGGAAGGGTGGAAGGGATTCCGCGGTCCGGGAATGGTGACGAAAATTTCGGAGGCTTTATCTTGCCGGAATCCGGCTATGGGTTAGAGAGTTAGTGTAATGAGAATTATCCGGTCGGAACAAAGTTGGTGGATCCTTCTTCTTTCGCGAGAAGAGGGGCTTTGCCTACAGCGGCTGGCGCTTCGATGTGGCTACCGGATCGGCGAGATATGTTCGGAACTGGAGTGCAGCGAGCGATACTTGTATGAGGTTTTCACCCGTGACATCGGCCTGCCGCCCAAGGAGTGGATGCGGCGGGAACGGATGGTTGTGGCCCGGCGGAAGCTGACGGGCGGGAAAACGCCGGAGGAGGTGACGAAGGATCTGGGCTTCGCGACGAAGTCTGTTTTCCGCCGGGAGTTCCTGGGGGTTTACTCGGTGCCGCCGGGGCAATTCCAGCGGGACACTTGGGGGTAGTTGATGGTGGAGAGGGAAGAGGGGGAGAGCGGCGTCTGGGGTAGGTGAACATCGGGCGACTCTCATGAAATCCATTTTGCCGACTTCCAAGGGTCCGTCACCAATCTCGACCGCTCTATTTCCCAAAACAGGGTCAGGATTTCCATCGCCCTCTATCAGCGGTTCCGTTCGGAGAATGGAATGTTAAAATGAGGGAATCTTCTCAGGGCAAAAAGAAACCGGCGAAATCGAAGCGGGGGGACTTTCGATTCGGCCGGTAGTTTCAGGAACCCGGGGGGTGGTTCCGACATCGGGGGGGAGTGATTGTGGCCGTTCGCTTTCCGGGGGGAGGGTTTGCTTGCGGCGACACATGAGATATATCCCATTTTCGGCCACAAGGTATTCCGTGATCACGTAAGGGGGCATCTAGCAGACATCAGGTCCGCTGATATAAACCTTGAAATGGCAAGCTGTGGGAGACGTGATGATTCACATGAGTAAGGAAAATTTCCTCGGCGAACTGCTGGGCCGGATGACGGTGGCGGAAAAGGCCGGGCAATTGAACCTTCTAACGGGAGTCATGGATGCAACCGGAATAAAAAACTCCGGGGATCTGGGGGCGAAAATCCGGGCCGGTCAATGCGGGGCGATGCTCAATGTTTACACGCCCGCAGCGACACGAGCCTTGCAACAGGTGGCGATGGAAGCCCCTTTGCAAATCCCGCTGCTGTTCGGTTATGATGTGATCCACGGTCACCGCACCCTATTTCCAATTCCGTTAGGACTGGCGTGTTCGTGGAATCTAGATCTGATAGAACGCTGTGCCCGGGCGGCAGCGACGGAGGCGGCGGCGGACGGACTGCATTGGGTGTATTCGCCGATGGTCGATATTTCGCACGATCCGCGCTGGGGCAGGGTGGCGGAGGGTTCGGGAGAAGACCCGTGGCTGGGTTCGGAAATCGCGGTCGCGATGGTGCGCGGCTATCAAGGAACTGATCTCGCAGATCCCACTTCGGTGCTCGCCTGTGTGAAACATTTCGCCCTTTACGGCGCACCGATGGGCGGGCGGGATTACAACACGGTGGACATGAGCCGCCGGGCGATGGAAGAAACGTATTTTCCCCCGTACCGTGCGGCAATCGACGCCGGGGCTCGGACGGTGATGACTGCTTTCAACGAAATCGAAGGCATCCCGGCGAGCGGAAATCGCTGGTTGCTAACGGAATTGCTGCGGGATGATTGGGGTTTCCAAGGCTGGATCGTGACGGATTACACCGCCATTTCCGAAATGAAAAGCCACGGCACAGCAGCCACAGATGCGGATGCCGCGCGTCAGTCGCTGGACGCCGGGGTGGATATGGATATGGTTTCGGAGTTATATCTATCAGAACTACCAGTCCTCGTGGAATCTGGGGCCGTGATGGAGGAGCAGCTCGATGCCGCAGTGCTGCGGGTGCTTGAAACAAAGTGGGATCTCGGGCTTTTTCAGAACGCCTTCGCCCGTTGCGACGAGGAGCGTGCGAGGCAGGTGCATCTGTGCCCGGAATACCGCCAGCTTGCCCGTGAGGCGGCGCGGGAAGCGATCGTGTTGTTGAAAAACGACGGTCCGTTGTTGCCCTTGAAAAAGCGTGGGATCATCGTGGTGATCGGTCCGTTAGCGGACAGCAGGCGGGATATGTTAGGCTGTTGGAGCGCTGCCGGAGATGCGGCGGTGGCTGCATCACCGTTAGATGGCATCCGCGAGGCGGCTGGCCGGGACGCGGAAGTGGTTTACGCCTCCGGGGACGATCCTGACGAAGCCATCCGGGCGGCCCAGCAAGCGGACCAGGTCATTCTTGTGTTAGGCGAGCATTGGGAAATGTATGGGGAAGCCGCCAGCCGGACGAACATCCGTCTTCCCGGAGGCCAGCGGAAATTGGCAAAGCGGATTTTAAAAACCGGCAAGCCCTGCGTTCTGGTGACGATGAGCGGACGTCCGTTAGAACTGACCTGGGAGAATTCGAAATTTCACGCAATCCTCCACGCTTGGGCACTCGGAACCGAAGGCGGCAGGGCGCTTGCAGACGTGATTTTCGGCGATGCCGCACCGGTGGGGAAGTTGACCATGGGTTTTCCCCGCAGCGTCGGGCAACTGCCAATGACCTATCGAGAAAAACCGACGGGCCGCCCCTTCGACGCGGCGGAGCATTACACTTCCAAGTATCTCGATGCGGGAAACGAGCCGCTCTATCCCTTCGGCTACGGTCTGACTTACGGGGCATTCCATTATGGCGCGGTGTCTGTGGAGCCGCAGGAAATGGAGCCGGGAGGGACAGTGACTGTCACAGCAGAAATCACCAACATCGGCGAATCTGCGGCCACGGAAACCTTGCAGCTTTATCTGCGAGACCTCGTCGCTTCGATCAGCAGACCGATAAAAGAATTGCGCGGCTACCATCGGATCACGCTCGCCGCCGGTGAGTCTCGGGTCGTTTCTTTTGAAATCACCGACGCGCTTCTGAGTTTTCCCGGGCGCGATTTTAAGCCGGTGGTCGAGCCGGGGGATTTCGAGGCAATGATCGGGCCGAGTTCCGCTCAGGTCCAGAAGGTGCGATTCACGCGGCGGGGTGCGGCGTTCCGGGAGATTTGATTTCACGAAACTCCGGATGGATCCGAAATCGCCAAGATGTCCTTTCTTTCCGAGTGGTAATCCGCAACCGTCCCAACGCGTTGTCGCTCTATCTAATCCGCTCGATCCGTAAGCTTGGTGTAATGCCAGCTGGAACCCAAAAAACGCCTCCCTCATTTCCGAATCCCATGTGCAAATTCCTCCTCCTCGCACCACTCATCCTCTGCCTCCTCGGCTCCTGCAAGGATGATCAGATCCGCACTTACAAGGTTGCCACCGATTCCACCTCGGAAAATCCCTCACTGCCTACTGCCGATGCGGCTCCACCCGACAATCACGCGACCCAGTCCGATACCGTGGTCTGGCAAACTCCCGGGGATTGGAAACCGGAAAAAGCCGGACAATTTCTTACCGCCGCCTACGCTCTCCCAAGCGGTGGACGGGTTACAGTTTCGAAGCTTGGGGGTGATGGTGGGGGACTTGCGGCGAACATCAACCGCTGGCGTGGCCAGCTCGGATTCAAGCCGCTTCCTGAAAATGAGGTGACCGGCCAGCCGCTCAAGATTGCAGAGTCTCAAGCAGAAATGCTGCTCTTCAACCTCACATCCGAAACCTCTGCCGATGACGCTCAGGGGATACTTGCCGGGGTTCTTCCGCTGAAAACCGAGACTTGGTATTTCAAATTTTCCGGCCCTGTCGGGATTCTCAAAAAATCCGAAGGAGTGTTCGCGGGATTTTTACGCAGCGTCCGCATCGCGGGAAGCCAAAAAAGCACACCCGCACCGGCTCCAAGCGACGTGAAAAAAGTCAATGTGACGCAACCCGATGGCTGGTCCCCCAGCGAAGGCAGCACCATGCGTGCCGCCAGTTTCAGCATCGCAGGGCCGGACGGAACTTCGGCGGATGTCTCCGTCGTTCCGATCCCGGGCGATTCCGGCAGCGTGCTCGACAACGTCAACCGCTGGCGCTCCCAACTCAAACTCTCCCCCCTCGCTTCCGTGGACGATCCGGCTGCCGGGAAAAAGGAGGAATGCCCGGCCGGAGAAATTTTCACCAGCCAAATGACCAGCTCCGAGCCGATTCAAAACGGAAAAAAAGCCTCCATCGCTTCCGCCATCCTTAAGCGTCCGGGTATGACTTGGTTTTTCAAAATCACCGGCGACGCCACCCTCGTCGAAGCCAACCTCGGGAAATTCGACACTTTCGTCCGCTCCGCCACCTTTCCTGAGTAACGCCCCGTGCCAAGTTTCAAGTTTCTAAGCTCCCTGCGCCTGACCGTCACCCTGCTGGGTTTCGCAATGGTGCTGATCTTCGTCGCCACCATCACTCAGGTCGAGCTGGGCATTCATGAGGTGCAGGCGCAATTTTTCCGCTCCTGGATCGCCTGGTGGGACATCATGCCCGGCTCGAAAAAGTTTTCCATCCCCGTCCCAGGCGGGACGTTGTTAGGCATCCTTCTCATCATCAACCTCCTCGCCGCCCATGGCGCGCGCTTCAAGCTCAACTGGAACAAGGCCGGTATGATCGTGATCCATTCCGGCATCCTGCTGATGTTGTTAGGCGAAATTTTCACAGGACTGCTCGGGCGGGAAGCGCAGATGGTCATCAGCGAAGGGGAAATCCTGAACTACTCCACCTTCCCCCGCGAGGTCGAGCTCGTCGTCATCCGCCCCGACGGGGATGGCTTGGAAACCGTCACCGCCATCCCCCAGGCCCGCCTGAAAGACGGAGCGGAATTTCCGTTCGGCGGCTTCTCCGTGAAAATCCACAGCTATTACCCTAACAGCGAGATTCTCCCGGACTCGGAAGCTACGGACAAGTTCGACAAGACCCGCGCCACCCAAGGACTTGGAAAAGACTACGCCGTCCTCCGCACGCCCCGCGAATCCACTGATGATCGCCGGGATCTCGTCACCGCCTTCGTCGAGGTCATCCCGGACGGTGGAATATCCCAAGGCTGTTGGCTTCTTTCAAACGCGTTCAAAGGCGAGCAATCCTTTGAGGCGGCTGGAAGACCTTGGAAAATGTCCATCCGCCCGCGCCGAATCTATCATCCATTTTCCATCAAGCTCCTCGACTTCAGCCACGACCGTTACCTCGGCACCGATGTCCCGAAAAACTTCTCCAGTAAGATCAGGATACTCAATCCCGACACCGGCGAGAACCGTGAGGATCTCATCTACATGAATCATCCGCTGCGCTATGGCGGCCTCACTTTCTATCAGGCCGGCTTTGAAAACAACGACATGACCTCCATTTTTCAGGTAGTCCGCAATCCCGTCTGGACCCTCCCTTACATCTCCTGTGCGATGGTCGGCCTCGGCCTGCTCTGGGTCTTTTCACAGCACCTGATCAAAGCGATCTCCCGCCGTAACAAAATTTCTCCCGCACCATGAGCACCCTCCGCAAAATTACCGCGTGGCTCATTCCCGCGCTCTGCCTTCTCTACATCGCAAGTGCCGTGTTCGATGCCACGCGGCCATCCACGGGGCTCAATTTCAAAAACTTTGGCACTCTACCGGTTGTTTCTAACGGTCGCGTCCAACCTCTTGATTCCCTGGCCCGCAATGCCCTGCTTTCCATCCACGGGAAACAAAGCGTCCCCGGCGACGACGCGCCCGCCGCTCCCGCAGCATGGCTCGCCGAACTCAATTTCAAGCCCGAACTGGCCGATACGCGGAAAATTTTCCCCATCCATCATGATGATCTTCTCGGTCTAACCAAGCTAACCCGCGGCGAGGAAAAGTCCTATTCCTATGCCCAACTCCAACCCTCCTTCACCGCCGTGCAACCGGAGGCAAAACGCATCGGCGCGACGGATTCCAAAACTTGGTCGCCTTACGAAAAGGCACTGATGCTCTTGACGCGAAATCTCACCCTCTACAACCAGCTCAAACACGCCCTGGCCCTGTCCGGACAGGATCACCTGGAATCCGCGTTCAACCTTTTTCTAACCGACAGTGCCTCCTCGCGCCTGGGACTTGTCAGCGATTGGGCAGAGATGACCGAAGTTTATACGACACCTTCCGGCTCTGGAGCGGACGGTTGGAGGAAACTGCCTGACTCGCTGATAGACGCCAGCGACGAGCGGGCACTTCATCCCGCCACCCTTGCCTATGCCCGTATGGGAGACGCCTATCGCGCCGGGGACACCGCCGCTTTCAACTCCGCCATCAAAGACTATCGAGCCTGGCTGTTGGAAAACCGCCCGGACCATTTAAAGAAATCCTCAGCGGAAACCCTCTTCAATTCGATTGCACCCTTTTACCTCTGCATGGTTCTATATGTAATCGCGTTTCTCTGCGCCATCGTTTCCTGGCTCTGGCAAGGCACTACATTCCGACAAGCAGCCTTCCGCGTCCTACTGATCGGCCTAACATTTCATACGCTCGGCCTCGTCACCCGCATGATGCTGGAAGGCCGCCCTCCTGTTACCAACCTTTATTCCTCCGCCATTTTCATCGGCTGGGGCGCGATCATTCTCAGCCTCGCCATCGAACTTTTCCACCGCAACGCGATTGGCACCGCAGTCGCTTCGGTGGTCGGCTTTGCCACCTTGCTGATCGCGCACCACCTGTCTCTATCAGGCGACACCCTGGAAATGATGCGGGCCGTGCTCGACACGAATTTCTGGCTCGCCACGCATGTCGTCGTCATCACCCTCGGCTATGCATCCACTTTTCTAGCAGGGACCATCGCCCTGGTCTATCTGCTCCGCCGGAGCTTCGGCAGCATCCCGAAAAACACCGCCGCCTCGCTGCGCGGTATGGTTTATGGAGTCGTTTGTTTCGCAACCCTCGCCAGCTTCGTCGGCACTGTCCTTGGCGGTATCTGGGCCGACCAATCGTGGGGCCGCTTCTGGGGTTGGGATCCCAAGGAAAACGGCGCGCTGCTTATCGTCATTTGGAATGCCATCATCCTTCACGCCCGTTGGGGTGGCATGATCCGCGAGCGCGGTATGATGGTCATGGCCGTCTTCGGCAATATCGTCACCAGTTGGTCCTGGTTTGGCACCAACATGCTCGGCATCGGCCTCCATTCCTACGGCTTCACCGACGCCGCCTTTTACTGGCTCAGCGCTTTCATGATCAGTCAGGTCATCGTCATGTCACTCGGCCTGATCCGCGAACGCGGTCCGCAAAAGCCTTCGGGCCAAGTTGAATCGCTCGGGTAGCCCTTCGCCGATTCGAGCTAACGACACAATATTACAGATCTAACGATTCGCTATTTTACTGCGTGGCCACCTTCACCAACAGCCCGGTCTTGCGGACGTGACGGAGGTTTGCGGCAAAGAACCATGCCGCGAGTGCTCCCCAGACGAGGTTGAGCAGGAATGCGTTTTGGATTATTCCCCACGGAATCGGCCGGCCTGATAGAACAGTTCTCATGCCTTCAAATATCGGTGTGCAGGGCAGGGAATTCGCAATCGGTTGGAGCCATCCGGGCAGCACGGAAACGGGATAAAACACCGCCGCGAGAGGCTGGATAAAAAACGGCACCGCCCACGCTAGGCTTTCCGCCGCCTGTCCCCAGCGCAGGATCAATGCGGTGGATACCATCCCGAGAAACCATCCAAATAGCAGGAGATTCGCCAAGAAGGGAAGCAACGCGAGTCCCAGGTGGGCGAGATTAAATCCATAAGCTGCGGCAGCCACTACCGAGAGCACGACCAAGGTCACTCCCACGCGAAGGATCCCGACCATGCAGGTCGCCGCCACGTATTCCACTGTCCTAACCGGAGCGACAAACACGTTAAGCAGGTTGCGGGTCCACACATCCTCGAGGAACGAAATCGCGACTCCCTGTTGGGAACGAAATAGCACATCCCACAGGATCATCCCACCTATCAGAAACGTGATGGTCGTGGGAAATCCTCCTGCCGCCTGCTTTTGCAGATAGATCGTTAGAAATCCCCAGACGAGCAGATCGACCAGCGGCCAGAAAATCAATTCCACGAAGCGCACCGGATGCCGTGTGTACAGAAACAAATAACGCAGAACCAGCGCGCTGACGGTATGAAAGGAAAATGGCATGGGGTTGTTAGTATAGAAAAATCATTGGATGCCGATCGCCTCGATTTCACCGCGGGCCACGCCGATGAAGAAATCTTCCAGCGAGGCCTGGTTGAAACGCGTTTTCACTTCATCGGGTGTGCCTTCAGCTAGAACCTTGCCGCCATGCAAAAAAATCATCCGATCACAAACTTCCTCAATGTCGCGCATGTTGTGCGAGGTATAGAGGACGGATAGCCCGGTTTCCGTTTGAAGCCGGCGGAGTAACTTCCGAACCCGATCTGCGATGTCGGGGTCCAGCGAGGCGGTCGGCTCGTCGAGCAATAGCAATCGTGGCTTGTTGAGCAAAGCCTTGGCGAGGTTCACGCGGGTGGATTCCCCAGCGGAGAGCCTGCCGGTCACGGAGTTGCGGAGCTGGGTGATGTCTAGCACTTCTAACAATTCGTCGATCCGTTGTTTTGGATGTGGCACGCGATAGAGACGGGCGAAAACGGCGAGATTCTGCCACACTAGCAGATTGGAAGGCAGGCTGGTGTAGGCGGAGGAAAAATTCACCTGCCGCAGGATCTTGATGCGGTGTTTCCACAGATCCATACCGAAGATGCGAACCGTCCCGGAAGTCGGCGTGGTCAGGCCGAGCAGCAGATTCATCGCCGTGGTTTTCCCCGCGCCGTTGACACCTAGCAGCCCGAGCGTTTCCCCCTCCGCCACGGTGAAGGACAAGCCTTCAAGTGCCGTCGAATCGCCGAAGACCTTGACGAGGCGGTCCGCTTCAAGAATGGGAGTGGCAGAAGGCATTTCACCAACCTGCCACCGCACTTCGGAACATTCCAGAGCGAATCAACCGAGTTTCTGTAAAACCATCCGCCCGCGCAGCGCCTCGCGCAGCAGTTGGGTTTTCAGCCCGATGGTGAACCGTCGCGAGTCCAGCCGGGAAACCCCGGTGACGCCGCGGATTGCGGATGTTAGAAAAATTTCCTCGGCGGCGTCAAGATCGCCCATGCCTAGCTCGGTTTCTTCGCAGGGGATTCCCAAGCTCCCTGCCAGTTCCAGCACCACCTCGCGGGTGATGCCCGGCAGGCAGCCGGAATCCAGTGAGGGCGTGAGCAGCATACCCTTTTTCGCTAAGAACAAATTGGCGGTGGCGGCCTCACAGAGATGGTCAGCGGTGTTAAGAAAAAGGGTTTCCTGGAACCCCCGCCGCCGCGCATCATTAAGGGCGTAGAGATTCTCTGCATACGAGGCGCATTTCAGTCCGGCCAGCGGCGATTTGTCATTGCGGCGCCATGGCGAAAGGCAGGCCGCGAGTTCCCCGGGAACGTCCCTAACAGGTAGGGCGGTCATCCATAGAACGCGGTCGCCGCCGGGGCTGAGATCATCGAGCGGCCCACTGCCCGCCGTGAGAGTGAGGCGGATTTTCGCGCGGCCCTTAGTGAGATGATTGAGCTCTAACAATTTCCCCGCCGTTTCCTGGAAATCCGGCAGCGCGTAGTCCCATCCGAGTCTCTCGCAGCCTCGCTGGAACCTCGCGAGATGACGCGGCGCGAACATCGGCACCCCATCCACTGCAAGCAGCGTTTCGAACAGGCCAAGCCCTAACAATGCACCGCGATCCATCACCGAGCCGGGGAAATCTGCAGCATCCAACCATTCGCCATTACACCAAATCCGGGTCATCGGCGGGGATACTGAGCGAGCGGTCCCGCCATGTAAACTCTCCAACCCATTCTCTATCGGGAGAAACTGCTTGCCGGGGCGATCCACATTGGAGGAATCTTAGGCGTGATGACAAACGATCCCTACACTTCACCGAGTACGAACGTTCACCCGCTCAGCATGGCATCCGATTCCTCGGTATCCCAGGGTGTGCTGCAGCAACTCGGAAGAACCAAGCCGTGGGTGCGTTTCATGTCCGTACTCATGTTCATCGGCGCGGGCTTCATGTTGCTGGCCGCCGTAGTGATGTTAGTGGCCGGCGGTGCCATCGCAGTCAGCGCGAAAACGAGTGGCAGCGCGATTCCTGCGGGAATGATGAGCGGTATCGCCATTTTCTATGCCTTGCTTTCCGGCATCTACATCTACCCAGGGGTAAAACTTTGGAAATACGCGAGTAGCATCGCCGCGTTACTTTTTTCGGGTGCCGTATTGGATTTGGAAAGTGCGCTCAACGAGCAGCGGGCATTCTGGAAATATCTCGGAATCATGGTGATCACCATGTTCGTCCTTTATATCTTAGTGGTCATCGCCATCGTCGCTCTAGGAGGGATGGCGGCCATCGGTGGCTACCGCGCACACGGGGGCAGTGCGACGCCCTTCTGAAACCACACCTTTCTAACCCTCTACCCTAGTTCATTCCATCCATGAAAAAACAATTCCGTCATACTCTCATGCTCGCCCTCAGTGCGTCATGCCTCTTGACCCTTGCGCCCCACGCTCACGCCGAGGCAAAGGAAGCCGCCGCTCCCAAGCACAAACGTAAAGAAGGTGCCCCACCTACCGCAGCCACCCTTGTCACGGACATGCGGAAATCCGTGGCCTTCATTGCCAAAAGCGCGAAGGAAAAAATCAGCCAGAAATCCAAGGAAGCCGTCCCGTTTTGGAGTGCGCTCCGGGACAGCAGCAAGGCACTTGACCAGCTCGAAGCCGGGGTCAAGGCCGATGATGAAAACGCCCTCAAAGGCCTTGATGCCCTCGGTTTGAGCCTCCATCAGCTCGCCGCTTCATGGGGCGTCCTCCGCAGCTCGGATGAAGGCAGCCAAGTGGGCCGCGGGGTCATCGCCCTGTCCAAGGCTTATGAGGTCTTCCTGTTCCACTTCGGCCCCTCCGTCGCCCGCAAGCACATGGGGGGTGAAGTCACCGCTGAGGAAAAAACTCAGCTTGCCGCTGCCCGCGCCGAGGTCGCTAGCCTTAAGGCCCAGTTCACATCCGTTGACGGCAAAATAAAGCCTAAAACCTATCAAAAGCGCTTCATTCACGACACCCTCGCCCTCTGCAAGGAGATCGAGGGAATCGAAGGCGACGCGCTCAAGGATTACTGCGCCTATATTTTTCAATACAACCGCCTGATGTACACCGCCCAAGCGTATAACATGCTCATCGACATATGGTATCCAGATACCGCCAAGGAGCTCGATGCCGCGACCGGACACAAGGCCAGCAAGAAGCCCACCCTTGCCTTTGAAAAGGCTTCCAGCGGCTATTACAAGGGCTGGAAATACGCCAGCGTCCCCGTCACCCACTATGGGGACTACTACGAGGTGACCTACTGCGTCTCTACCATCACCGTCACCGAGGAAACCACCCTGGAATCCTACACGGAGTCCTACTCCGAGGTAACCGCCACCGAGGAATCCTCGGAGGAAACCTCCTCCCTCAGCGTGGAATCCACCTTTGAGGAAGATGAAAGCAGCTTCGCGGATGAAGTCGCGGACGGGACGGATGACGAAGACGGTGATGGCATCAGTAACGAGGATGATACCGATAACGACAACGACGGCATCTCTAACGATGACGACACTGACGACGACAACGACGGCGTCATGGACTCCGATGATGCCGACGAAGACGCCGGCGCCGACTCCGCCGATGAAGAAGACAGCAACGACGACGGCTCCGCGGATGATGGCGGTGACGACGAATGATCGTTCCGGTTGCCTGATAGGGCGGCCATGATTTCAAAAAGGCGCGGGGGCGGAGGCTCCGCGCCTTTCCTGTTTCATAGGCTTATATTCAGAGGAATGGCTCCCATTCGACTGTCAGGAATACCTATTCCGCCCCGCCCGCACGCGCGGGAGCTTGTTAACGGGTCGTGAGAGAACTTCCCGTAAGCGCCGGGGTTTCCCGTTGGACCGCATGACGACCGCCCGGATGTGCGGAGCGTCCATTTGCGACCCAATCCAGAGGTCCCGCACGCAAGGACGGTCCAAATGCGGTCCAATAGGAAGTCTCCGCACATCCGGGCGGTCGTCATGTGGTCGTATATCGACCGTCCGCGCGTGCGGAGCCTTCAGATTGGACCGGTAATGAACCTTCTTTCATCGGTTTTCTTGCTGAAATTCGATGAATTGCCGCAAAAACTAACGATCAATTGGACAGGGGGGCATAGGATAGCGGGACAGTCTTAACCATGCGCCGGTAATCAAGTTTTCTCGCCATTTCTGCGTTCCGAGAATTGGCTCTTGTTAAAGCCGGAAGGCTGCACTGTTATCTGACCGTCTGCCCAATGGGGACGAGGATTTAGAAGTCCAAACACAGAGCGGTCGGCATCGACCGCGACGATGCCGCCAAACCGACCCAAAGGCCGGGGAGGCGGTGGTGTATGTCCAGGCTGCCTCTCCGGAGCTGGCTAAAGACCATCGCAGTCGTCTCTGTGCGGCTCTTCTAACTCCCCGTCCACCAGGA
>JANYFB010000322.1 GCA_025362955.1 Akkermansiaceae bacterium
CTTCAGGACTCGCTCCGCTCGCCCTTCCGTTCCATCCCGCAATTCCGCGAAGAACTAACTAAACCATACAACCACCCAGACGGACCGATTCCTCTTCTAGATATTCGCTAACAGTTTGAATCCGCCTTTGCTTCAAATCCAGAATACATCAGGCGCTTCGCCAAGTAAGGGTGAGGAACCGTTCGAGTTCGGACCCCTGACCATCAGGCGGCGGGGGTGTTGAGTCCCGGGTAGTAGCGCTTGTCCCTGGAATGTATTCTTGTCCGGGTGGCCCACTCCGACGAGTACATGGCCGATTTCATGGGCGGAGACGTTCATGAAATCCCGCGACTCCGCGCCTTCGCAAAATACCAGCCTAGGGAGGCCAGCAAGACTATGCTGGCGATGAGGAGGGCGACGGGCATGGACTTTGAGGGGGCGGCGACGGGTGATTCCGCAATTCTCTCGTGGCCAGCCTCTCGTTCAGTGTCCCGTTTCCGGTCGCGGGAAATGTGCTCCAGCTTCTGGCCTGGGGCGGGACCATGGAGGTCGTATTCCGTCGGATCTCCCTCGAAGCGGAAAGTGCGCTCGCCGGATTTGATCTGCTCATACCAGAGCCTCCACGCGGCTTGGGCGTCGGCGACGTTTTCCATCGTTAGTGGAGTCTTAAATGGCTTGTCCAAGATGGGAAACCTCGTGAGAACATCCATGGCCTTCAGCGACAGCGGAAGGAACTTCTCGGACGCGATTGCCGTATCGTTTCCGGGCGGCACCCAGTCGTTGGATAGCAACTCCCCAAGGACACTTACGCCTTCTGGACTTGGCAGGAGCGGCAAAGTCTGGAAACTATACATGATTTCTTCGGCGTAGTTGGACAATGCATATGGTCCGATAGTTTTCGCCCGCTCTTGGGATTGGAGGATTTTATCCCGGTAGTATTCCGCATGACCGGGGATGGCAAGGAGAGCGGTCTCGGCTTTGAGATACACAAGACGCTGTTCATCGTCCATTGGGCTTTGACCAATTCCTACCAACACCCCCAACAATTCGATCTGCTCGTCTTTCGATAAGGCATGAGCGGAATCAATTTCCTGCATTCGTTCCTGAAACCAAGACGGAGACCTAGCTAACACGGAGCCGGACAAAATCAGAGCAAAAAGCATTATCTTAAAACCATTCATATTATTGTCCCAATCCACCTTGTTGTTCTCGAGCCTTCAGCCACTTCTCCGCCTCGTCCCACTCACCTTTGACCAGCAGGTGCGAAGAGCTATTCGAGTTCGGGCCGCTGACCATCAGGCGGCGGGTGTGTTGAGTCCCAGGTAGTGGCGCTTGTCCCTGGAATGTATTCTTGTCCGGGTGGCCCACCCCGACGAGTACATGGCCGATTTCATGGGCGATGGTATCTAGCAGGAAAGGTTTGCTTCGGTTCCTCCCGAATAAGGAGCCATGCACCCAGCTAGTCCTCTGGGCTCGATCCGTGATTCCGTAGGCGTCGGCATCGGCTCCCAAGGGGCCGCCGGGGTTAGCCACGATAAAAACGCGGATATCGTAAGGGGCGGGATTCGCCGGGATTTTCGCTAGGATGGCATCCTCTTCGCCCGGGATGGGTGAATCTATATGAATATCGAAAAACGGGGTATGGGCGGTATCCCAATGCACCCTCAGCGGCTCCTCCACCAGATTCACATTGAAGACCACGTTGATCTGCGGCCTGAAGATGTCTTTGAGATGTTTGGTGATCTCATCCTGTGTGGGCATCATGATCTCATCAACCGGATCCGGGGAGCGATCTGTCGGTGCTGGAGGATCGCTGCCGTAAATTTTCGTGACCTTGTACACCGTCACGTTCACCGTGCGGCCTTTCATGATTTTCAGACCGATGGGCTCGCTGACAGAGGAAACCTCATTGTCGCCACTTCCCATCCTCACGGTCATCAGGCGTTCTCCGCCGCTGGACTCGGTGTCAGCCGCACGGAGGGTAACGGCATTCACTACTGCGCTGACGGTGGCGCTTTCCTGACCGTTCAAGAGGATGTTCGATGCGGAGAGGTTGAGCGGAGTATTGCTGTTCAAAGGTGCCTTCAGTTTCACGATCTTGTTGAAACCACCCTGCGGTGCCATGATCCAGATCCGGTCCTGAACCGCATTTCCGGGCGACTCGCTGCCGATGGAGAAATCGTCAACACCGACGGCCTCGGTGAGAATATTACCATCGCTCCCGGAATAGTAACCTTCCGCACGGATGGGCAGCATGACGGCGTAATCGTATGGGGGATAACTTCCCCGCTGGGCCAGTATCCACCCACCAGGTGTGGTGTCCACGAGCGTAACTGAGCTGTCATGCCATGGAGGCGGCGGGTCGAAAGCGGCTGTTTGCAAGGGTGCCGTGATCTCAATTCCAGTCCATTTATCATTGAGCAGGATCGGAGCGGTTATATTTTCGCGGTTGGTGCTGATGGCTGTTCCGTCTGTAGCAATATCAAATGCATAACTGTATTGAGGGCACTCTTTCCAGCCACCTTGGAGGTAAGCAAAAGGTACTCCAGCGTCCGACTGTGAACGCAATGCAAGCAGCCCGTTAGGTCGGGTGATGACATTATAGGGAAAGAAAGGAAGATCCGGGAGCTGCGCGGGGGCTAGCACCTTGCCCTTGCGCACTCCCGTTTCAGACCCGTTCTCATCTCGGGTTACTGTATAGCCCCAATGCAGGCTGGAAATTTGGTGAAACACTATACTCAGTTCCCCTTGGGCTTCAGTGGATAGAGTGCTATTGCCAGATGGAAGAGTCCAAAAACTGGATTGCAAGAAATGAAATTTGCGTTCTGTATCTCCGGGTAACATACTCCACTCGCATGTTTTTGCGGTAAAACAATTGTCATTGGACAGCACCGGCTGCGGGGTCAAGCCATGCATGATAAAACCCTCAGATGGTTGACCTGCATAACGCCCGCCAAGCGTTGAGCTTGATGTTACTTTCAGTGGCGGTTGATCGAGTGCTTTCCAAAAACAACAAATGCCGCCATAAATCAGCGGATTATCTGCTACTGGGAAAGATCCATACCCTAAAATAACGTCATTGTCGTTGATAGCGATAGCCTGGGGAATCTGGTTTCCGATTTGTTGCGGGCCTCCCGGAGGTGGGATCAGAGGGGTCCACACGCCGCCCGCCCAAGTGCCTGTCTCATAGAGCACCCGGCCCTTGTCGTTCACCTGAAGTGCCTCGGGCGTGTAACCTAGTGGTGCTTGTGCATTTAGGATGGGAAACATCCCATAGCGCGGAAGCGGGGTAATGGGGAAGGACGCCGTGTTATCCCCGAGATAGATGTCCTTGGTGTCCGGCGTACCGTCTTGGTCCGTGTCGAGTTGGTCACCATCTAGAATCCCATCGTGGTTCGTGTCGGCAATGAATGCGTCTCCCCGGACGGCAGGAGTGGTCCCGGCTTCCCGCGCCGCAATTTCGAACTCCGCCCAATCTGGAGTTCCATCTCCATCGGTGTCGGAACTGGAATCTACTTTTACCCGCCAGAACTTTGTAGCATCTGGGTCAGGAGGGGCAGGCTCGGGTGCGTTGCGGGCGCGGGCTGCGGAGTCTGTCACCTCTTGGTTCATCGCGGGAAGATGAGCTTCTAGATTGGCGAGCATCGCAGCGTCGTTAGGACCGAGAGCGGCGTTTTCCGCGGGCGGTTCCACGGAATCGGCAGGATGCCAGACAAAGTAATAAAACGCGCCGTATCGTTCCGCAAACAGCGGAACACTATTCCAGCCGGTGGCCATTTCCCCAGAGATCCTAACGATGACGGGACTCCGATCATCGAACGATGCCCAAGAAACCACCGTGCCTCCCGCCGCGCCGGAAGCACGTTCCATCCTGATGCTGGCATTCCAAGCCGGGGATGGAGGCGTGGTGGGTGGAGTGCCCGGCGGTGGTGGCGGTGGCGGGGTGAACTCACGCATGGTCACGACGTATTCGTTGCCCAGCCCGTAAATTTCATCTTGCACCGTCCAATTCGT
Organism: Akkermansiaceae bacterium; assembly: GCA_025362955.1. Classification (GTDB taxonomy): domain Bacteria; phylum Verrucomicrobiota; class Verrucomicrobiia; order Verrucomicrobiales; family Akkermansiaceae; genus Luteolibacter. The sequence continues at coordinate 3,994 of JANYFB010000322.1, forward strand.
GAGGTCGTGAGAACTCTCGACCATGTAACGCACGCCAGCGATGGTGGGAAAGATGTAGCACTGCTGGACGGAGGAATCTGCAGCCGTGATGGATTCCATGTGGCCGGCAGGGCGGAAATCGCGAGCCAAGGCAAGAGAGGCGAGTAACAGGCACAGGAGGACTGAGCTAAGCTTCATGGCGGGTTAATGGGAAAAGGTGGCTTGGTGAGGACTTGAAGGAAGTCCTTCCTGGTGGACGGGGAGTTGAAAAGCCGTAACAGGACGACCGCGCAGGCCTTTAGCCATACTCGGAGAGGTGGCCTGGACATTGCCACCGTCTCCCCGGCCTTTGGGTCGGTTTGGCGGCATCGTTGCGGTCGATGCCGACCGCCAGTTTTGAGATTTTTAAGTCCCCATCCACCGGAGCGGACATTCGGAGAACAGTCCGTCACCCTAAAATTGACAAGGTCTAATTTCAGAAGAACAGGCAGCAATGCTTGGATCACAACCACCCGCAGGCCTGCTTCGCGAAATAGGTGAGAATCATATCCGCGCCGGCGCGTTTGATGGCGAGGAGGGATTCGAGGACGATGGCTTTTTCATCGAGCCAGCCGGTGGCGGCGGCGCTTTTGAGCATGAGGTATTCGCCGCTCACCTGATAGGCGGCGACTGGAAGGGTGGTGGATTCCCGAACGCGGGCGATGATGTCGAGGTAGAGGCCGGCGGGTTTTACCATAAGCATGTCCGCGCCTTCCGCTTCGTCTAGCAGGCACTCGCGGATGGCTTCGCGGGTGTTCGCGGGGTCCATTTGATAGGTTTTTTTATCGCCGTCCTTGGGCGCGGAATCGAGCGCGCCACGGAACGGGCCGTAGAAGGCGGATGCGTATTTCGCGGTGTAGCTGAGGATGGAGACTTGGGTGAAATTTTCCCAATCGAGCGCGTCGCGGATGGCGGCGACGCGGACGTCCATCATGTCGGAAGGAGCGACGATGTCGGCTCCGGCGCGGGCATGGCAGAGGGCTTGGCGGCAGAGGACTTCGACGGTTGCGTCGTTGAGGATTTCCAATTCCCCGCGCACGTCGCGTAGGACGAGGCCGTCGTGGCCGTCCGAGTTGTAGGGATCGAGCGCGACATCGGTGATGACGCAGAGGGTCGGATGCGCGGCCTTAATGGCGCGGATGGCGCGGGGGACAAGGCCGTCGTCGTTAGAGCATTCCTCGGCGAGCGGAGTCTTGAGGGATTCTTGGATTTTCGGAAAAAGCACGACTGCGGGAATCCCGAGCGCGTGGGCTTCACCGGCTTCCCTAACCAGGCTCTCTAACGACCAACGGGTGACACCTGGCATGGAGGCGATTGGCGTGTCTTCGGCATCCTCGTGGAAGAACAGCGGCAGGATGAAATCCGCAGGGGCGAGCGTGGTTTCACGAACCATCGAGCGGATGGCAGGCGTGCGGCGGTTGCGGCGGGGGCGGGGGCGGTTCATGGGGGGAGGATGAACATCGAACATCGAACGCTCAACATTGAACATCGAAGTTGAAGAGGATGGGATGAATGAATGAAAGCCGGGCTGAATCCTGCGGTCCGGGCCGCGATCACTCCAGGGTCGGTTACTTTACTTCAATGTTCGATGTTGGGCGTTTAATGTTCGATGTTCGAAATGGCAATCGCATTCGCGGCAGCGTATTCGCGGGCGTGGGTGAGGCTGATCTGGATTTCCGAGATGCTATTTTTTTTGGCGAAATCTGCGGCGTTTCCTTGGAGGGAAAGCTTGGGCGCACCGGAGGGATCACGGGTGATTTCAAGATCGAGCCAGCCGGCCTGGCCTCCGATGCCAGTGCCGAGAGCCTTGGAAACCGCTTCTTTCGCGGCGAAGCGGGCGGCATAGTGGAGCGCGGGTTTCTTCTGAGCATCGCAATAAGTCCGCTCGTCCGGAGTGAATAGTTTCGTTAGAAATGGCTCGCCGTGACGCTCGATGGCGGAGGCGATGCGCTCCACTTCTACCACGTCGATTCCGATTCCAAATATACGCATGATCAGCCGGGATAGTTGGCCATGAGATCCTTCATTTCCTTCACCGCAGTAGTTAGACCGACCCGCGTGGCACGGGCGATGATGCTGTGACCAATGTTAAGTTCCGAAAGATGCGGAATCGTTAGAATTTTCGCGATGTTGGTATAGTTGATTCCGTGCCCGGCGTTTACCTGGAGACTGAGATGTCCTTCCTTGGCGGCAGCGATCAGGCGTTCGAGTTCTACCTGGACATGGTCGCCCGTGGCATTGGTAAATGCGCCGGTGTGGAGTTCGATCATATCGGCGCAAGCCTCTCCGGCTGCTTCGACTTGTTTCAAATCGGGATCAATGAAAACGCTTACGCGGATGCCGGCGTCTTGCAGGCGGGCGATGACCATCCGGGTTTTATCAAAACTCGCGAGGACATTGAGGCCGCCTTCGGTGGTGATTTCCATGCGATTTTCCGGCACGAGGCAGACGAATTCCGGCTTCAGTTTGAGTGCGAGTCCGACCATTTCCTCGGTCACGCCCATTTCGAAATTCAGTGGCAGTTTCACCTCGGCACGGATGCGGTAGGCATCGGCATCCTGCATGTGGCGGCGGTCACCACGGACATGGATGGTTAGAGAATCCGCGCCCCCAGCGAGGGCATCCTGGCCCGCTTGGACCGGGCAGGGTTCGGCATTTGGCGAGGCGGGCATATTCGCGTAGCGGGCCTGACGCAGGGTGGCGATGTGGTCGATATTAACTCCGAGAAGCAAGGACATGGGGGGAAATAACCCGATGGCACCGCGTCCGGCAAGACTCACTTATCACGCGAAAATCACGGCGGCGAGAGCAGCGTGAAAGGCCACCACGGCAGATTCCGCAAAATCCAAAAAGCGACTACGATCCACGCGATGGCCCACGCCCCTTTCGCGCCGACGCTCAGGCGGAATGGCAGCGGTTTTCCCCGGACCCAGCCGATGATTTCAAGCCCGATTCCCAAGCTGGCCAGCGGCAGCAGAATCATCCCGAGCGGGTTCAGGCGAAATGCCTCGCCGATACGTCCGTGAAGGGTCGCGTAGGCGGCCCGCGTCATGCCGCAACCGGGACAATTCAACCCGGTGAGGTAATGAAAGGTGCAGCCCGGAAGCCACGGCAAGCCGGATGGCCCGCGCTGATAGAGTAAAATTGCGGCGCACGCCAGCAGGAGAAACCCGAGAGCCGCCCAACATGCCCGGTTGCGAGGCATCGGAAAAATTAACGCGGGAAACTACCCGAGTGGCTGGAAAATACTGCGGACGACCCGACGATCACCAACCAAAGCACCACTAGCACCAGCCAAATTCCTGCGGCAACCATGCACCAGGTTTTCGCACTGGCGGAAGCCGCCATTGCTCCTGGGATATCGCCTCGCGCTTTCAAGCCATCGACCTTTGCCGCGTAAATGATCGCCGGAATTCCAAATGGCCAGCAGCAAAGAATCGTCACCACTATCGACTGCCACAGATAGTTAGGAATGGCCTGCGCGCTGGCCATGGAGGATGGCGACGAATAGGGCGGTTGATACGGAGAATTCCCGGATGGAGGAGCGAGCGGACTCGCGGCGGGAAAAGCTGACAATGGAACCAGCTCCCGTAATTGGCCCGCAGGCAGCCAGTTGCCCATCCCGTCCTTCCACACCAAATCCGTGGTCAACACCTCACTGGAAGCGAGTTTCGCCAGCAAATCCGCTTCACTAACAGGTCCGAGCTGGGTGCCGTTTTTCGAGTAATACCATTGCATCTCGCGAGATGGATAACAATTTCCGGCTGGTTGGCCATTGCAAAAACAGTTGCCTCCCCTCGTCGCGGCGATACCCTCCCGTCCGATATGATCATTGCACCGAAGATCCGTGGATTCATTTGCACCACCGCGCACCCGGAAGGCTGCGCCAAACACATCGCCGGGCAAATCGCCGTTGTGAAAAACCGCGGCTTGATCGCAAATGGCCCGCAGCGGGTGCTCGTCATCGGGTCCTCCACCGGCTATGGACTTTCTTCGCGGATCGCCGCCGCCTTCGGCTCAAACGCCGCGACCATCGGGGTGTTTTTTGAAAAAGCGGGTGAGGCCGACCGCTGCGGCACCGCCGGTTGGTATAACACTCGCGCCTTTGAAATCGAAGCCGCTGCCGCCGGTCTCTACGCCCGCTCCTTTAATGGCGATGCGTTTTCCGATGCCGTGAAATCCGAAGTCATCGCTGCCATTAATGCGGATCTCGGCCAGGTCGATCTCGTCGTTTACAGCCTCGCCTCGCCCCGCCGCACCGATCCGAAAACTGGTGAGGTTTACAAATCCGTCCTCAAGCCTGTCGGCGCGAGTTATACTAACAAAAACCTGAATACCACCACCGGCGTCGTCAACGAAATCACCATCGAGCCCGCCGAGGGAGATGATGTTTCACAAACCGTCGCCGTTATGGGCGGCGAGGATTGGGAAATGTGGACGGATGCATTGTTAGAAGCCGGAGTGCTCGCCGAAGGAGTTCAGACGGTCGCGTATTCCTACATCGGCCCCGAGGTGACCTGGCCGATTTATAAAAATGGCACTATCGGCAAGGCCAAGGAAGACCTCGAACGGGTCCAACGCGCCCTTGATTCCAAGCTCGCCCCGCTCCGCGGAAAAGCCTGGGTATCCGTAAACAAAGCTCTTGTCACTCAAGCCAGTTCGGCCATCCCGGTCGTCCCACTCTATATTTCCCTGTTATATAAAGTCATGAAAGCCGAGGGCACGCACGAGGATTGCATCGAGCAAATGGACCGGTTGCTCCGCGAGCGACTCTATAACGGAAATCCCCAGCCCGATGAAGCCGGACGCATCCGGGTCGATGATTGGGAAATGACCTCGCAAGTCCAGCAGCTCGTCGGCGAGCGCTGGGAGAAAGTGACCACGGAAAATTTCCTGGAGCTCGGCGATTTCGAGGGCTATCAGACCAGTTTCCTGCGCCTGTTCGGCTTCGGTCTGGACGGCGTCGATTACAATGCGGACACCGATCCCTCAGTCGGTGTTCCGTCGTTATGCCCGAGTCACTAAATCATGGTGTGTGACCAGAAAACCACCGAGTCGTCCACATTCGCGATCATTCTCACATGGCTATCTTGTGAAATGACGAACCCGATGGCCTCCGGCTCCACCGAACAAAGCCGATAGACCGAGCGATGCCGGGTGCCGTCGCTTTGGACGTTCCACGATGTGAGGGTTTTCCCTTCAAGATCATGTGCCTGTCCCACTACAAAAACATTTCGATCCACCCGGATTTCCCCGCCGAAGCCGATGAGGCGAACGCGTTTGTCCAGAACCAAGGCACCATCGACCTGCATGAGATCCGAGAACAACCTTGCCAGCTCGAAGAACGCCTCCTCTAACCGATCTAGCTCGGTATCACTGCTGTTCCTAAAAACTTCCCATGCATCTTCGAGGGACGAATTTTCCACGCAAAGCTGTCCCACGCGCCGGATGATCGACTGGAGGAGACTGCCGAAACGAAGGCCCGCCAGATCAGGAGCCGCCGTGTATTTGCAGTCGATCCAGCCTGCGGCCACATCCTTTCCCTCCTGATCTTCCGGCAGGAAAATCAGGCTGCCGCCATGGCCGCTCGTGCGAACGAGATTGATGATCCGTTTGACAAATTGTAAGGAAATCAGATGCGATAGATCCGCGTAGGCATCCTCCTTCAGGTTCGGCGGGAGACAGCCCTCCATCAGGTCTTCCACCAGCCGCAGACGATGGGCGGCAAAGCGCTCGCTGAGAAGCTGGCTTTGGAAAACATCCATCCGCGGCCCGTGGAATTCCCGCCCGCGCCACTCCGCTACAAGTTTGTAGCCATGGTAAAACAGCAGCCATCCCGGATCGCGCACATGGATGATAGGATAGGGGATTTCCTTGCCTGTGGGCTTGCGGCCACCGGCGACGAGGTTCAGCCAGCGCGGCCCGGTATTGAGGATACCCCAGATCTTGAACCCCCGGTCGCGGTCCGGCCAGATCGCCACCAGCGAGTGGAAAAATCCTGCAGCGGGACTCAGTCGCTTGATTTCGTTAGAGGTCAGTGCGTGCGGCGAAGAAAACCGGATCGCGTGCGTCCCGTCAGGCGGCCCGTCCATCTCAACGAACGCATCCGGCGGGGCGATGATCACCCTTGCCCGGACGGCCCGGCCCTCCTCCTTGAGCAGGCTGGCGGAATACAGCACGTCGCAAACCGCCAACACCTGTTCCGGCGTGGGCAGGTCCGGCCTTTCGCCTAACAGCCCATGAAGCAGGTCCACCACTTCCTGCAAGGTGAGGCCGTTAGGTTTGAGAGCGGTGGCATTCATGGGAAAATGGTCGGGCGTCCGCCTTTCCTACAACCACGGTCCCGATACCGCAAGTCCGCTTGGGAAAAATACTCCAGGGCATTTATATTTCAGAGTCGAACCACAGATGAACAGGATACACGCAGATGAAAAATGGGATGAAATTAAAAGCTTTCATCTCAAATCGGTGGTTTCCCCAAGAATTCGACTCTTAATCCCCCTTCTCTGGGTATATCTCGTTCATCTGCGGTTGAAGAAATTCCAAATGTAGGTGCCTGGAAAAATACTCATCTGGCATCGCCGGAGTTATGTCCTGTGAATGAAAATGTGCGTCATGCTGCATCCCGCTGAGCTCGGTGGACTGGCTCATGGCGCTTGGCGGATTGACATTTCCCACCCACCGCCCCTTGCTGGGCGCAGTGCCCGTTCCATTGGAAAAACAAGTGCTCAAGGGGGTTTCGCGGTCATTCTATCTGACCTTGCGACTCCTTCCGCGACCCATGCGCGGGGCGGCCAGCCTTGGCTACCTGTTAGCACGAACTAGCGACACGCTTGCCGACACCGCAGCGGCGGCACCCGAGACACGCTTGCAATTACTCGGTCAGTTCAGCCAGGCCGTGGCGGAAATGTTGGAGACACCGCGCTGGCCAGTTTCGTTCCTGAATGCCATCGCCGATCCGAGGGAGCGGCATTTGTTGGAATGTTCCGGGGAAATTTTCTCTTGGCTGCAGAGGCTCCCAGAAAACGAAGCAGCTCTGGTGCGGGAAGTTTTGAAAACCATCGTCAGTGGCCAGACTCTTGATTTGGAACGATTCGCCAGCGCCAGTCGGGAAAATCCGGTTGCTCTAACGGACGATGCCGCGCTGGAGGACTATGCCTGGCGGGTTGCTGGCTGCGTCGGTGCTTTTTGGACTAAACTCGGATTTCTCACATTGGAGGAACGCTTTTCAAAAACTCCCCAGTCGGAACTGTTAGCCAATGGCATTGCTTATGGAAAAGGGCTGCAACTCGTGAACATCCTGCGTGATCTCGCGGCGGATCTGGCGACCGGACGCTGCTACTTGCCTGTCGCTGATCCGCATGATTCCTGCGAACTCGTCGCCTGCCACGCCCGATGGTTAGAACGGGCCGGAGAATGGGTGGGCGAGGGGGAAATATATGCGAAGTTGCTGTGTTCACGTCGGCTTCGCGCGGCTACGGCCTTGCCCGCGCTACTTGCCCGCAAGACCTTGGAGCCACTCCGAGGTGCGACATGGGTAGCGCTTCAAACCCGGACCAAGATTCCGAGGCGGCTGGTTTATCAGTCGGTGATTGGCGCGTTTTTCGCGAAGTAAAAATCAGGATTGCGGCGCACGAGCACTGAGGATGTTTTTGAAACTACGGCGCTGGACCAAGTTGCTTTTGTGGGATTCAATCCATATCAAACCTTGAATGTTGAAAATCCTCGCCATCATGAAATCCGTCGTTCCGCGTATTTTCTCCTATCTAGCAATACTCGCGCTCTGTGCATTCTCGGGCATTTCATCCGCCGCACCTCTGCCGGATATTAAAACGGCGAAACGCATCGTCATTCTCGGCGATAGCATCACCCAGGCGGGTGATTGGGTGGCGGATTTCGATGGCTGGCTGACGGCGGCTGGCGCTCCGGCGGAAGTCCTCAACCTCGGACTCTCCAGCGAAACCGCCAGCGACCTCACCGATGCAGAACAGCAGGAAACCCACATCAAGCCTTACGGATTTCCCCGGCCCGCCATCAGCGAGCGACTTGGACGCATTCTTGAAAAAACCAAGCCTGACTGGGTCGTGGAATGCTACGGCATGAATGACGGCTCGTCCCTCCCACAGAACGACGAAGGCTTCGCGCGATTTTGCAGCGCGATGGAAGCCATGAAATCCCAGTTGGAAAAAGCGGGGGTGAAACAGATCATTTTTCTCACCCCGCCGATCCACGACGCCGGACCGGGGCAGCCGCAGGACAAGCATGATGGAATGCTCTCACGCTTCAGCGACTGGCTGATTTCCAAGCGCAAGAACGGCTGGAATGTCGTTGACGTGCATGGCCCGATGCGTGCCGCGCTGGACGAGAAGCGTAAAGTAGATCCGAATTTCCGCTTCGCGAGCGACGGCACCCATCCCAACCGTGAAGGCCACGATCTGATGGCGAAACAACTCATCGCTTTCCTAACAAATACTCGCCACGCCGAGGGTTTCGTGGATCACTCGCCATTGATGGCGACCAGCTTGCGCGAGTTGATCCGGCAGCGCACGGAATTGCGTGGTGCAGCGTGGCTGACCTTCACCGGCCACAAGCGCCCCGGCATCGCTCCTGGCCTGCCGCTTGACGAGGCGGACGCCAAGGCCGATGAACTCACCGGCCAAATCCAAGCGCAACGCGCCCAGCCATTTCCCGGAAAAATCTCAAAGTGGAATGGCTATGACCGTTACGATTTTCTGGTCGGACAAAAGAGAACATGCTCCGTCATCGTTCCTGACAATCCGATGGCCGGCAGGCTGTGGGCGTGGAAAGGTGAGTTTCTCAATGCCTTTCCCCAAACGGAAATCGATCTTCTGAAACAGGGTGTTTACATCGTCTATCTGAATGTGCCGAACTTGCTCGGCGCACCTGAGGCCGTCCAGCATTGGAACGATGCCTACGGCGAACTCATCAGCCGCTACGGTATGGCTACCAAACCCGCGTTGATCGGCCTCAGCCGCGGTGGCCTTTACTGTTTCAACTGGGCGATTGCCAATCCCTCGAAGGTTTCCTGCATCTACGCGGATGCCGCCGTTCTGGATATGAAAAGTTGGCCCGGAGGGAAGGGGAAAGGCCAAGGGAGCCCCGGCGATTGGCAACTGGCATTCAAGGTCTATGGCTTCAAGGATGAAGCTGAAGCAATGGCATTCAAAGGCAATCCCGTGGACAATCTCAAGCCCCTAGCAGATGCTAAAATCCCCTTGATCCACGTCTATGGCGAGGCGGATCATACAGTGCCGTGGGAGGAAAATACGGGTATCGTAGCGGAGCGTTATCGAGCGCTCGGAGGCGCGATCCAGCTAATCGGCAAGCCGGGGGTCGATCATCATCCGCATGGCTTAAAAGACCCCACGCCGGTACTAGAATTCATTGTAATGAATCTCAAAAAGGCCAACCGCATACCTTGAAAAAAAACAAGCCAGTGTCCGGCAGCTTTCCTTGCACAATCCCATGCTGAAAAAGCTCCTGCCACAACCCGAGATTATATCAGGAGGATCTATCAATCACAGTCAGCCACGATCTATCAGAAAATTGTGAAAGCATTAGTTCTCAATGAATACATGGAGCTCTCCTACGAGGAGGTGCCGATGCCTAATTATGGACCCGACGAGGTATTGATCGAAGTCAAAGCCTGCGGCATCTGTGGCAGCGACGTCCACGGCATGGACGGCTCCACGGGTCGCCGTCAACCACCGATCATCATGGGGCACGAGGCGGCAGGCGTGATCGCGGAGGTTGGCAGTGCGGTGACCAAATGGAAAAAGGGTGATCGTGTCACGTTTGACTCGACGATCTACTGCGGCAACTGTGATTTCTGCCGTCGTGGCGAAGTTAATTTATGCAATAATCGCCGTGTCCTAGGAGTGTCATGTGATGAATATCGACAACAGGGCGCTTTTGCGGACTATGTTGTAGTTCCTCAAAGTATATTATATCTCTTGCCAGAGGCGATGACCTTTGAACACGCAGCGCTGATAGAACCCTATACGATCGCTTTTCATGCCATCCGACGTTTCCCGGTCACGTTAAATGACACGGCCGTGGTGGTTGGCTGCGGAATGATTGGGTTGGCGATTATTCAAGCGGCCAAACTTGCAGGCTTCGGGCGCATCATCGCGCTCGATGTTGCGCCCGAGAAACTTGCGATGGCCGTCAGCTTAGGAGCCACCGACACTGTTGATTCCAGATACTTACCGATCGACGAAATTCTGCGGCTTACTAACGGCGTCGGAGCCGACCGAGTTTTTGAGGCTGTGGGTGCAGGCATCACCGTGGACATCGCGATCCGCAGTGTTCGCAAGGGTGGATCAGTAACCCTGGTAGGAAATGTTTCACCGCAAGTGGAACTGCCATTGCAAATCGTAGTCACCCGCGAGTTGACCCTGCATGGCACCTGCGCGTCTGCGGGGGAATATGCTGCTTGTCTGGAAATGATGGCACGGGGAGACATCGACCCCGCGCCTTTGCTCAGTGCGGTCGCGCCGCTAGCAGATGGAGCAGTCTGGTTCGACCGTCTTTATCAGAAGGAAGAGGGATTATTGAAAGTCGTCCTGCAACCGTGACATTCTAACTATTTGTATCATGGAATCCAATCAGTTTGATCTAACCGGAAGAGTCGCCATTGTCACCGGAACCAGCCGCGGCCTTGGCCAATATTTTGCACGCGCACTTGCTAGAGCGGGTGCTGACCTGGTTTTAACCAGCAGGGACTTGGCATCGCTGCAACCTTTCCAAGAGGAAATCGAAGCGATGGGTCGCAAGGCGCTGCCGCTCGTCCTGGACGTGCGGAACTTTGATAGCATTCAGGAAATGGTCCAAGGAGCAATGGAACATTATGGGAAAATCGACATCTTGGTAAACAACGCGGGATGCAACGTGCGCAAACCCGCTCTGGAGGTTACTTGGGAGGATTGGAATCTGGTTCTGGAAACGAATTTAAGAGGTACTTTTTTCGTATCCCAAGCGGTGGCACGACACATGATTCCGCGCCGATATGGTCGCATCATCAATATCGGCTCTGTGACTTGTGTGGCCGGCTATGCAGGGCTTGGACCTTATGGCGCAAGCCGTGGAGGAGTTAAACAATTGACCATGAGTCTGGCCGACGACTGGGGTGGTGATGGCATTACCGTGAATTGCCTGGCTCCCGGCTGGTTTAAAACTGCCCAAAACGCCGTGATGTATGAAAACCAGAAGTGGGTGGATTACCTATGTGATCGGATCCCGCTGAAACGCCCGGGACAGCCTATGGATTTGGACGGATCCATCGTTTTCCTGGCCTCCGATGCAAGCGCCTACATGACGGCACAGACTTTACTGATAGACGGCGGCATTTCTGGTGGTGCTACTCGCGCTCTAGTTAAAGATTCGGCGTAGATTATATGTTGTGAGATGCATTCTCGGAGGGGAGCACACGCGCCTCGCGTGTTGTCAATTGACGCCCCCGCCGATGACTTGGATTGATCAAGAATCGACGTTATTTTCGGCGAGGGCACCGAGAACTACCTGCGGGGGCGCGGGTGCTCCCCAAGCAACTCGATTTTACCCCTGAGTCATTACTATTCTTCAATAGATTGGCAAGGCCGCTTGGATTCTATCAGTAATACCCTAATTCCATTCCTTTTGGATCAAACCCAATCATCTTCATCTGCGTTCATCCTGTTTTTTCTGCGGATAAAAAAACCAACACTAGATAGTTTCGGTACTATTTTCCTTCGACTTTCTCTGGAGCCTCTTCGGATGGCGGGACCGAGATCGGCGGGGTAACAGCTTCGATGGGCGGAGTGGCCGTGGAATGGGGCGGACGGGTGATCATGCCGCCCGGAAGTGTCTGGACTCCGCCGGATTCCGCGCCTTCAGCGGGAGCGGGCGTGGCTTTGGCGATCAGGGCGTCGCGCTCCTTGAGAAGTGGCTCAACGAGACTTTTTCCAACCTCGAAGGTGATCCCGGCAAAGGCTTTTTCCTTTGCAAGTTTTTCACCGAGCGTTTTTAAGCGATCCGTAAAGGCAGTGTCCTTGGTTTTGGCGTCTTCGGGTTTTTCCCCGTCCTCTTTCTTACGCTCCTTGGGCAGCTCGGCGGCGACTTCGACTGTTAGGAAAAAATTATCTGTGGCGGGTGGCTCGGCACCGGGACTAACAGGTGCAGGTGCCGCAGCGCCCGGCTTGGTGGGGGAAATCACCAGCGTGTAAGTGAAACCCTCAAAGGTTTCGAGGGTCGCGGTGCGCTTTCCATCAGCTTGAATGCGCTCTGCAACCTTGTCGGCGGGAACCACATCTTCGAACCGGGCGTAGGAGAAGAGGGTCTTGAGCGGGCCGGAAACCTTGGTGTCGAGCACTTCGGTCGCGGTTGCTCCATCAAGCTTGAATTCTGCCTCATCGGCCTCACGGGTGAGTTTCCAGGCAGAGTCGGCTTTGCCGGTCTGGCTCAAGGTGATGGATTTGATTTTCTCGGGACTGATGAATCCGTCGGCCAGCCAACGCTTGGCCTCCGCGCTAACGGATGGAAACATTTCGCTCACCGCGTAGAATCCAGAATCATCGGCGTGATTGCGGATGTAGCGCCCAACGGCACCGCCGCCACCCATCGGGGAAGGAGCGGAACCGCTTTCAATATTTTTCCCTAGTGAAACCTTTGCGATTTCCTTTCCCGAGGCATCTTTAAAAGTAGCAGTTAGACCGCGATCTTCCGGCTTGGTCGCGGTTTCGTCCATGCCGAAACGAGGGGCGAATGATGGTCCGGCCTCCATGCCTTGGGTTACCTTAAGATCGCCGAGGGTACGGATGAAATCGTTGACGTAGGTACTGTTAGCAGGATAGCCGCCGCGCTCGGTGACAATCCATTTTCCGTCTTTTTTCACGAGGGAGACCGAGCTGCCAGCGCCTTGGATCTCAACAGTGGAGGCCTCAGTGGCCGGAAAGAATTCAAAAAGCGTCTGGCCGTGAGCGCGCTTCGTGGCGCTACTCGCGGAGGTGTTCTGGCTGAGTTTCACGGCAGCCACCGCCGCGCCGAGGGCGAGGGCGATGACCCAGAGGATGGTGACCTGGCGTTTGTTCATGGGTAGAAGTCGATGGTTGAGAGTTAATAGGTAATGGAAAGAGAGAGAGGCGGAAGGTGGTTGAATCGCGATTTTCTGACTCTTCGCTATCAACTATCAACCATCCACCATCAACCTCTTATCTTGCGCGGGTCGAGCGGCGGCGTTTGACGAACAGGGCGAGGCCGACTAACACGACCAAGGTGGGCATGGCAGCGACGTTGAGCAGAGTGATTTTCCCGGCGAGCTTGTCCTTTTGGCGGCGGAGGTCTTTTTCCTGCTCGCGGACAAGCTTGGCATACTCGACTTGTTCTTGGCGCAGTTTTTTGATTTCCGCTTCTTGGGCAGGGGAGAGATAGAGATCTGAGCCACGGGATTTCTGCGCTTGGAGTTCACCGAGTTTTTCCTGAGCGGCCTTTTGCTTTGCTTGGAATTCCTCGATTTTCACGCCCACGGTTTTGTTGAAATCCTCTTCCATTTTCTGCACGACCGTGAAGGGCCGGATGATGGCCGAGCGGGACCGGGAACCGATCAAGTGCTTCGAGCCTACTGCTTGGTCGAGCACGTTGAAAAGCAGTGAGGCATTGCCGTTGGAAGGCGAGGCCATTTGGGTGCCACCGAAGTTTTGAACATTGTAGGCGAAGCGGTCATAGAACGCATCAACATCGCCGATCAGGAAAACGTTGCCGGAGGTGGTGGCATCTTTCAGATAGACCGGCTTGTCCTTGGCTTCGGGAGCCTTGGTGCCTTCAGCGGTGGATTTCGGTTTGCCATCCGGGAAGGCGGATTTGAAAGTGCCTGATAGATGGGTGACCAGGTCGTAAGCGGTCCCGTTAGACTTGAGCGTGCGGGATAGCGAGGGATCGAGCTGCGAGGCTTTCACGGCATCCACGAAGCCCGCTTCCGTAGTGGACTTAATGAGAGTGGTCGCAGTCACACCGCCCGCACCGGTTTTAGTGAAGGCACCGGGAAGGAAGAAGGTAACGGAGTCGAGATCCTTAGTAATCACGTCGTCCTTTTGAGGCATGGCATCCTTGCCAAGTGTTAGAATGGCGAGGCCCACACGGTTACCGCCGATCTTGGTGGCAAGCGGAGGATCTGCTAGAACTTTGCCGGATTCAAAGGTGACTCCCCAAGCAGACAGGAGGGTGGGAAGGGTAGAAGTGGTGGGATTGGGTTGTTCACCCATCATCGGATTTCCGCCCTTGCTGGTCATTTGCGCGGCCACCGAGTAGGGATCGAGGCAGGCGACGACGGTGCCGCCATTGAGCAGATATTGATCCACGGAAAACTCTGCTTCCGGGGTGATGCCAGCAGGATGGAATAAAAGCAAAACCTTGATGATTTTCGGGTCGATAGTCGCAGCTTCCATGGAAATATCCACCACATCGAAGGACTGTTTGAGTTGCTGATAGATGACCCAACCCGGAGTCGGTGGCTGACCGGGCATCATGGCGGGTGCGCCTTTAAGATCGAGCGCGGACATAATGCCGATTTTGGGTTTGGTCGGGGTGCTGACCTCGGCAATGGCTTTGGAAATGTGATATTCAAGCATTGTCTCGTCGCGGGGATCGATGAAGGGAATGACGCTGGTTTTATCCAGGCATGAAATGGCGAGGCCGAAGAAGAGGTTTTGATCGTCCATGCGCTGGCCGTTGATGCCGTCGAGATTGGCGGAGTCCTCGGCATCGGTATCCGGCTCGGGATCGAGGTTTTCAATGCGGAGTTTGCCTTTGGAAATGGAGGAATATTCCTTCAGCAAATCATCGACACGGCGCATGTGGAGTTTGAGCTCCTGCGGCATGTAGTCGGTATTACGCGAAGCATAGTAACGAATCACTACGGGAGTATCCAGCTCCGTGAGGATCGCGCCGGTGCCCTTTGACAAGGTGTGAATTTGATTCTCGGTGAAGTCCGCACCGCGGTTGCCGAGTGGAGTAAGGGAGACAAGCCAATTTGCTAACAGGGCGATGGCGACGAGCGCGGCAACGCCGAAGGCTGCGCGGGTGACCGGATGGGTAATTTTCATGGGTAAATTCGGAATCTTGAATTTAAAATCGGTTAGGCGCGCTTTGCCGAAAGGATGGCGCTGGTGCCGAGGAGACAGACGAAAATAATCGAGCCGAACCAGATGAAATCCTTCAGCCTGAACAGACCTCCATTCGCGGACTGGAAGTGATCCCAGACGCCGAATGAAACGATGCCCTGAAGAACGCCGGGAGAAACGATTTTAGACAACTCCCGCGTCACTGGATCATAGCCGCAAAGTAGCAGGAGCACGCAGATTGACACCGATACAATCAGGCAGACCACCTGGTCGCGGGTGCAGGCGGATACCAACATTGTGATCGCGAGGAAGGTGCAGCAGACGAAGAAACTCGCTAGATAGCCGGAGAAGATTTGACCGTTGTCGGGATTTCCCAGGTAATTGACGGTTAGCACGATGGGAAACGTCAGGATCAACGCGATCAGCCAAACGGTTGCGGCTGCTAGAAATTTTCCAATAATCGCGCTCCAAGTGGAAACCGGGAAGGTGCCTAGCAGTTCGATGGTGCCGGTACGTTGCTCATCCGCCCAGAGTTTCATGCCGACAGCCGGGGCTAACAGCATGTAAACCCATGGATGCCAAAAAATGAAGGTCCATTCCAACGAGGAATCACCCACGCGCATAAACTCGCCGAAGGTGAAGGTGAGGCCGAGCGAAAACAGCAGGAAAATAACAATGATCGCGTAGGCGGTGGGCTGCGAGAAGTAACTGGAAAGCTCTCGTTTGTAGATGGTGCAGGAAGACATAAATGAGACGTTGCTGGATTGAGAAATTTCAGGCTGCGGCTTCGGTATCGCTGGAAGTCACATTGCGGAATAGGTCGGTGAGCGAGCCGGTGCCGGATTGGGCGAGCAGTTCAGCGGGCGTGCCGTCGGCGACGATTTTTCCCCGGTCCACGATGACGGCGCGGGTGCAGGCAGCCTCGACTTCTTCAAGAATATGGGTGGAGAAGAGGATGGCCTTGGTTTTTCCTAACCGTTTGATGAGCTGGCGAACCTCAAATTTCTGGTTCGGGTCAAGACCGTCGGTAGGCTCATCAAGGATCAGAACTTCCGGGTCATGCAGCAGCGCTTGGGCAAGGCAAGTCCGGTGGCGGTAGCCTTTGGAAAGGGTGTCGATGGACTGTCGAGCGACGGTGCCGAGGAAACAAGTGTCGATGGCACGCTCGACGGCGTCGTTTTTCGCGGCACCCTTGAGGCCACGGATAGACGCGCAGAATTTAAGGAAACCAATGACCGTCATGTCGTTGTAAAGCGGCGCGGATTCCGGAAGGTAACCAATCCGCGTTTTCGCCTCGCGCGGGTTATCCACGATCGAGATGCCGCAGACCCGTGCGTCACCGGAGGTGGGCGGGAGGAAGCCGGTGATCATCCGCATGGTGGTGGATTTGCCAGCACCGTTAGGTCCGAGGAATCCGAGGACTTCGCCTTTTTGGACCGTGAACGACAGATTGTCCACGGCGCGCTTGGTTCCGAATTGTTTGGTCAGGGTTTCGACTTCGATCATGGGGATGGAAAAACGGGTTATTCTGCGATTCCCGCGAGAAGCGATGCCGCAGAGGTGTCTTGTTTGAAAAAACCGTTTTGTGGAAATTTTCAAGAGAATTACTGCTTCTCCCCGGATCTATCTGACTTGCATCGCGCGGATGCCGATGGTTCGCTGGCCGGAGCATGGCCAGTATCCATCTTCCCGAGCGTTGCGGCGTAATGCTTTTGCCCGACTGCACGCTGTTTCCCCACGGGGGACTGCCGCTTTATATTTTCGAGCCGCGCTATCGTAAAATGCTTGAGGAGGCACTTGAGGGAGATTGTTTTTTCGCGGTCGCACGTTTGTTAGGTGATGAAGAGGGGGACCCGGCGAATTACGTGGCACCGGTGGGGACCATCGGGCTGGTGAGGGCGTCGCGGGAGCAGAACGACGGCACCTCGCAGTTGCTGATTCACGGAGTGATGCGGGTGCGATTTACAGAATGGCACGACGGAGGCGATTATCCGTATGCCGGGATCGAGCCAGTGATCTCGGTTTTCATACCGGAAAACCAAGCGGTAGCGGCGATGAAAACCCTGCGGGGAGCGGTTGAGGATGCAGTACGTCCATTGCCCGAAGAGATTCAATCAGGGGTCTTTGCACTGCTGGACAGAGCGGATGAACCGGGCTTGATGACGGACATTATTTGCCAGCAATTTATCCACGAAGCCGACCTGCGGCAGAGATTGTTAGAGATGGATTCGGTGGGTGACCGGATTCCGGTGATCTGCGAGTATTTGAGGAAGGCGAGTCTCGAAGCGGAAGATTAAGCTCGGAGGTTTCTTTTCCGTAGCAGATTCGCGCCGGCAAATAGCATCATGGCGACGAGTGCGAATGCGGGTACCTGCCAGAGCAGCGCGCCGCGCAGCGCCGCACCGGCGGGCTGACCCGGGAAACAAGCTAACAGGCGCGAGAATCCGAGGCTGAACAGGCCGTATCCCAAGTTGAATGCCAGACCTTTGACCGACAGGACGGTCGCGCGTTGGGAGGAGTCCGCTTCGGCATGAAGTGCCCGGCTCACCGTGAAACCGAGAAATCCCAAAGTCGTCATCAGCAGCATGGCAGGCAATAGTCCGAACAATGGCCACGCCGGGACGAGTGCTGCCAGGCCGGCGAGGGAAACCACAGCGGCGATCCCGAGATTGGTCAGCGTGCCGAAGCGGGTGTTCAACTTTTTAGCAATCGTCGGGACAAACCATCCGAGCAGACCCATGCTCGCGCCGATGAATCCGAAGGTCCACTCGGGCAGCTCGATCAGGCGGTAATAGCTGCTGGTAATCGTTGCGAAATTTCTAACAATCGAATCGATTGCCAACCCGATGACCACGACGACCAGAGTTTTGGGATTCGTAAAAACCCAGCGCGCCGTCTTCAAGGTGAGCGCATAGGCTTCTCTAAAATTACTGCCCACCACCGCTTCCGCATCATGGGGAGGATCGACCATCCGCAGGGTGATGAACAAACAGACGACTGCTTGGCAAAGCACGATGGCGATGGGCAGCCGGTGCGCTGTATCCATGGATAACTGCAATGCGGGCGGCAAGATGCGGTTCAAGGGGTAGGGGTTATAAATGAGTCCGCCGAGGATCATGGCGATGACCATGCCTGCTGAGCGCCAGCGCATCGTCGCGGCTAGCAGTTTGTCCCAGCGGTCCGCGCGGTTTTCCTCTAACAAGGAGTCGTAGGCCAGCGCCTCATCCGCGCCGCTCGCACAAGCTTCCGACAGCCCGGAGCAAAAACGGTTAGTAATACACAAGGCGAACAACATCACTCCGCCGCCGCGCGGGGCGAAAAGCAGGCATAGCATTTCCAACACCATTAAACCCGCGGCGAAAACCAATAATTTTTTCCTCCCCAGCGTGTCCGCCAGCGCGCCTGATGGAACTTCAAATAGGAAAATCGTCGTCGCCCAAATGAGATTGAGTAGGACGTATTGGTCCAACGTCAGACCTAGATCGAGGAACAGAATGGCCAGCACCGGATAATAGGCCCGGGCATTGTAAAAAACCGTGAAGAGGATGAATCTGCGTGGGTTTCCTGATAGATCGGCGGTGGTCATGCGGCTTTGTAGGGATTTATCACCAAACCCGTTTGACTCCATATGGTTCGAATATCGTATCCGAACTGAGGATTGATAACCCCTCGATCATGTATTGGGCGGCCAGCATTCGGTCGAAAGGGTCCCGGTGGTGAAAAGGCAGATCCTGAGCTAACAGTAGAAAAAACGAGATGTATCTCCTCATTGAGAATCACTTCCCGCGCGGCCCTCGGCAGACGTCGGGGAAGGAATGCATACCATAAGATGGCCATCGTATCCAGCAGGTAACTACGCCCCTTGATCATGATCGTCATTCGTCAGGTGATCCGGGTGCAACGGATCCGCCGCCGTGAAACGAAGAAAATCCTCCGCGATTTGTGCGTCCAGCACGGGATCCAAAAACCGTCGAGTTTTACTTCATGGCTCGCAAGGAATCCCAGCACCCGCCGGTTCCTTTCCGGCCTCTCCGCGACAATCCGCACCACCGATTTGTCGCGGCGGGAGATAATCACTCCCTCTCCGCGCTCCGCTGCGGCTATCAGCTTGGAAAGCTGCGTTTTCGCCTCACGGATGGTGACTTGCATGACGTATGCAATTTAGCTAAATGGACCAGACTGGGCAACCTGATTTTTTAAGATCAATCAGCTCCCGGCCCGCGATCCACATCCATGCGGAAAGGACGACCACGCAGGCGGGCGTTGCGGGTGCGCTCGATTACTTGCCCGACAAATTGCTCCGGAACGTCAACCAACGAATGTTTCGGGAAAAGGGAAATGCGCCCTAGGCAACCATCCGGTAATCCCACTTCCCGATAGAGCATTCCGACAATTTCCTTGGCCATGACGCCGTGGGTTTTGCCGAGCGAGAGGAAAAGCCGGGTCATCCCCGCTTCCGAGCCGGGCGAGGGTCCGCGCGGCGGCCCCGAGCGTTCTGGGCGCGGTCCACGGTCATCGTTTTGAGAGCCTCGGTCGTCACGTTGCGGACGAACATTTTCACGGCGGGCCGGACGCTCGGCCTCACGATCCTCCTCAATGGCGGAACCCTCGCGGCCACTGGCTTCGCGGATCATCGTGACAAGTGCGCCGGCGATGTCGGTGGGGGTATGGCCTTGTTCTAGCAGGCGGTCGATGTTGTCCTGATAGGCATCGAATTTCCCAGCTTCCAAACGCTCTTTCAGATCGTCGAAAATCAGATCCGCACGTCGTCCCTCGACTTGCTCCACCGACGGAATCCGCTCCCGTTTCACCACGCTCCGGGTGTAGCGCTCGATGGACTGCATCCGATAGATTTCCCGGCCATAGACAAAACTAACGGCCCGCCCCGACCGTCCTGCGCGTCCGGTCCGGCCAATGCGATGCACGTAATCTTCAGGATCGGTCGGCAGGTCGTAATTGAAAACGATGTCGATTTCCTCAATGTCCAGCCCGCGCGCCGCCACGTCCGTAGCGACCAGAATTTCCACGGCGCCCTCGCGGAAACGCTTGAGCACTCGCTCGCGCATCTGCTGGGTGATGTCGCCATGGAGGCGGTCGGCAGCGTAACCGCGATTGACGAGATCCTCAGTGCATTCATCGACTGAGCGCTTTGTATTACAAAACACGATCCCAAGCCGAGGCGGGTTCATGTCGAGAATACGCGACAAGACCTCGACCTTGGAACGCTGGCGGACCTCAAAATACGACTGCTCCACCGTGGAAACCGTGCGGGCTTTTTGCTCAATCTGAATGACTTCCGGGCTATTCCCGAATTTCTGGATCAACCGAGACACGCCTGGATTCATCGTCGCGGAGAAAAACAGCGTTTGTCGCTCCGCAGGCAGCGCGGCTAACAGCTCGTCCATTTCGTCCTTAAATCCCATATCAAGCATCCGGTCCGCCTCGTCGAGGATCGCCATCTTGATGCGCGAGGCGTCGAAACTGCCGCGGCGCAAATGATCTAGCAGACGTCCCGGAGTCCCCACGACCAGCTGCGCCCCAGACCTCAAGGCCCGGAGCTGGCGATCGATTGGTGCACCCCCATAAACCGGGGTCGCGTGCAGACCCTTCATTTTCGCCCCCAGGCGGTGGACTTCTTCGCAGACCTGCACCGCAAGTTCGCGCGTCGGGCAGAGGATCAACACCTGCGGGAAAGGCTCTTTTACATCGAGTTTCGCCAACGCGGGAAGCGTGAAAGCAGCGGTTTTTCCCGATCCTGTAGCGGACAGCCCAACCAGATCCTTGCCCAGCAGGGCAGGGGGAATGCTCATTGCTTGGATGGGCGAAGGGCGCTCGTAACCTAGCGTTTCAATGGCGGCGAGCAAGGTATCGGGCAAGCCGAGTTCGGAAAAAGGAGGCGTATCCATGGGAAATGTGAGTCGATATTCCGGACTCGCAGTTCATCTGGCTTGCCGGGCGGCGAGGCTATGGCGGGTTTTTGAAGGAAAACAAGCACGGATGTATAACAGTTGGTTTTCGCCAAACGATTGGGGAGCATCAACAAGAAGGATAGATCAGAGATGCGATTGACGATTGCATCGGCAACCAATGTCACGACCTAAACCCTACGCCCCACAAGCAGGGCGATCAAGCTAGGGAGGATTGAGTTTCGACAAAGAGAGAATGAACCGCAGATGAACTCAGATGGACGCGGATTTAGAAGAAACCGTAGAGTTTTCGACCGTGTTCCATGCACATTTCCTCCCTTGCCCAATGATT
>JANYFB010000323.1 GCA_025362955.1 Akkermansiaceae bacterium
AATCATTGGGCAAGGGAGGAAATGTGCATGGAACACGGTCGAAAACTCTACGGTTTCTTCTAAATCCGCGTCCATCTGAGTTCATCTGCGGTTCATTCTCTCTTTGTCGAAACTCAATCCTCCCTAGCTTGATCGCCCTGCCCCGGCCCTTCGAGTTTGGGAACCTCGAGACCGAACTTTACCGCACACTCATTTTGGGACGGATATCCATCTTGCTGGGATGGGCGTTATTGATCGTCTCCGGTCATACTGATGCGGCGCTTTCCGTCAGGCGTCAGCTTGAAGGACAGGTTTGCGTGGACGGATCTCATGGAAACGGCTCACGGCCACTTCGGCTGGCGGAGTGATCGAATGCGCTTGAGAGGAAGCTGGAAACCTGATGGACTCAGCCGATGAAGGCGATTATGAAATGAAAAGGCGAATCCGGGTCAGGAGTGATGGATCAAAAACTCGGTGCGAATGTCGTTATTTAGGAAGCTTGAGAATCGGTTTTGTGAGACTGAGGGGACTGACCCTAATGGCATCCGAGGCTGCCTCATCTCCGGCGGCGGAGGAGGGGGAATCTCGTTCATCGGTGATCCCGCTGCCGTCCGCAGTGCCTTATTTGAATATAAGATTGTCCAGGATCTATCAAAAATCGACCGTACTCCCGGCCCGCTGACCAACAACTATCCCGCGGATTGCCTCGTCGAGGACTGCCTCATCACACGCACTGGCGATGTGGAAAAACAAACCGCGCCCGTGCAGATCGAAATGTCCCGTAGGATCACCCTCCGGCACTGCACCATTCATGACGTGCCCCGCGCCGGTATCAACATCGGCAGCGGCTGCTGGGGTGGCCATGTCATTGAAGGTTGCGACGTTTTCGATACCGTCAAGGAAACCGGCGACCACGGCTCCTTCAACTCGTGGGGCCGCGACCGCTTCTGGCGACCTAACATCGAAGAGACTAACAAATGGGTCGAGGAATTTCCCGTGGTTTCATTGTTAGATGTGGTTGAACCCAATACCATCCGCGATAGCCGCTGGCGTTGTGACCGGGGCTGGGACATCGACCTCGACGATGGATCAAGCAACTATCATATTTATAACAACCTTTGCCTCAACGGCGGCATCAAGGCGCGAGAAGGATTCAACCGCGTCATTGAAAATAACGTCATTCTCAACCACGGCTTGGATCCTCACGTCTGGTATGCTGCGTCCAAGGACATCGTTCGTAAAAACATCCTCTCGGGAAAATACGGTCCCGTCCGGATGCACCATCCACCCTGGGGCGATGAAATGAATTACAATCTCCTCCAGCGTACAGGCCAAACCCAAGCCATCCCCGCCACCGATCTCCAAACACAAAGCGGTCGCGACCAAGATTCCATCGTCGCCGATGCCGACTTCGTCGATCCCCTAACTGGCGATTATCGCGTCAAACCCGGCTCGCCCGCGCTCGCACTCGGTTTCAAGAATTTCCCGATGGACCAGTTCGGTGTGAGAAAGCCGCAGCTCAAGGCCATGGCCAGCGCCCCACTGCTCCCCGGTCAGAAGCCCGCTGATCCATCCGCCGAACGCGATCCCAAGGTTCGCACTTGGATCGGTGCCAGCGTCCGCAACATCGCGGGCCAAGGGGAAATGTCCGCTTATGGCACTCCCGGTGAGACCGGCGTGCTCATTACGGACCTCCCAGCAGGCTCACCTCTAGCAGCCACAGGCTTGAAAAAGGAAGATGTGCTGCTCTCGTTAGATCGTAAAGCCATCGAAACCGCCGATACCCTCATCCGTCTAACGGCAGACTTGAAGCCGGGACAAACCATCGCACTCGACATAATCCGCACTCAGAAACACCTCGCCATTTCCCTGCCTATCACCACCGCCATGCCGCTCAAGCCGGACCCCGCGATCATGCAAACAGTCGACGGTGGTTTTTCACTAACAGCACAAACTGCGGAGATCGTCGGTTCCAGCCCCTTGGTGGAGGGGGGAGGCGAGAAAACATCGGCAACTGGAAGAGCGATAAGGATTTTCTCCAATGGCAGGTCAAAATTCTCAAGCCCGGAAATTTCCGCCTCTCTCTCACCTACGCCTTGGACCCAAACAGTGCTAACAGCGAGATCAACTTCTCCGCCGGGAAGTCCGCCCTCGACACCAAACTCCAACCCACCGGAGGCTGGGAAAATTACCAAACCGTCTTGCTCGGGGAGCTGAAAATCGACCGAGCGGGAAATACCACCCTCATCCTACGCTCCTCGAAGAGACTTGGTGAAGCAGTGATGAACCTGAGGAAAATCGACTTCGTTCCGCAATAATTAGTGATTACCTAGCGACCACTGACGTCGTGGTCGGTTCTCATTTTTAAAAGGAACCCGAGAAACCTTCTGCCGCATGGCTTCTCTGAGAATCACCCCTCAATTTTCTGAAGTTGAATGCAGTAGCGTGTCAATGAACCGCGAATTCGCCATACAATTTCTGCATGGATTCCCGCACCATGTTCAGATCTCCTACGATGACGAAGAGGTGGAAGGGATAGTCGCCTGCTTGGATTCCGGCTTGGTCCTTCAGTCGGAACACACAGTTCCACTTAGCGACCTTAGCCTCCGCAAACTTGAACCGCCCATAGCTCGGACCAATCATGTTTTTCGCCGATTGTGGCGGCGCATAGATTCCCATGGCGCAGGTTCCGTCCGGCACGCAGAAGACCAGCGGGCCGGTGGCCTCCATAGGTCCGTCTGATAGGAGTTCCAGCTCGCCGGTTAGAGAATTGAATTGCTGGAACCGTTCAAATCCAGAGGGCATATATCCAGTCAGTGCCTCGAAGACAGCCTTCGTATGATTCTCTCCAATCGGCAGGGAAAATGTCACGTCATAGGAAATCACATTTGGCATATCACGGTAGCCGATGTGAACCCGTTTGGTAAGAAGGTGGTCGGAAAGGATCGTCGTGTTCTTGGCTACATTTGGTCCGGACTTCTCTCCTGGTGCGAGCCAAAAGGCCATGCGAGTCAGTGTCTGTAAGGCATCTGGCTCGGCACGCAGATGCAGAAGTCGGCTCGATGAAAGCACGCCAGTCCCATCGCGCTGGCTTCCCGCCTCCGTAGGGTTGAAGGTTTCGTCAAGAATGGGGTTGCCGCAGTCCAGATTTGAGGCGGACTGGAGTTCACGCCCGTGATCGAACGAGTTCAAAAATTCACGCCCGTTCCAAGTGAGAGATTGGATGGTCCCTGCAACTCGCGAAGTGGTGGTGATAACGATTTCAGAGACTCCCGCTTTGCCCCGGATGGTCGCATTGCCGTCAGGCAACTCCTCTGCCACCACTGCGAGTGAGAATAGTAGAAACCAAGGGAAATAGAAAAGTCGGGATGCCATTTACTCTGGCAGGTCATACGAAAATTTTTCCAGTTCCCAAGCGTATAAATTTCTTACTATTTTTTCAGTGGTCGCATCATAATAATCCCGGGTTTTCGTCCGGTGATGTCTCAAGCCTTTTTTAAACTCAGGAATGCGAGCGGGTTCGAAAGGAGTGGAAAGCTGTTCGCAAACTTGTCGGATGCCATCGTCCAGACTTTCAAAGCGGATATAGTAATCCAGGCATTCCTTGCCATCGATCAGATATTTGTCGCGATCAATAATCGCACCTCCCTCACGAATCCAACTTCTGAATCGCTCGACCTCCGTCGTTCCTTTAACCCGATGAATTGGATCGCCCCTGCCTACCATCCGCTTCACTAACGATTTCAAACCGTGAATCGTTCCACGTTTGTTCTGCGGCCGGTCATACATGAAGAACCCGGATATCAGCTTGTCGAAAGGGTTTCTAACCACGGTGAACTTGAAATAATGACTCCAAATTTCCTCACCCATTAAATCGCGGATGGCACGGGCTGGCATGTGATTATACCAAGTGGAAATTTTTCGTTCCGCCCCCCGGTATCCGATGATGCCGCTTTCTGAAACATACTCATCGCGGCCATGAGATTTGGCCCACTCTCCCTGAGCCATGCAGTATTTTTCAAAATAGGATTCCACGGAAGTTCCCGCAGTCTTTACTGTTTTGGTGAAAATAAAATGATGGCGGTGACTGACTAGCATGGTCTGGTTGAAATGACTGCCTGAAAAGGCGATATCATAAAAGGGCGGATGGTTTGCCTTTTAAGATCAAGGCGATGGACTATGGAAACGCTGGAATGTGCAATGCTAAACATAAGCACCGGCATGGCAGTTGCCCCCCTACCTCAAGCCGCGTCTTGGTCCGCGCGCTTGCGGCGGATCGCGGGCGGGCGCTCACCGAGGACGACTTGGCGGTTAATCGTCACGGATTCGATATCGTCGCGCGACGGGATATCGAACATGACCTCAAGCATCATTTTCTCAAAAATCGAGCGTAGGGCGCGGGCTCCGGTGCCACGGCGGACGGCCTCCTCTGCCAAAGCCCGGAGGGCATCCCGAGTGACGCGGAGCTTCACATCGTTCATCGCGAGCTGCTTGCCATATTGCTTCACAAGCGCGTTTTTCGGCTCAGTGAGGATCGACATCAGCTCGTCTTCGGTGAGTTTTCTCAGCGACGAAATGACGGGAAGCCGACCAATGAATTCCGGGATGAGGCCGAAATGCAACAGATCTTCCGGCTGCACTTTTTCGAGGATATTTACCGATGCGTCGTCAAAATTTTCCTTGGTATCCGCATGGAAACCTAGGGTGTTGCTGCCAAGGCGGCGGCGGACCATGTCTTCCAACCCGACGAATGCGCCGCCGACGATGAACAAGATTTTCTCCGTGTTGACCTGAATATATTCCTGCTGCGGGTGCTTGCGGCCGCCTTGGGGCGGGACGTTGCAAACGGTGCCTTCCAAAATCTTCAACAGCGCCTGTTGGACGCCTTCCCCGGAAACATCCCGGGTGATCGAGACATTCTCGGTTTTCCGTCCGATTTTATCAATTTCATCTACGTAAATGATGCCCCTTTCAGCACGAGCAACATCGAAGTCTGAGGCTTGAAGAAGACGTAGGATGATATTTTCTACATCCTCTCCGACATACCCGGCTTCGGTTAGTGTCGTCGCATCGACAATACAGAATGGCACGTCGAGCACGCGGGCGAGCGTGCGGGCGAGGAGGGTTTTTCCGGAACCCGTGGGTCCGAGAAGCATGATATTGGACTTTTCAATCTCCACATCTCGAAATTCTTCACCGACCTTGGCATGTTCTTGGCGGAGGCGCTGGTAGTGGTTGTAAACGGCGACTGCTAGAACTTTTTTCGCGTTTTCCTGGCCGATAACGTGATCGTTAAGCTTTGCGAGAATGGCGGCAGGGGCGGGGATCTTGAAGCCCGGTTTCTCGGCAGGCGTTTTTCCCTTAGAGGGGCTGCCGCCGAGTTCTTTTTCAAGAATGTTAGAGCAAACCTCGATGCATTCGTTGCAAATATACACGCCGGGACCGGCGATGAGTTTTTTTACCTCCGAGTGGCTCTTTCCGCAGAAAGAACACATGGTCAGATTGGAAGCGCGGGCCATGGGGTGATTGTAAAATGAATCCGGGGCTTTGGCGAGATCAAGCGTCGGCCTTTTTCTCCTCAATCGCGGCAACTACTGTATCGGGGAGTTGCTTGCGGCTTTCGAGGACCTTGTCAACGAGTCCATAAGCAACGGATTGCTCGGCGGTCATATAGTTGTCCCGGTCCGAATCATGTTCGACTTGCTCGATGGTCTTGCCGGTGTGGTGGGCGATAATGCCGTTGAGACGCTTCTTCAGGTTGAACATGAATCCGATCGTGCGTTCGACGTCGGAAGCAGTGCCCTGTGCACCACCAGAAACTTGATGGATCATAACATGGGAATTCGGTAGGCAGAAGCGTTTGCCTTTGGTTCCGGCAGTGAGAAGGACCGAACCCATGGAGGCGGCGATGCC
>JANYFB010000002.1 GCA_025362955.1 Akkermansiaceae bacterium
CCACCCAGAACGGCACCAGCCTGCAATCGAAAAGCTACCTTTGGGATAACATCGGGAATCTCACCAGCCGCCGGGACGCCATCGCCCACCGCTTGGAAACCTTCGAATACGACGCTAACGGACTCTACGGACTCAACCGTGTCAAAAAAGCCACGGTGACCGCCACCGCCGGAGGAAATAACATCACCGTCCCGCCGGTTGCAAATTTCTCTTACGACATCAACGGCAACCTCCGCTCCAAGCCGGGAGCCACCCTCAACTACGACGGCAGCCGACCCCACGCCGTTTCCAGCGCCACCGTTAAGGGAGTTGGCCGTAACTATTCCTACGATTCCGCAGGCTACGTCATCTCGGACGGGAAACGGAGTTATACCTGGACCTCCTTCGGCCAAGTTTCCTCGCTGGACTATCTGAGTGCCCCGGCCTTGCAAGATCTAGCAGGTACTCAAATCTACGCTGCCAGCCGCGTGCAGACGAGTTTCAAATTCGACGCCGGAGGAAACCGCGCCTATCAACTCAAGCAGCGCATCGCAGCCAATGACAGCCAAAAGTTAGAGGAAACCCTCTACCTCGGCAGCTACGAGCGGGAAATCCACGAAACCAAGGCCACCGCCAGCGCCTCGCCCGTGATCACCAGCACGATTCACCGCCACAACATTGGCGGCTTCGCCGTCTATGTCCGCACAGATACCCCGTCCGCCGCCTCCGTCACCAAGCTGACCACCATCCTCAAGGACCACCTCGGCTCCACGGATGTCCTGTTCACCCGCACCTGGAACGGCAGCGATTTCGGCAGCCCGAACATCGAAAATCAATCCTTCGATCCTTGGGGCGAGCGCCGCGATCCCGACACCTTCGTCACCTATCGGGCCACCGATTCAGATGCCTTCCGCGCCAGCGCCCAACCCTACGACCACGGCTACACCGGTCACGAGCAGCTCGACGACAGCGGCCTCATCCACATGAACGGCCGCCTCTACGACCCCGAGCTGGGTCGGATGCTCAGCCCGGATCCGGTGGTGCAGGTCCCCGAGTATTCGCAGAATTTCAATCGCTACAGCTATGTAATGAACAACCCGCTGAACCTGACCGACCCGAGCGGGTTTAATTGGTTAGGAGCTATCGGTAATTGGTTTGAGGAGAATTGGCGGACGGTGGTGGTGATCGTGGTTGTAGCGGTGATTACAATTGTCAGTTGTGGGACTCTTACTGGAGCGGCTGCCGCGTTGGGCGGAGCTTTGTTGGGAGCTACCGCTGCGGCAGCAGTAACTGCCACGGCTGGTGCTTGGGCGGTTGCCGCCATCGGAGGCGCCTTCTTAGGAGGTATCGCCGGAGGTCTGAGCGCGGCTTTGGCGGGAGGTGATCTTGGCGATGTGCTGCGAGGTGCGGTCATTGGTGGGGTTTCTGGAGCGCTGGCAGCGGGTTTGACAGCGAGCGGGGTGGGAGGCTATGGTGGACAAGTCGCAGGACAAGGTCTGGTCGGCGGAGCCAAGAACGCCGCAATGGGCGGGAAGTTCCAAGATGGTTTTCTTTCCGCTGCTGCAGGGGCTGCCGCTTCATACATTCCCTACGCTAACAGTGGTATGGCAGGTTTGATCAAATCAAGTGTCGTCGGTGGCACCGCAACTTCCATGGGAGGTGGTAAATTCGCGAATGGCGCAGCCACAGCGGCATTCCAATATTTGGTGACTGAGGGCCTGGGTGGCATCCGTCCACAACAAAACACAGAAAGTATGAGTATTGACGGTGAGGTCAGGCGCGTGCCAGTCTATCAAGCCCTAGATGCCGGCTTTAGATGGCTGTTCCCCGACCTTTCTGGATCAAAGAAAATGAGTGCTATAACGGAAAATGATTCTATGGGCGAAGATTTACTGGAATTTCCGGAAGTAAAAAAAGGCCTTGCTCAGATGGATGCCATAGGAGGATTTGGCCCAGTGCAATGGCATAGATCATTAGGAGAGGATCCAAATCCATGGACAAACTATCCTAAATCATTCGCTTGGGATATGTTCGCAAATAGAACTAGGGCCTTAGTTGGCAGCATTAGGGGAATCATATACAGAGATAGCAACAATTTTGTGCATGTCACAGCCGATGATACTCTTGGCTTGGCGTCAGGAACGCACCTGCCGCCCAAGAATGGATCTTATGGGGCATCGATTCTTAAAAACGATGCTTTTGGCTGGAGTGG
>JANYFB010000054.1 GCA_025362955.1 Akkermansiaceae bacterium
CATGTTGGCGATCACTTTACGGTTTTCCGCACAGAGGCGGTGGTATTTGTTACTCACAGTCAGTTTGTTGTAAAACCAGACTGGACGAATTCCCGCCTCTGCCTATCTAACTTTTATTCGCTAACAACCTGAAACCGCCAAATCAAAAAATAGGCCCTTTTTCTCTTAGTGAGGTTAATGCAATGTTGAATGACGGGCGGATACTCCCGAATGATTTGGCATGGCATGATGACCTCTTGGACTGGGTTGAGCTTCATACCCTTGATGGAATCGTCTCTCCCATCCCCTCTAGCTCTAATGCCAAAGCATAAAAGTCAACCCCTGTAGTCGCGCCCTTACTCTTGTGGATTGAGCGAGTATCTTCCGCTCTGGTCAAGAAGTTCGCAATCGTGATGTGCCTAATATTTATCATAGGATTTTTCGGAAGTATCGCATATTCAGCTTACTCTTGGATCTTCAGTAACAAATTAAAGGTTCCAAAGTATGATGAAATTTCTTCAATTACAAGAGAGGGTAATGATGCAAGTGGTAATAAAATCGATTTGGCAGAACTGGACAAAAAACGCCATATTGAGAAAAAGTATGGAGACGATCTTTCGGAAATCTTGAAAACCTACAAGCTTCCACTAACTGGCGAACCGGATGCGGGAGATCCGCCAGTCTGGTTCTGAGGGGGGGAGCGGCGCAAACCAATGCGCCGTTCCTACCTCTATCCCAACGATGCGTCGCCACCCCTCCGTCCGTCATTGTGAATTTACCGGATACTAGGTGTTAGCTTGGGATTTGCACTGCTTTTGCTTTACTGGAACAGCTCCCGTGCTGTGTAAGCCATGCCGATGGCGGCTGCCGCGTCGCCGCCGATCGCCCATTCAAACTGGGTGGTGATTTTCTCGGGGTCGATCGGGCTGCGGCGATAAACCGGCCAAGCGCGGTCAGCGAATCCTTCCTGGATCCATTCCATGTATTTCTCCCGGAAGGTGGTTTCCGCGAGACCACCGCCGATGACGACGAGGCCGGGATCGAACGAGCGCACCATATCCGCAATGGAGTAGCCGAGGATGAATCCCTGTTGTTTGAAAATCTGCACGGCGAGCGGATCTCCCTTTTCCGCAAATTCACGCAGCTTGAAGGCCTTTTCCTCGACCGGGATTTCATCGGAGTTGAGCGGGTGTTCCGTCCACTCCATTTTGCTAAGTTCCAGGCCAAGGCGCCGGCGCAGGGCAACCAGGGAGACCCATGCCTCAAGACAACCGGTGAGACCGCAGGAACATTTTGGGAGTTTCTCATCGTCCTCACGAAAGGGCACGCTGATGTGGCCGACTTCTAACGCCATGCCGTTTGCCCCTTCATAGCCGCGTCCGCCGGGCAGCACGAAACCGCCGCCTAGACCCGTGCCCGGAGCGACTAACAAGAGACTGCCGACGTGCTTGCGGCGGAGTGCGTATTCCCCGAGGGCTGCGGCGTTTCCGTCGTTGGTCATGTGAACGGGAACTCCGGTGCGGGCAGAGAGTTTTCCACGGATGTCAGTGCCGACCCAGTCCTCTCCGAGGTTGGCGCGGCCCCAGATGACACCATCGCTACTCGGCGCGGGAACGTCCAAGCCGATGCCAGCGATGGCGCTTTTTTCGATTTCCGCCCCGCTGGCGAGTTGGTCGAGTGCTTTGTCGAGTTGAGCGAAGGTCGCCTCGTAGCCATCTTTCACGAGGCTCCGCACTTCGGTTAGAGGGCCGCCTTGTTCCGCGAGGTGATTGACTAGAACCGCTTTCACCGTGGTGCCGCCGATGTCGAGACCGGCATAATAGGAAGTGTCGCTTGCCATGGGCGAAAGATGTTTTCCCGACGGATAGGTGTCAAGGTTCGGCCTTGGCCATTGTGGGCTGGACTCAACACTTTGTGCAAATAGGATCGGAACCATGATGAAAATCCAAGTTGCCCTTTCCTTGGTTGTTAGTTTTTCCGCACTCACTGCCACGGCGGACGAGTGGGTGGAGCTTTTCAATGGCAAAGACCTAACAGGATGGTCGCCTTTAATCGACAAGGTCGAGCCTGGCACCGACCCGGCGGGCCATGTGGTGGTGCGGGATGGGGCGATTCACATGTATGCGGATACTCCAGCGGGCACGAAAGTTCCGTTCGGGACGATCATTCACGAGAGAAAATTCTCGCGCTTCCACCTCAGCTTGGAATACCAGTGGGGGAAGGTGAAATTTCCGCCCCGTCTCGATGCCCTGCGGGATGCGGGGCTGCTCTATCACATCGTCGATCCTCCTCGTGCGGCATTTGGGGTGTGGCCTGAGTCGGTAGAGTGTCAGATCCAAGAAGGTGACGTGGGTGATATCGTGTCGATCAATTCCAAGTTTCTCACGTGGCTGAATCCAGAGCCGGAAAAGGCACCGGCAGGCCAAGGGACGCCAGGAATGTTGCCCGAAATGGGCGGAGTGCCGGCACTTTGTGGAAAGGGCAAATACATCGGTAGATATCCAGAGTGTGATCATTTGGAAGGATGGAACACCGTGGAGGCGATTGTGCAGGCGGACGAAACCGCCATTCATAAGATCAACGGCGTGATTCGCTCGCGGCTTTCCTTGCTGGATGATTCACAGGACCAGCGATTGGGATTAGGCAAGATAGGATTGCAACTGGAAGGGGCAGAAATTTCCTACCGCAAGGTACGGATCCGCGAGCTGCCGGAGCCGCTCAAGGTGCCAGCTTCCTATGTCAGCATGAGCGCAGTGCACGGGATTTCTTCGAGGTCGGCAGAGATTCCAGTGAGTAATATCAGCAAGGAACCAGTGCCCTTGGAGTTGAAATTGAGCGGCAAGGATGCAGACTCATTTAGTGTGGAGACTCCCTCAAGCGCTTCTTTGGAGGCCAACGGAAAAGCGACATTAAAAGTGGCGTTCAAACCCACAGGAAAAGCCGGACGATACAGCGCTGGCTTGCAAATCGGCCCAGAAGAAACAGGGACATTTGTCATTCTGCAAGGGCTGGCGCTTGATGCTTTAGAAGGTGAAAATGAGCCGTCGCTGGAACGAATCGCCCAGAGTCTCGGAATCCCGTTAGATGTTGGCGGCCCATCCTTAAGTCACGATACGGAGGGGGCGATCCTCGGAGCCAGTAAACCCGCATTGGCCTTCCAGAAGTTGGGTGAGAGACCGGTCACCCTGACGGCGTTGGCCCGGTTTTCCCCACCAGGAGAATACACCTTCGGCTGGCAGGCAAGCGGCGATGCAAGCGACGAAAAAGTGCTGGGGAATCTAACGGACTCCTCGAAAATCCCCGACGCGCACCAACGCTTATTTCCACCGCTGACAAATGGTGCCGCAAAGGTGGAATTCACGCCGGGTGAAGGCCCTTTCGGTTTGTTTGTAAAAATGGGCAAAATTACCGTAGCAACGGATTTGAAACAGCATCCCGGAATTATCGCCAACCCGGTGAGAGTTTTCCCGATCACTTGCTTGCAAGGTCGTCGGCTTACCCATGCGCTGCTCATCTGTTTTGAAGAAGCAAAGAATGGCGACTATCAAGATAGTGTTTTTCTGATGGAAAATGCGCGGATCGTTGATGCTCTCTGAGACTTCTTGAGTCGTTAGGCTAAAAAAATGAGCCCCAAGTCCGACATTGACCCGACCCCATCTAAAGCGCATCCGCGATTTCGCAGTGAATTCTATCTATCGGTTGCTGCAGGACTCCTCATTCTGGCCGGACTGAGCAGTCCTTCTCCAGCGGACAATCCCTTTTTCTGCGCGATTGCATTTGGATTCGCCCTAATCGGCTTCTTTCTAGCCAAGAACATCACTACACGATTTTTCGGAGTCGTGCTGACCGGAGTCTGCGGAGGTTTCCTTGCATCATACATCCGAACGCAATACTTTTAATTTCAGTTTCAACAAAGAGACGAGCAAGCCGTAGATGGCAACCCTCACTAGCCCTGACTCCAAGTCATTTCTTAAAATGTGGAGCGTAGCGGATTCGAACCGCTGAAACCAAATGCGACCTTGATAAATCAACAAAAACACATGTTTCAAAGGATATTGAAACGGAATAAACTTGCTGGATTGGCAAAAATGGAACACAGTTTGAACACAGTCCTAACAGAATTGAACTCATCCCCATAAGAAAATGG
>JANYFB010000077.1 GCA_025362955.1 Akkermansiaceae bacterium
AAAAGACCGCTTCCGGAGCCGAGGACCGCGGCAACCGCTAACACCGGGAGCGCGGAACTTCATTCCGCGCGTCCGTTTTCCAAAAGCCTCTCGTGAAAACGAGAGGCTTTTTTGCGTCCTTACCGGATCCCCATTCTCGCGCTCGCCATCATCAGCCTTGGATCACCTTTAGAAATTTCCACCGAGAATCCAGCTTGGCGAATCACCCCGCCAATGTTCCTACCTTGATCTCCTTGTGCATGGGGACCGTGCAACCTGATTCTCCACGCCTCATCACCAGATGACTTCCCCGCTGGCGGGTTACGGCGAATCCGAGCCGCTTCAAAGCCTTGACGCATTCCGCACCACTGATGGGTGGAAGTTTAGGCATGGGCGACTTAAAACGTGGTCATGACCGAAGCACGTTTCGGATTCATTGGAAACTCTTCCAAATACAGTTCCGTCGCCTCCTGAAGCAAGGTGATCGCCTCATGGAACGTTTCACCTTGGGTAGCGGTTCCGGTTTCCGGATTGAAGACGACATATCCCCCTTCTTCGGCTTCGGTGATTACGGCGGTCAGGATCATGCGGGAACCTACAGGCCTGCGGCCTCCAAGGCAAGAAACCTTCCCGGCCCTCACATCCACCTCAATAGCGTTTCCGGGTGATATCCGAATCGGAATGCGTCGGAGCCGCTTTTTTCTAGTTTCAGTCTCAATGAGCCAGGAGGGCTCCGACCAACACCGAGCCAAGGGTCAGCAAC
Source organism: Akkermansiaceae bacterium (assembly GCA_025362955.1). Classification (GTDB taxonomy): domain Bacteria; phylum Verrucomicrobiota; class Verrucomicrobiia; order Verrucomicrobiales; family Akkermansiaceae; genus Luteolibacter. The sequence continues at coordinate 743 of JANYFB010000077.1, forward strand.
AAACCCGCCTGCGACGAAACCCAGCGCTGTTCCTGCTGCCGTTAGGCATTTTACCAATTGACATCAACCTAATTGCGTGATGCGCTTTCACTCGTCTTTCAAATCCACAAAGAAACAATCACTGCAATGAAATCACTGCTTGCCAGCGCCGTGCTCTGTTTCGGGATCGCCTCCGCATCCGCCACCGGGGTGGCGGATTACGCCGCGACCTATAAAGGAACGGGTAACGTGCTGTATCTTGGAATCGTCTATCCCTCGAAGATCACCCTGAATGTGGCAGCCAACGGGCGAACTAAAATGACGCAGTCCTTCAACTGGACTCTGGGGCAGGTCAAATTCAGCTTCAACGGGTGGGTGAGTGCCGATGGGGACGCCGTCCTCAAGACCGCATCGGGTGACAAGGTCGGCGGCGGAAAGATCTACGGCAAAACCACGGGATCGAAAGTCACGGGCCTGATCATGACCTTCGATGCCGATCCCCGCACGTTCAGCCTATCGCGGCAGTGACACTCGCCGGCAGGTATGGCAGTCATTGGAGCCCGTCCTGGATAAACGTCGAAGAAGTCACACTGCGGTCCATGATAGGGTGACGGATCCATTCAAGATTTCATGCCAATGGCCGGGGGCGATCCTTGAATTCCCATCCGATTTTCCGCCAATCCAATCTTGCTCCGGGGCCTGTCGTATCAGAGCGGATCAAGGTCCGAACCCGAGGCCGATTACCGTCGCACCTGAAGATCGACAAAGCCAGGCAGCGTTGCTCTCCTACCGCCGATGATCAACGGCTCACTTCTTGTGCTGGGAATCGCCGGGCCGGAACTGACTCCGGCGGAGGCGGCGCTTTTTCGCAAAATCCAACCGGCAGGCTACATCCTTTTCACGCGAAACATCGTCTCTGCCAGCCAGACGCGGAAGCTCACCGATGACCTTCGCGGGCTATCGCCGGAGCTTCCCATCATCGCCATCGACCAGGAAGGCGGGCGGGTGACGCGAACCAAGGACATTGCTCCGGTCGCGCCATCAGCGCCGGCGCTCGCCGCTGCGAAGGACATGCGGAAAATCGCGGAGGCGGGAGCATTTACCGGCGATCTCCTAAGAATGTTAGGCTGCAATCTGGATCTCGCTCCGGTGCTGGATCTCGATCACTTCCCGGACACTGCGAACTCACTGCGGGGCCGTTGCTGGGGGCGGGATTCCCAACGCGTGATCGACTACGCGGGCCAATGGAACCGCTGGCTGAGGAAACGTTCCATCGCGAGCTGTGCGAAACATTTTCCAGCCTGTGGCCGCGCGCAATCCGATCCTCACCATGATCTTCCGTCGTCGCCCGCGACCATCGAGGAACTGCTGAGGGAGGACATCATCCCCTATACCGCGCTGATG
>JANYFB010000081.1 GCA_025362955.1 Akkermansiaceae bacterium
GAAACGGAATCCTTTGAGAGCACCTTCCAGGGCTTGTTCTCCGAGATCGACCTGAGTTCCCCCAAACTGGGCAAGAAGTATGAGGACCGGAACGCCAAGCTGTGCACCATCATCCAAACAACGCCGCCGAGCATTTCACCAAAGGCAAGCGCCAGAACCTACTGAGCGCGGAGCATATTTCAAAAATCATCGAGATCTATCAGTTTCGAAAAGAAGAAACCCGCTACTCCCGCCGGGTGGGCATGGCGGAGATCGAGAAGAACGACTTCAACTTGAACATCTCCCGCTACATCAGCACGGCCGTTGGCGAGGCGGAGGTCGATCTAGCAGCAAACCATCATGAGTTGATGGCAATCGAGAAGTCCATCCAGACAGCAACGGAGAAACATAATGCGTTTCTCAAAGAGCTGGGCTTGGCGCTCTTGCCTTCGGTGGATTCCAAATCTTTGAGAAAGTAGAGGAGCCGCCAGATGATGCCGCTCCGCAAGATTGTGGCTGCGAACTGTCAGGATGAGGGGAAAAGCGCCAGGACGAAGAACAATTCGATTTTCGTGAATTCTTCGGGGACTTCCATGGCGGGTGAGTGATACAGACATCCCTGTCTGCTCTTAGAAGGTGTGGGGAACAGGCAGGAATGCCTGTATCACGCTCCGGGAAGCTCGATGAAGCCTTCCAGCTTCCGAATCCGCGTCGGGTGACGCATTTTCCGCAGGGCTTTCGCTTCGATCTGGCGGATGCGTTCGCGGGTGACTTGGAACTGGCGGCCCACTTCTTCAAGCGTACGGCTATAGCCGTCCTTGAGACCGAAGCGTTGCTCTAACACCTCACGCTCACGCTCAGTTAGAGTATCGAGCACATCCTTGATCTTGTCCTTGAGCATGGAGAATCCGGCTTCTTCCATCGGGTTATCAGCGGCCTTGTCTTCGATGAAGTCACCGAAGGAAGTGTCGTCCGAATCTCCGACGGGAGCTTGCAGCGAAATGGGCTGTTGGGCCATTTTCAAGACCGCTCTAACACGTTCGACAGGCAAGTGGATTTCCTCGGCGATTTCCTCAGGGGATGGCTCGCGACCGTATTCCTGAACGAGTTGCTTTTGCACGCGCATCAGCTTGTTGATCGTCTCGATCATGTGGACCGGGATGCGAATCGTCCGGGCTTGGTCGGCGATGGAGCGGGTGATCGCTTGACGAATCCACCACGTTGCATAGGTGGAAAATTTATAACCGCGGCGGTATTCGAATTTCTCCACCGCTTTCATCAGGCCCATGTTGCCCTCCTGAATCAGGTCGAGGAAGGACAGGCCACGGTTCGTATATTTTTTGGCGATAGAAATCACGAGGCGCAGGTTGGCCTCGACCATTTCGGTTTTCGCCTTGAGAGCTTCTTTGAGCCAATGGCGGAGCTGCTTGTTCGCTTCTTCAAACGTTTCAAGGGTATGCCAAGTGCGTTGTTGGATCTCTCGCAACTTGGTGAGAAATTCCTTATCATCTGGATCGGAATGGATTTTCCGACCGTATTTCCAAAATTTCTGCATGTATTCGTCCACTTGCTCACAGAAATCTTCGACCACTTTTTGTTTGTAATAGAAGCGGGTATAGACGCGGTTAAGAGTTTGGATGTTTTTGTTAAACTCCTCTTCTAACTTCTTCTTGCTGCGGGGGTTCTTGGCGGAAAGCTGGCGGAAAAGATCGTCGTTTTCGTGATGCAGCGCCTTGAGTTGGTCACAAAGTTTCGGCAGGCCCTTCATGTAGCGTTCGCGGGACTCGATCTTCTTGTCGAGGATCACACGGTCAAACCGCTCTTTGCCTTTATTCAACTTGTCGGCAAGTTCCAGATAGGAATCGGTGACGAAACCGAACAGATGGAGATGGCGGGCCACCTCGATTTCCGCGTCCTCGATGCGTTTGGAAATCTCCACTTCCTGCTCACGAGTCAGCAAGGGAACCTGACCCATTTGCTTGAGATACATTCGGACCGGGTCGTCGAGAATATCGAGTTTCTGGTCGGCTTTGACATCTTCCTCGTCGCCATCGCCCTCGTCGCGCTTCTTGTCCTTGTAGCGGTCCACCTCGGAAGCGTCGATGATGTCGAACTCCATGTTGCGGAGGCGCTCCATGATTGCCTCGACATCATCGGGATCGACAAGGTCGTTAGGGAGAATCTCGTTGATGTCGTCGTAGGTCAGGTAATCCTGTTCCTTGGCGAGTTTGATGAGTTCGCGGATTTTCTCCTGGATTTCCGGCGTATCGATCCGGCGTTTCGACGCCTCGGGTACTTTGGCCGCAGGTTTAGCTGCAATTGGCTCTTTGCTGTCTTTTTTCGCTTTCGGCGGAGCGGAAGCGGGCGTCGCTTTCGGTAAGGGCTTGGCTGGTATCGTTGATTTACCAGGTGGCTTGGCGGGAACTTTGGGAGCAGGAGTCACCACGGTAGGCTTCTTCGACTTGGCGTCTTTCGCCGTGACCGTCGGCTTCGCAAGCTTCGAATCTTCCTTAGCTGCTGCCGCTTTTTTTGGAACCTTAACCTGAGGCTTTTCGACGGGTTTCTTGGAAGACGATTTGGATGAAGACATGGAGAAAAAATACGATTGAGCAAAAATCAGGAGACACCCCACCTAGCCTAGGGGCACCGCGATAAATCGCAGGCGGCGCGGAATGAAGAGGCGATGCGATGATAGGTCAAGACCTTTCTCGTGATTTGATTTATCAGGAAATTTCCGAGGCCGGGCTTCGCAAATGGCTCGGAAAATCGCGATGCGCTGAAATTCTTTTTCCCGCTTGAATGGATCGGAATTGTGCATCTGCGGATTTCCAGTTTCAAATCCCCGCGAAAGCACTTAGCTTCCGTCAGCGACCATGATCACTCTCACTCCCAAGGCCATCCATGAACTTGGCAGGCTCTTGTCTATCAAGGAGAAATCTCCGCAATCCGGCCTGCGCCTCGCGGTGCGACGGGGTGGTTGCGCCGGATGGCAATACGAAATGAACGTGGCCGATCCCGAGGCTGGGGATGAAATTGTGGAATCCGGGGCGGCCCGAGTGATTGTCGCGGCGGACAGCGTGGATCGCTTGCGCGGCTGTGAAATCGACTATTCTGACGACCTGACCGACGCGGGTTTCAAAATCCACAATCCTCATGCGGCACGTTCCTGTGGCTGCGGCACCTCGTTTGAAACCAGCGACGAACCGCAGGACGCAGTGGCGGACGGCGAAGCTTGTGGCACCCACTGAACCCGGAATTCATCGTGGCCCGCATCGTTGAAGAACCGCCACCGAGCAAGCCCGCCTATTTCTGGTGGTTGTTAGCTAACGCCCTCGCGCTGTGTTTCGCAATCGTAAGTTGGGCAGTCTGTTTGGATGTTTTCGGGAAACCGGAAATCCCCAGAAACTACGAAATCCTTCGTAAGTTAGGTCGTTTGCCAGTGTTGAAACGCTACACCGTGTTAGACGTACCGAGTGGCAACGACCTCGCTCCCAAGGAACTTTATAAACGGTATTTCGGTTACACCGATGACCAACGCGAACGGGTAAATTCCCTGTTGATGCGGAACTATCTAACGAATTTCGACCGCCCTCTCCTCCTGACCTATGTCGAGGGCGACTATCAGGTGGGAGAAGTCAGGAAATTGGATCCCAAGGATTTTTTCAATCCCGGTATCGTGATTCGTGCCCAAGCATTAGTGAAGCCAGACGATTTCACCAAGCCGCTGCCGTATCCGGTTTTCATCGAGTATGTTTTCCCCACGGATCAAGCCGAAGCCGCCGGTTCTTTCAAATCCGGCGATGTCCTGAGCGTCAAAAAAAGCCCGAATTGTGCGGCTGTCGTCCACATTTCCAAAATGAAAAGCGATGGCGATCCCGCTCTTCTGCTCACGGTGATCCCCATCGCTTACGGTTCCTATCAGATCGGCGATGCGAAATCCTTCCAAATCGAGCCGCCCGGAATGCTCAGACCGCGCGCCGGATTTCCCGTGTTCAAGAACTAACGGCCTAGTGGACGCTGGAACACCATGAAATGCTGCCATGGCAGACCGCTCCGGTTTTCCACAAACCGGAATCCGGCGGCTTCGAATTCAAGCCTAGCCTGCGCTTCCGTCATCTTGTGATGCGGCTTAATCGGAACTTCCTGATCTTCCGCCCGGTATTCTAGCAGAAAAACCCGTCCGCCCGGTTTTAAGGATCGGAACATTGATTCTAACATTTCTTCAGGGTTGGAAAATTCGTGATAGGCATCCACCATCAGCGCGGCATCCAGCGAGTTCGGCGGCAGTTTCAAATCGTCAACCGCGCCGAGGTGGGGGATGACGTTGGTAATCTTCAATTCGGCCGAACGCTTCGTCAGGAATTCCAACATCTCCGGCTGGATATCGATGGCCATTACCTTACCAAAAGGAACAGCAGGGGAAATCCGGAATGAATAGTAGCCTGACCCTGCTCCGATGTCCGCGATGACCGCATTGGAGGCGAGATCTAGCATTTGGATCGCCCGACTCGGCGCTTCCTCGTCCTCGCGATTCTCCCGCTCCAGCCAACCAATGGCCGGGTGACCCATCACCTGCGCGATCTCGCGACCATGGAAAAATTTCCCAATCCCGTCCGGCGAGGCATTTCCAAAGCGATAAACCGCCTGATGCTCCGGGTGTGGCATCGTCATGGGATTTGCCACCGGAGTTTCACGCCGCTGGTAAATCACCCAGCCGATGGATAGACCCAAGACGAGCAAAGTAGCGGCGACAGTTAGAAATTTCATCTGATAGGACCTTGGGATTATTTCGCAGTGGAAATCGGCTGTCGTCACCGCATGGAATACAGATTTTTCACTAGATAAGCATCACTAATTCTTCCACAGCCGCAACCGGTGAAGGGAAAACGAAATCCGGCATATCGTTTTCACGGAAAGATTAAACCGCTTGCCGCCCCAACGACATTTCCTAATGCTTGATAGGTATGAGTGAAAACCCACGAAATGATGGAGGCTCAGAGGAATTCGTCGGCGAGCTGACGAATCACCAGACCTCGATGCTCGCTTACATCCGCTCGCTTGCGCCGGGTGGATCGGGGGCGCGCGACCTGTTGCAAGAGGTAAACATCACGCTCTGGCAGAAGCGGGACACCTTCGAATTGGGCACCAATTTCAAGGCTTGGGCCTTCCAAACGATCCGCTACCATTTGCTCAATCACCGCCGCCGCCTGATTTCTCATGGCTGGCTGATTTTTGACGATGACTTGATCGAACGCCTTTCGCCAGAATTCGAAGTGGAACCCGACGAACTGGAGGAACGTCACCTCGCCTTGCGGACTTGTCTGCAACGCCTGCGTCCTCAGGATCGCGATCTCATCCATCATCGTTACGCGACCACCTCGTCACTCCAGGAATACGCCACCGCGACAAGCCGCAGCGCGGGAACCCTCAAAGCCATTCTGTTCAATCTTCGGGCTGCACTCAAACGCTGCATTGAACGCCGGATCCAGGAAGCGGCCCGCAACCACGGATGAAACGAACCGATCACCAACTTGTCCAGCAGGTGCTCGATGGATCGATTTCCCCCGAGGCTTTCGTGGGCTTCCAGCAACGGATGCGCGTGGAGCCGGAGCTCGCGAAACTCTATGGCGAGTATGCCCTCCTGCATCACTCGCTATGCGAGGAATTTGAGGGCCAGAAATTCAGAGCTGCGCCGGAGTCCGCATCACGACGTGTTCTCCCAGCGATTTTCGCGCTTCTAACGGCTGCGGTGGCGGTGGTGTTATTCGCAGTGATTTTCCAGCGGAAGCCGCCTCCTAACGGTCAGCCGATGCCGATGGTGGCGACCCTGAATTTTTCAGCAGACGCGGTATGGAAAATCGACGGAGTTTCCCAAAACGGGACAATACCGCTTGATCTAACAGTCGGTGCCACCCTGCAATTGTTATATGGGCAAGCAAGCATTTCGCCTGCTCCTGGTTCCTTGGCGCTGATCGAAGGGCCGTCCACCCTGACCTTCGTCTCGCCGGAATCGCTTCATCTGGCGGAAGGACGCGGGCGATTTCGGTTGGAAAAATCCGGCGGCAAGCTGGAGGTCACCACCTCGTCAATGGGCGCGGAGGATTTGGGAACCGAGTTCGGGATTGAAACTCACCGGGATCGTCCCGACGAGTTGCACGTGGTGGATGGAAAGGTGCGAATGCGGATCAACGGTAAACGTGATGGACTGATCCTATCGGCAGGCCAAGCAGCTCGTGTTTCAGGATCAGATGGGATCGAGCGTTTTGCCACCGATGAAAATCGCTTTCCGAAAAATCTTGGTGTCTTTTCCACCATCGTCGAAGGGCCGTTTGTGAAGGCGGACTGGAGATTGGACTATGGAACACCCTCCATCTCGGGGGACAAAATCGACGGAACGAATTACTCACTATTCCGGCACCTTCCTTCGGCTGGACCTGACGATGATCACCCGGTTCTCCTCGCGACCCTTGGGGCCGAGTCTCTTCCTAACGGAAAATTTCATACGGACGGTTGGGCGGGCATGAGTTTCTACAGCAAAGGTACAGAGGTCCTGTTCTTCGGTGATTCCTTCGGCCCTGAACGGACTTGGTCGCTGGACGTGAAACAGCACATTCCGGTGATCCTACCCGCCATGCCAGTCGTCGGCCCGAAGACGGTGACTCTCCGCTATGACCGGAAAACCGGCGAAGTGAGTCTGCACGAAGGAGGCATTCCGCTAGGCTCCGCATTCTGCTCGGGCAAGCTGCCAGTCGACCTCACTTTCGATGAAATCCGGATCGGAGCCTCGTCAGGGGCGGCTCTCGCGGTGAGATCGTTAGAGATCCGGGTTGGCGGTGGACCGCACTAAGATCAAAAATCGAACCAGTCCGAAGGTTCGTGCTGGCAGGCGCAATGCAGGCCGACATGTCCGTGGCCGAGATTTGTTAGACACTCGCGCAACCGGGCTAAAATGATGTCCGGGGTGTTGCAATCCGAGCTCAAATGACCGAGGACCACCCGCCTCAGCGCGGGGTGGGCGATGTCCTGGATTAACTCCGTTACTTGGCTGTTGGACAGATGTCCATGCCGCGAGCTGATCCGTTGTTTAATCGACCATGGGCGTTTGGTATCGGCTTCTAATAGTTCTTCGTCGTAGTTCGCCTCTACGAATATTCCATGCAGTCCGCGCAGTCTTTCGGTCACACTTCGAGTAACGAATCCCGCATCTGATAGAAATCCGAAGCGCCGTGCCTCATGCCCTACCACGAAGCCAACCGGGTCCACCGCGTCATGCTGAATCGCAAAAGTCTCAACGGAAATTGCGCCAATGGCAAATACCTGTCCTGCCTCAAAAAATTTCCACGTCCCACCCTCGATCCCTCCTTCGCGAACGACCCTGGCCGTGGCCTGTGTTGTGAAAACCGGCACCGGATTCTGCTTGAGGAAAATTTTCAGTCCGCGCACATGATCGCCGTGTTCATGCGTGATCAAAATCCCATCCAATGATGCCGGATCGACTCCCACCTGTTGCAGTCGCAACGATAACTGCTTGGCGCTCAATCCAGCATCGATCATCAGCCGCAGCCCGCCGCACTCGACGACTGCCGCATTTCCCGCACTCCCGCTTCCCAACACCGCAAATCGCATTACGCTCGAAATGATGCAGACTCCGGGAAAATCACGCAAGGACTACGACTCATTTCCCTGCAATTACGGGTATTTTGGGATGGTGGATGCCCAATCCACGCTCGGACATTCCAGTGGTGTTTGAAATCCGATAATACTTCAAACGGGTTAATAAAATCCCATTGTCGATTCGTTTTTCGCCTGATTCATTTTATCTATCAAAAACAGAAATAGTATCTACTGGAATCTCGGATTCAGTGTTGTTAGCTCTGGTGCCATCGTCGGCTGGCCTAGGGCATATTGTGCAATACGAGGGGATCTTGGATGTCTTGCCAAGCTTGCAAGGGGCTGCGGATACCGGGCGCAGGATTTGTCGGATCGACTCGGAGTGACTCCGCGTTTGTTAAGACGCGCTTTTAACGAGTCCCTCGGAATTTCGGTTAAGGACTGGCTTGTCGAGGTCCGCTGTGTTGAAGTCCGCCACCGTCTGCGGGACCTCGAATCGATCAAGAAAATATCGGCTTCTGTGGGATTTTCCCATCCTAAGGAACTTGCTCGTGAATTTAGGAAAATCTATGGCCTAAGCCCGTCGGAGTATCGAATCCGAGAACGAAACAGGAAATTGCCGCTGCCGACTTCCAGCGCGTATGGGGATGGGGAACCATTCTGGATATCCAAGATGAGTTGAAGACCTTACTGTTTGTTCGGTTTTCAAGATGGCTGCCGCTTTTCGTTAGTCATTTCCATCGACGCGCCCGCCGTATTGGTGCGACATGTTTTCGTGATAAATGGAAAACACCCAGTTTTGAGCGATGCACGCGCCCGTATCATTCCTCGTTGCTCTGAGGTGATGTGTGGATTTGGCGCGTTTTTGTGCGCCACACTAACCATTATTCAAGCCAGTCCCTCATGGGAGAAGCCGTCCTTGTTCTTGGGTTCTCTCGATGTGGATGGCGGTCTCAGGCAACGTTTTGAACTGGGCGTGCTTTCCGGTTCGCCCGAGTTTGCTTTCCCAATCTATCTGGAGCACGGCTTCCGTGCCGATGATCCTGTTACAGAATACAAGATCCCCCAGCTCGAAACCTACGTCGCACCCGAAGGTCGGGACCAGATTCTGTGGCTGGAGCCAGGCGGAATTCGCCATCTTTTCAAAACCACTGCGATTCTTGCACAAGCACCGGAAAAACAAAAGGAACCATGGGTGGCCATCAAGGCGGGTGCTGGAAACTACGACTTTAGATCCGACGATGGCTGGCTCTATCACTACGGATCCGGCAGCATCGCCTCTCTAACTGCCCCCACCGGGCGCAAGCTAAGCTTCGAGACGGAAGGACTTCGCATCCGGCGGATTTATCAGGTGGCCGGAGGCAAGGAAATCGACCTTCTGGCCTCGAAGGACAATGATCTTGGACTACCCGATACTCTCCAAATCGGCCCAAATACCCACGTCTTCAAATACTCATCAGAATCCGAAGAACTCACCTCCTGGCATTCACCGCAGATGGGCCGGGATTCCGTTACTTTCTCCTACTCGCCCAAGGGACTCGTCGAGACCGTCACTCTGCCCGGCGACCAGAAACTCACCTACTCTTGGGGAGGCTCAGACGGGGCATGGCAGAAGGATTCCGGTTTCCAGCTTCCTTCCAAGGAAAACGCTGCCTTCCTAATCGGCGACAATGATTGTAAATTCCAATACGGCATCACCAAGTCAGGCATCAACCTCATGCGGACGGACAAACTCGGTATCCGTGAGGGCTTCGCCTTCAATCCACGCACCCAGCAGCTCGTCCGCAAGAATCGCGATGGCGGCGAAACTACCGAGTTCTTCGGCGTCCGGGGCGCTTCCGAGAACCGCCTCGAAAGCGCCCGCGATGCCCGTGGCCGGGAGACGGTGAAGCTGACTTATGATGAGAAAGGCCGCGTCGTCACCCGCCAAACTCCCGGCCAAGCCGAAATCCGCTTTGAATACGACGCCCTCGACCGCATCACGAAAATCTTCCGCCTCACGGTTCCACAGAACAGCTATGAATACCTCGGCGACTCGGACAAACCGGTGAAAATCACCAACGCCCTCGGCGACACCATCGAGATCGCTTACAACGCGGCCGGTCAGGTCGAACGCTACAAGAATCTCGAAGGCGCTGTTTACGAATACAGCTACGACGCCCTCGGCCAGCTCACTGAAGAACGTCATCCACTTGGCTACAAGAAAACCATCGAGCGCGATTCCTTCGGGCGCCTCACCAAAACCCGGGAGATCGACGGCAAGGAAACCACTTACAGCTACACCGGGGAAAACCGCCTCGCTTCCGTCAACGCGAACGGCAGCATCTGGACCTACGAATACGATCCCGACGGCCAGCAAATCCGCCTGCTCAAGGACGGAGCCACCTGGCAGAAAACCGAGCGCGAGAAAATCGCCACGACCGGCGGGGAAATCGTCAAACAGACCGATTCAAAGGGCGACGAAACCGTCATCCAGTTCGACAAGACCGGCAACATGGTCAAGCAGGTCGATGCCCTCGGCCAAAAAACCACCTACAAACACGATGCCCTCGGCCAGCTCACCGGCTGGGAAGACGAACGCGGAGCCGCCGCCAACCTGGAGCGGGACGCCCTAGGCCGTGTCGCCGGAGTGGATACCGGCTCGAGTGCAAAGCTGGAAATGGCCTACGACCTCACCGGTCGCATCCGCCGCAAGAACAACGGCGAGCAGGATATTCAATACCGCTACAACAAGGAAGGCCGTCTCATTCAGATCGACTACGGCAAGGGCCAGACCATTGACTACACCTACGACGAATGCGGCCGCGTCCTCACCGCCCTCACCGGGCAAGGTGTGAAAACCACCTACACTTGGGATGCCCTCGACCGGAAAACCAGCGAGCGCAACGACATCCCCGGCGGTGGCTACACCCTCCTCAAATGGACCTACACACCCTCCGGCCTAAAAAAGTCCGTCGCAGTATGGAGAGGCGACATTTCTGTCGCCTCTCGTAAGTTTGTTGTGACAGGAGTGTCGCAACTCC
>JANYFB010000083.1 GCA_025362955.1 Akkermansiaceae bacterium
CCATGAATCCGGATTTCGACCTTTGGTCGATGGGCAAGGATGGTAAAACCAATGTGGATCCGAAAAACACGGTCAGCCTTGACGATGTCCGGAATTTTTAGGTCTTTCCGCTCACACCGTCGGCGATTCTCCGCGATCTTCATACAGTTTGCCAAAGAACCGAGGACCGGACTGCCCGATTCCCTACACCTCTGTTTGGCTTTTTCAGGTGCTATTCATGTAATTCTGCGGAGCGCTTGCAATTGAATCTTCTCGACGCCCAGCACTCTGGCGGGCTTCTTTCTTTTCTACAAACATGAGCGACGAAACCGCCTCCTTTCCTGACGATTCACCGGTCCCAAGTGCCGAAAACGCCCCACGCGTCCGACGGATTTCCAATCCTCGGCCCAAGAAATCATCCAAGGCCGCTAGTCCCGAAAATTCTGTCTCGGCGGGCGAGGGCGAAGTTCCAGTGCCGGAACGTGAAGGGCATTCGGATTCACCACCACACGTCGGTAGCGATTGGCCGGAGCCCGAGGCGGAATCTGCGGGAGGTAATCCATTACTGACCGAGTCCACCAAGCGGAAACGCCGTCGTCGCAAGGGGAAAAGTGCACCGGGAGGGCCGCAACATGCAAGTGGTGCCGCAGATGATGAAGTTATCGCACCTAACATTTCAGAAGCAAAGTCCCCCGAGTCTCCCCAGGAAAACCGACCGCGTCAGAACCCCGCTCCCCTCCCGCAGCGTCCGAAAGTCGATCCTGAGTTGCTTACGAAAATGGCTTGGAAAATTTACCTGGCAGAAGTCAGCGAGGAGGGGGTGGCGCTTATCGGTGACAGCGATGCGAAAGACCTTTCGCGCAGGTGTTTCCGGTTAGCCGAAATCTTCATTGAGGAACAAAACCGAAGACGTTAGATTTTTTGCAGGTAGTCTCTCTTTCTCTCGGTTTTGTTGAAAGAGAAAACCGCCCGAAGCAAACAGAGTTCTATCAGTAGACGTCGCGCAGGTAGCGCTTTTCCTTTTTCAGTTGGGAAATGAACGCTGCGGCCTCCGCCGATGTTAGCTTGCCATGATCTTCCGCGACCTGGTGCAAGGCTTGGTCCACGTCTTTGGCCATGCGGGAGGCGTCGCCACAGACGTAGAAGGCAGCTCCATGGTTCAGCCAGGTCCAGAGTTCCGCACCGTTTTGAACCATTAGATGCTGCACGTAGAGCTTTTCCTTTTGGTCGCGGGACCAAGCGACATCAAATTTGGCAAGGGTGCCGTCCGCAATGTAGCCCTCGATTTCGTCCTGATAGAGATAGTCAGTGGCGCGGTGCGGATTGCCGAAAAACAGCCAGTTTTTGCCTTTAGCGGCAGTCGCCTTGCGGTCTTCGAGAAATGCGCGGAATGGAGCGATGCCAGTGCCGGGGCCACACATGATGACGTCTGTATCGCCGCTGGCGGGAAGCCGGAATGCGGTGTTGCTGTGCACATAAACACGAGGGGCCATTTCGAGACTCACCCGGTCGGCCAAGAAGGTTGAACAAATCCCACCGCGCTTCCGACCGTAGCTGTCATAGCGGACGATGCCGACGCATAGATGAACTTCACCCAGATGCGCCCGGGGGCTGGAAGCGATGGAATAAAGGCGCGGCTGGAGCTTTTTCAGATTGGCCACGAAATCCTCCGCATCGGCGAAATCGGCAGGATGGTCGATCACGAGGTCGATCAAATCCCGGCCCCAGCAAAAGTCATCATAGGCCTTCTTGTCATCCGCAGCGACCAGCGAGCGAAGGAAAGGCGAGCCGCTTTTCGCCTGCCATTTCTGGATGACGGATTTATTGAGCGAGCCGATGTCGTAGTGTTGGATGAGTGCTTCCCGAAGCGTAACCTCACCACCGTCGGGAGCTGGCACAATGCTCGGTTTGAAAGGAAGGTTCGCGATGATTTCATCGACGACAGCCGCCGGGTTGAGAGGGTAAACGCCGAGCGCGTCGCCAACCTCGTAAGAGAGATCTGAGCCTTCGAGCGAAAGCGCGATTTGGTGAGTTTGTTTCTCGCCAGGACCGTTCAGATTGTAGTTTTGCACCACCGATGCCCGGAAGGGATTGGTTTTCGAATATCCAGCTTCAACGGCGTCGGCAGACTCAGGCTCGCTGGCGGGGATTCCCGCACTTGAGGGTGCGAGCATCGAGAGAATCCCGGCGGACCATTCCGCGTACGGGGCGTCGGGATCCACATCGACATCCACGCGGGAAAAAATTCGATTCGCACCGAGGGCTAACAGGCGGGTGTCAAATTCGATGCCGCACTTGCAATAATCCGGGTAGCTGCTGTCCCCCAGCGCAAGAACTGAGTAGGAAACACCCTCTAACCGGGGCGCGGCATCGCTCATGAGCCAGGCGTGGAGATCGGTGGCGGTGTCCGGAGGTTCGCCATCTCCGTAGGTGGAAGTGATGACCAAAAGATTCTTTTCCGCAGCTAACCGCGAGCGATCATAGGTCGCCATATCGTGGATTTCCGGTTCAAAATTTCCCTTCTTGAGCGTCTTGACCAGCTTTTTGGCGATGCTCTCGGCGGTGCCGGTTTGCGAGCCATACACCACCGTAACTGGCACTGAAGAATTGCTCGGATTTGTCTGCTTCCCCTCTTGGGTAAGCGCCTTAGTTAGAAAATCGTTGAGCCACGCGCGTTGCTCCGCGTTGAAGGGGGCATCATTGGGAATTTGAATCGGAAATACCATTTGCTCTGAAACTAGCCGTCTTCGGCAGGCGGCGGAAACTGCCCTAGTGCTTTTCGCTATTTCAAGCCGGATTCATGCCAAGATCGAGGGTTTCCCCTCAGGAATATTTCAAGTCCTTCGAAGGGTCCAATTCAAAATCCAACGTGAAACTGTTGCTGGTGTGGAGCTTCATGTATTTTTCCATCAGCTTAAGATGGAACGGGTCATCCTGGGTGATCTTGAGCTTTTCGAGAGAGTCCACCTCGATCGCAAAATAAAACTGCCACTGCGAATCCGGGTCGATGTTACGTCCCGACCTAACACCTAACACCTCTGGAATTTTCAGGAGTAGGCTGCGGCTGGTCCGAACCAGTTCTTCCATGATGGCCGTGTCCACGCCCGCCTTGAGCTGAAAATAAACGACGTGCTGGATCATCAGGGAAAATTCACGATTTCCAGTTGAGAGCGCCTTTTTTCAACGCGTAAACGTAGGCAAAAACCAGAACTCCCGCGAAGCCCGCCATGCTGACCAGCGCGGTGGGGCCATGCGCAATAAGATCGCGGAATTGGACGGCCCAAGGATACATGAACACGACCTCAATATCGAAAATCACGAACAACATCGCCACCAAATAGAACTTTACCGAAAATCTTGGCGCACCTTCACCGATGGGCAACATGCCGCACTCGTAAGCACTGTCCTTGGTTGCATTCCGTTTTGCCGAACGGCCGAAAACGACGCTGGCCGTAAGTGTGGACACTGCGAAGCCGAGGGCGATCAGGACTTGGAAAAGGACAGGAAGGTAGTCTTGTGGCATAAAACAACGGGCTGACGGCATGGTCTTAATGGCCCATACCGGAATTGGGTAGAAAAAAAACCCGCGCCTTCATCAAGCGCGGGTCTGAATCAGAATCGAAGCTGATCAAGCCTCTTCTTGAGCAGCAGCTTCTTGGGCCGCTGCATACGCGCTTGATGCTTCATGCACCCGGGCGGTTCCTTTATACTCCTTGCCGAGTTTTTCGACAAGACCGCGCGTCACAAGGTTTTGAAGCTTTTCGTATGCACGCAAGCGGAGCATTTCCTCACCGCCGCTAACGGCGTTGCGAACTTTCAAATTGGCGAAAACGCGCTCGAAGAGATCGTTGAAGCCGAACACCTTTTTGTCGGTAAGGACATTGCAGAGTTCATCGGTGACATGGTCCGGGAGGCGACGTGAGAATCGGGTACGTTTCGTTGTAATTGCCATAACGACGCGAAGCTACACCCTTTCGTGACAAAAGCGACTCAAAAAAGCAGCCGACTATAACAATCTACAATATTTATTTAGCAAGTATTAAATTCAAACTTTTTCAATATATTAGAAAATGTCTGCGGATGCCTGCTTGACACGGAGACGATTTTAGCCAACCTCCGCCTCCCGCCGCGTCGGTAACGTGTCGCCTACTCTATTCCCATGAAAAAGGACCTTCATCCGAAATACAATCCGGTCGTCTTTATTGACATGACCACCGGGAAGCGTTTCATCAGCCGTTCGACCAAGACTTCCGAGAAGAAAGAAGTCATTGACGGCGTGGAACACAGCCTCATTTCGATCGGCATCACGTCCGATTCGCATCCCTTCTTCACCGGACTCGCACAGTTCGTCGATACCGAAGGTCGCATCGACAAATTCCAAAAGCGCTTTGGTGCCGTGCGCCGCGTTGGAAAGCCGAAACTCGACTGATCCCGTTATTTTCTAGAATTTCACCCAGACGCCTGGCCGCTTCCGAGCAGCCGGGCGTTTTGTTTTGATTCTTCCCGCACCATTTCCAAATCTCCGCCCGTGCTCGCGAAACGAATCATTCCCTGCCTGGATGTGACCGACGGACGCGTCGTCAAAGGCGTCAATTTTGTCGATCTGATAGACGCCGGTGATCCGGTTGAGTGCGCGATCGCCTACAACGCGCAGCAGGCGGATGAACTCGTGTTTCTCGACATCACCGCGTCCTCCGATAACCGCAATACGATGGTCGATGTCGTCCGCCGAACGGCTGAAAAATGTTTCATCCCTCTAACTGTCGGCGGCGGCATCCGGAGCGTGGGAAATATGCGGGAAATGTTGTTAGCCGGAGCAGACAAGGTCGGCGTAAACACTTCCGCAGTGAAAAATCCCTCACTTGTCGATGCGGGAGCCAAGGCATTTGGTAGTCAGTGCATCGTCGTCGCCATCGACGCCAAACGCGAAGGCCCGGGAAAATGGGGCGTTTACACTCACGGCGGACGCACGCCGGTCGGCCTCGATGCCGTGGAGTGGGCCAAAGAAGTCTGGCGTCGCGGTGCCGGGGAGATCCTTCTAACGAGCATGGACTCGGACGGGACGCAGGCCGGATACGACATCGAACTGACAGCCGCCGTTTCCTCCGCCATCGGTATTCCCGTCGTAGCCAGCGGCGGCGCTGGAAATCTTGATCACATGGTGGATGTGCTTAACGCGGGGAAGGCCGACGCTGTTCTAGCCGCGAGCATTTTCCATTTCGGGATGCATACCGTCGGCGAGGCCAAGCGCCATTTCGCAGAACGGGGCGTTCCTGTTAGACCTTTGGTTTGATTGAATATCACAGAGTCAGGCAAGCGAAGCCAGCGCATCTTGGATCAGCACGGACTGGCGCTGTCGGTCGATGAAAAAGCTGACTTCCGCGTATCCAGCGTCTCTTAGGAGATTCAGAGCGGTGACATAGCCATCTCCCACGCGTTCCGGAACATGGGCATCCGCGCCGATGACCACGGGGATGCCGCGTTTCCGCATCATGGCAAGTTGGCCGGGCGAGGGATTCATTTCCGGCAAGGATTTTTGGACGCCACTGGTGTTGAGTTCCATGGCGACTCCGGTGGCGGCGATCCGGTCCAGCGAGGCTTCGATGAACGGGCGCATCCGCTCGAAATCCCAGTCGCGAGGCGATTCATTTTTGATGAGATCTGGATGAGCGAGGGTATCGAAGAGCCCGCTCTCCGCCGATTGCGCGAGGTGTTCGTAGTAAAGTTTCTGATAAGTGAAAGTGTCCCCCGTATAGTAACGCTTCCGGTAATCTCCTACCTGATAGTGGACGGAGCCTAACACATGACTCAACGGCACTTGGGCGTGAAGTTGTTTCAGCCACGGCTCGACTCCGGGATAGAAATCGCTTTCCAGTCCGAGCCGCACATCGAGTCTGCCCGCAAAGACCTCCCGGGTGGCGGCGATCATTTCCACGTATTCATCAAACTGCCCCGGAGCCATTCGCACGTTGGCCGAGAATCCATCCGGCAGCGGGCAATGGCAGGTGAAGGTGATGCCCTTGAAATTGCGGGCCAGCGCGACGGTTGCGTATTCGTCCGGCGTGCCGAACGCGTGCTTGCACAAGGTCGTGTGGCAATGGGATTCGTAGAGCAGGGGAGCCGGCATGTTGTTAGGATTCCAGCATTGCCCGGAAGCGCGGCAAAATTTTCTGATAGAGTGAATTTTTCCCACCCCGCGCGAGTTGCACGGCGACGAGTTCGGCAGGCGACGTGGGATCGACCGGAGAGAGCGAAATTGCCTTATAGGCATCCGTCTGGACCTGACGCTCGACGTGCGAAGCGCCCGGCTTCTGGGTCACCTTCACGGTGGTATGATCCGCTCGGATGATTACCGAACCAAGCGGCGGCGCGGCGGGATCTTCGATGAGGGTTGCGGAAATTTCCGTCCCCGTGCTGGAAGTGAAGACAAAGGAGTTCTTGGGATCACGGTCTTTCCAGCCCGCCTGGATGGCGAGCCATGCGAGGACTTGCAACGCAGAATTCCGGTGGGCGGGATGATAGGTGATCTCCACTTGATTGATCCCGGGCAAGGCTTCCTGGGCGACCGGATCATCGAACAAGCTGGCAATGCCCACGCGGAATTGCCATGAGCGGGTCCAGGCGTGGTCTTGGATGACGATGTCGGGATTTGCCTCGGCGGCGTCTTCAATCAAAGCAAACGACGCCGCCGGATCTTTCCATGCAGAGCTGTCGATGATGAGGCGGTCCATGACGCTCACGAGACGTTCCGTTAGAATATCCGATAGCTCGCCTTGCCACCAGAAGACGAGCGGCAGGTCTGAGTTGAGATGGGCGAAAACGGTGTTGCGGAAGCGGCCAGGGACGCGGCCAGTTAGATAAAAGGCGATTTGCTCGCAGCACACGGATTTCCGCCCATCCGCAAGGTGGCAGTGCGCTGTGATCCAAGCCCGAAGACCAGCCGTCGGTTCGAAGGGATCGATTTCCACAAGAATCGCCCGGCAGGCGTGCTCGCGGGTGAGATCGCGGATGATTTCTGAGTTGGCAACCAAGGCTCCGGATTTTTCCGAATAGACCACGAGGTTCATCAGGGAAGCATTTGTCTGTGCTTCGTCTTGTTCCCAGAGCTTCCGCAACTCGCGGTCGATGGAGGAAACAGGAACCTCGATTCCAAGCTCGGGGCAGACTGCGGGGATGGTGTCGGTGAGCGTGCTCATATCAGCGCCCGAAAAAGGACACAATTCATGCGAAGTGGCAAGCCCGCTGGCGAAGTGGATTGCATCCCAATCCTAGCCACAGACCCTCCAGAGTGATGACGATGATGGTTCGACTTGCTCCTTTGGACGCCTTTTTATAATTAGAATAATTCTTGATATTGGCCGATTCGACCCTAGCTTGCCGTCGCCATGGTCAGCAAAAACCTTGAAATTTCTGAAGAAATTGAGATTCCCGAAGTAATCTCAGGCTTGAGAATGACACGTCAGCGCCAAGAGATTTATCGCACCTTGATGCAACAGCGGAACCACCCGACTGCGAACGACGTCTTCATGCGTGTGAAGGACCGCCTGCCCAATATTTCGCTGGCGACCGTTTACAACTGCCTCGAAGCACTCGTCCAGCACGGCATCATCCGGCAGGTGAATTTCGACCGCGAATCATCCCGCTACTGCCCGAATCTCAGCGAACATGGTCATTTTCATGACGCGACCACTGGCGTCATTCACGACGTCAGTTTCAAGCCCGGCATCAATCTAGCCGATGTCCTCGACCTTCCGCCCGGCGCGATCATCGAAGGGGTGGAAGTCACCCTGCGCGGAAAACTTGTCGCCATTTAATCTCAAATTTTGAATCTCAGATCTCAAATTTTCCCACCCATGAGCCTCCACATCCACGATCTTCACGCCACTCTGGAAAATGGCACCGAAATACTTAAAGGCGTCACCCTCGAAATTCCCAAGGGTGAGATACACGCCATCATGGGACCTAACGGGTCAGGCAAATCGACTCTATCAAAAGTCATCGCCGGTCACTCCAGCTACCTCGTGACCTGCGGCTCGGTGACTCAGGACGGTGAGGAAATCCTCGGCCAATCCATCGACGAGCGATCACGCGGAGGCATCTTCCTCGCTTTTCAATATCCGTCAGAAGTGCCCGGCGTTTCAAACGCGAACTTCATTCGCGCTGCATTGCAAGCCCGCCTGCCGAAGGGTGAGGAAATCGATGCCGTTTCCTATTACAAAAATCTCTATTCCAAGATGGATCTGCTAGAAATGGACCGTAAGTTCACCGCCCGCGCCGTGAACGAAGGCTTTTCCGGTGGGGAGAAAAAGCGCAATGAGATCCTCCAAATGATGATGCTCGAACCGGAGTATTGCATCTTGGATGAAACCGACTCCGGCCTCGATATTGACGCGCTGAAAATTGTAGCGAAAGGCGTCAATGCGATGCGCTCCCCGGATCGCGGGATGTTGCTCATCACCCACTATCAACGTCTGCTAGACTACATCAAGCCGGACCATGTCCACGTCATGGCCGAGGGAAAAATCGTCCGCTCCGGCGGCCCAGAACTTGCTCTGGAGCTGGAAAAAGACGGCTACGAATTTCTCAAGGAGCCTGCTCTGGCGTAAGGAATCATATTTCAAATCTATCATGTCCTACGACACCACCGACGTTCTCGACCATGAAACCCGTGAAGCGATCAACATCGACCGCAGCAAGGGCGACTTCACGTTTCCCGAGCGCAATAAATTCGATGCCGGACGAGGTCTGACCTCCGCCACTGTTGATTACATTTCTAACGTAAAAAACGATCCCGACTGGGTGCGTGAATTCCGTCACAAGGCGCTCAAAGTTTTCCAGGAAAAACCCATGCCCACGAACTGGGCAACGAAGGATTTGGATGCCATCGACTTCGACATCATCCGTTATTATCTATCCGATGGCGAGAAGCCAAAACGCTCGTGGGACGACGTGCCAGCCGACGTGTTAGAGACCTTCGAACGACTCGGCATTCCCCAACAAGAACGCGCATTCCTCGCGGGAGTGGAAGCGCAGTTCGACTCGGAAGCCGCCTACTCGAACGTGAAGGAGGAGCTGACAAAACAAGGCGTCATTTTCTGCAACTCCACCGAAGGCCTGAAGGAGCACGAGGAAATTTTCCGCCCATGGTTCGG